>NZ_JBUZJI010000009.1:113400-144400 GCF_055282735.1 Nocardioides sp. B129/18 | reverse complement strand
CCAAGCGCGAGGTCCTCGGCCGCGTGCGCCGCGTCATCGCCCCCGACGGTCACCTCGTCATGGGGGTACCTTTGGATTTCGTGGCAACCCCGACCCTGGTCCGAGGAGCGCGCGCGTCCCGTTCGACGATCACCTTGAAGATCGCGATGGCCGTGAGCGGCATCCTGTTCATCCTCTTCGTGCTGACGCACATGTACGGCAACTTGAAGGCGTTCTCCGGTGAGGAGTCCTTCAACACCTACGCCGAGCACCTGCGCACCATCGGAGAGCCGATCTTCCCGCGCACCGGGGTCCTGTGGATCCTGCGCGTCGGCCTGATCGCGGCGCTCGTCGTGCACGTCGCCAGCGCCGTCGCGCTCGCGCGTCGCGCCGGCAAGGCGCGACCGGTCAAGTACCAGGTCAAGCGCAACGTCGCCTCGGCCGTCTCCTCGCGCACGATGCGCTGGGGCGGCGCCACTCTGCTGATCTTCCTGATCTGGCACCTCCTGAACTTCACCATCGTCAAGGTCAACCCGGCCGGCGGCTCGACGGACAACCCGTACCGCCTCCTGGTCGACACCTTCGGCGTGTGGTGGATGACGATCATCTACCTGATCGCGATGGCCGCGCTCGGCCTGCACCTGCACCACGGCACGTGGAGCTCGCTGCAGACCCTCGGCCTGACCAACAGCCCGCTCGCCCGCCAGCGCGCCAAGCTCGCCGGGTGGGTCGTCGCCGTCGTCGTCGCCGGTGGCTTCTCGCTCGTCCCGCTGTCCGTCCTCGCCGGCATCATCGAGAAGTAAGGAGACGCGAACCATGGCTGGCTCCACCCTCCACGACGGGCTGACCCCCCTCAACACGGCGCCCACCCAGACCTCCGACGACGCCCACGGGTACTACACCCTGGGCGAGAAGATCGTCGACACGGCCGCGCCCACCGGTCCCATCGCCCAGCGCTGGACCACGCGGAAGTTCGAGAACCGCCTGGTCAACCCGGCCAACCGACGCAAGCTGACCGTCATCATCGTCGGCACCGGCCTCGCCGGTGGCGCCGCGGCGGCCACGCTCGGCGAGGCCGGCTACAACGTGAAGTCCTTCTGCTACCAGGACTCCCCGCGTCGTGCGCACTCGATCGCCGCCCAGGGCGGCATCAACGCGGCCAAGAACTACAAGGAGGACGGCGACTCCGTCTTCCGCCTCTTCTACGACACCGTCAAGGGCGGCGACTACCGCAGCCGCGAGTCGAACGTGTACCGCCTGGCCGAGGTCAGCACGAACATCATCGACCAGTGCGTCGCGCAGGGCGTCCCGTTCGCCCGCGAGTACGGCGGCCTCCTCGACAACCGCTCCTTCGGCGGCGTGCAGGTCTCCCGCACGTTCTACGCCCGTGGCCAGACCGGTCAGCAGCTGCTGATCGGCGCCTACCAGGCCATGGAGCGCCAGGTCGCGGCCGGCACCGTGCAGCAGTTCACGCGCCACGAGATGCTCGAGCTGATCATCGTCGACGGCAAGGCGCGCGGCATCATCGCCCGCGACCTCGTCACCGGCGAGATCGAGACCCACCTCGCCGACGCCGTCGTGCTCGCCTCCGGCGGCTACGGCAACGTCTTCTTCCTCTCCACCAACGCGATGGGGTCCAACGTCACCGCCGCGTGGCGTGCGCACCGCAAGGGCGCCTACATGGCCAACCCGTGCTTCACGCAGATCCACCCCACCTGCATCCCGGTCTCCGGCGACCACCAGTCGAAGCTGACCCTGATGTCGGAGTCGCTGCGCAACGACGGTCGCATCTGGGTGCCCAAGCGCGCCGAGGACTGCGACAAGGACCCGCGCCAGATCCCCGAGGAGGACCGCGACTACTACTTGGAGCGGATCTACCCCTCCTTCGGCAACCTGGTCCCCCGCGACATCGCCTCCCGCCAGGCCAAGAACGTCTGCGACGAGGGTCGCGGCGTGGGCCCGATGGTCGGCGACTTCCGTCGCGGCGTCTACCTCGACTTCGCCGACGCCATCAAGCGCCTCGGCGAGGACGCCGTCCGCGAGAAGTACGACAACCTCTTCGACATGTACCAGCGGATCACGGGCGAGAACCCCTACGAGGTGCCGATGCGCATCTACCCCGCGGTGCACTACGTCATGGGCGGCCTGTGGGTCGACTACCACCTGCAGTCCAACATCGAGGGCCTCTTCGTCACCGGCGAGGCCAACTTCTCCGACCACGGCGCGAACCGCCTCGGCGCCTCGGCGCTCATGCAGGGCCTGGCCGACGGCTACTTCGTGCTGCCGAACACCATCCGCGACTACCTCGCCGACGGCCCGTTCGCCCCGGTCGAGGAGTCGGACCCCGCGGTCAAGGAGGCCAAGCAGGCCGTCGAGACCCGGGTCGAGAAGTTCCTCTCGATCAACGGCACCCGCTCCCCCGACTCCTTCCACAAGGAGCTCGGCCACATCATGTGGGAGTACTGCGGCATGGAGCGCAGCGAGGACGGGCTGCGCAAGGCCATCGACATGATCCGCGAGCTCAAGCGCGAGTTCTGGAACGACCTGCGGGTCCTCGGCACCGCCGACAGCCTCAACCAGAGCCTGGAGAAGGCCGGCCGGGTCATCGACTTCATCGAGCTCGGCGAGCTCATGTGCATCGACGCCCTCAACCGGCGCGAGTCCTGCGGCGGACACTTCCGCAGCGAGTCGCAGACCGAGGACGGCGAGGCCCTGCGCCACGACGACGAGTTCGCCTACGTGGCGGCCTGGGAGTTCGGGGGCGAGGAGGGCCAGCCGGTCCTGCACAAGGAGGACCTGATCTACACCGCGATCGAGATGAAGCAGAGGTCGTACAAGTGACCGACATGAACCTGACCCTCAAGATCTGGCGTCAGCCGAACGCGTCCGCCGCGGGCCAGATGCACACCTACCAGCTGGGCGGCATCTCCGAGGACATGAGCTTCCTCGAGATGCTCGACATCCTCAACGAGCAGCTGCAGTCCCAGGGCGAGGAGCCCGTGGCCTTCGAGCACGACTGTCGCGAGGGCATCTGCGGCTCCTGCTCGCTGATGATCAACGGACAGGCGCACGGCCCCGAGGTCACCACGACCTGCCAGCTGCACATGCGCTCGTTCAAGGACGGCGACACCATCACGATCGAGCCCTGGCGCTCGGGCGCGTTCCCGGTCGTCAAGGACCTCATCGTCGACCGCTCGGCCTTCGACCGGATCATCCAGTCCGGCGGCTACATCTCGGCCAACACCGGCTCGGCCCCCGAGGCCAACTCGGTGCCCGCGCCCCGCGACAAGGCCATGCGCGCGTTCAACGTCGCCACCTGCATCGGCTGCGGCGCGTGCGTCGCGGCGTGCCCCAACGGCTCGGCGTCGCTGTTCCTCGGCGCGAAGATCACCCACCTCGGCGAGCTGCCGCAGGGCCAGCCGGAGCGCTACGAGCGCGTCGTCGGCATGGTCGGCCAGCACGACGAGGAGGGCTTCGGCGGCTGCACGAACATCGGCGAGTGCGCCACGGCGTGCCCCAAGGGCATCCCGCTGGACGTCATCAGCCAGCTGAACAAGGACCTGCGCACCGCCCTCAAGGCCGGTCGCTGATCCAGCGCTGACGCCGCACCCCAGCAGCGACCCCGAAGGCCCCGCCGGCTCGCCGGCGGGGCCTTCGGCGTCCCCCGGATCCTCCGCCTCCCAGGGTCACGGGGCGGCGAGGACGCGACGCAGTCGCTCCTCGAGGCGCGGACGCTGCGGTCCGTCGTCGCCGAACCAGTCCTGGCGGCCGGGCAGCGGGAGATGCGCGACGAGGTCCATGACGTCGAACCACGGCACGGGCTCGAGGCCCGTGCGGCGCCGGTAGGCCCGGGCGAGCTCCTCCCCCGCCTCGACGCCGTGCTCGACGGCGATCCAGGTGGCGCAGTGGGCGACGTCGAGCCAGGCCGGGCCGATCGAGGTCTCGACCCAGTCGACGATCCCGGTGATCCGGCCGGCGTCCCAGAGCACGTTGCTGGGCTGGAGGTCACGGTGGATCAGGGCGGCACGCGCCACTTCGCCTCCGGGGCCCACGACTGCCAAGCACGCACGGGGATGGACGGCTCGATCGCGTGCAGCGCGACCATCGCCTCGACCAGCGCCTCGACGCGCGCGGTCCCGACGACCGACTGCGGAGCTCCCGGCAGCAGCGTCATCAGGTGGGCCGGGACGCCGGCCCGCTCCCCGTCGGCGTCGAGCGCGAGGCTGCGGGGCGCGCGCACGGGCGTGCCGATGAGCAGTCCCTGGATCTCGTGCTCGCGCGTGGTGAGGGCGGCGCCGTGGGTGCGCCACGGCTCCCGGTCCATCAGCCGCAGCACCGCGGGCGGGCCCTCCTCGGACTCGACGCGGAGCATCGTCGAGGTGCGCCCACCGGTGAGCGGATGTCGACGATCGGGCCGAGCGTCCCCTCCGCCCAGGCGAGCGCCCGCGCGAGGTCCGGCTCGGCAGGCTCGCTCACGAGCGGCCGCCTCGGCGGACCTCCGCCACGAGGGCCGCGAGGCCGGCGCCGACGCCCGCACCCACCGCGAAGGAGCGCCACGCCGGCGGTGGCTCGTCGGCGGGCTCGGGCGTCGCGCCCACGACGTGGTGCTCGCCGTCGGCCGCCGACGGCAGCGGAGGCCCCTGCACGGGGTCGTGCTCGCGCAGGGGCCGGGCAGCCAGCGCGACCGGCGAGGTGGCGGCGAAGGCCGCGCAGTAGAGCACCAGCCGCGTGAAGTAGTTGATCCAGATCAGGAGGATCAGCGCGACGCCGAATGCCTGGAAGGCCGGCGAGCCGCGGGTGCCGGCGAGCAGCAGCCCGGCGAGCTGCTTGAGCACCTCGAAGAGCACCGCGCCCAGGATCGCGCCCTGCCACAGGGCCCGCGGCGGCAGGTGCGCCGCGGCGAGGAGCCGGAACATCGCGTAGAAGAGCACGGCGTTGGCCGCCAGGCCCAGCGCGATGCTGATCAGGCGCACGACCCAGCCGAGGGTGGAGTCCAGGCCCAGCCAGTCCAGGACGTCGCCGGAGAAGCCCGCGACGAAGCCGGTGACGGCCACCGCCACGAACAGCACGCTCCCGAGGACGATGAGCGAGAGCAGGTCGCGCAGCTTGCCCGCGACGAAGGAGAGCCGCGCGGTCTCCGGCGGCTCGAAGACCACCGTCAGGGCCGCGCGCAGCGCGGAGAGCCAGCCGAGGCCGGAGTAGAGCACGCCGAGGAGGCCGACGATGCCCGCGAGTCCGGAGAAGGTCCGCAGGTCCTTCAGCGAGAGCGAGCCGTCGAGCACGCCGGGCATCACCGAGTCCAGCGTCCTCTGCAGGTCGGCGTCGGCGTCGGGATAGACGTGGGAGACCACGCCGACGACGAACACCGCGAGCGCCAGCACCGGGAAGAACGAGAGGAAGGCGAAGTACGTGACCGCGCCGGCCTGCTGGCCGGCCTGCACCGCCCCGTAGTGCTCCTGCATCGACAGGATGCGGTCCAGGGCGGGGTAGCGGCTGCGCAGCCGTGCGAGACGTTCCTTCACGAGGACCACCGTGCCCGACGCAGGAGCGCCTACACACCCTCCTGGGGGGGCTGCAGCGCGAACGCGTCGGTGGGCTGCCAGCCGTCCCGGGCGTCGTGGACGTAGAGGTGGAAGTCGGCCACCGGGAACCGGCACTCGAAGGTGGCGAGCTCCTCGAAGGCGCGGTCGAGCGCCGGGTCGTCGAGGTGGTGGGCCACGGTGACGTGCGGGTGGTACGGGAAGTCGAGATCGACGCCCAGCGGGCCCGAGCGCACGGCGTCGGCCAGCTGCTCGCACTGGGAGATGCCCTCGGCGAGCATCACGAAGACCACCGGCGAGACCGGCCGGAACGTGCCCGTGCCGCGCAGGTGGACGTCGTAGGCGGCGGTGCCGGCGGCGACCTCCGCCAGGTGCGCGCGCACCTGCGGCAGCACCTCGTCGTCGACGTCGATCGGCGGCACCAGCGTGATGTGGGTGGGGATCATCGTCGCCGTCGTGTCGCCGAGCGAGGTGCGGTAGTCCTGGAGCTGGGTGCCCCACGGCTCCGGGATCGCGACCGCTACGCCGATGGTGACCACGGGTGACACCCTAGTGCCGTCGTCCGCGACCGGCCTCACGCGCCCGGGGCGACGAAGCCGACGCGCTGGTAGACGTCGCGCACGGTGGCCTCGGCGATCGCGCCGGCCCGCTCGGCACCGGCCTTCAGCACGCCGGTGAGGTAGGCCTGGTCGTCGAGGAGCTCCAGCGTGCGGTCGCGGAACGGGGTGACGAAGGAGACGACGAGCTCGGCGAGGTCCTTCTTGAGGTCGCCGTAGCCGCGACCGGCGTACTGCTCGACCAGGCTGTCGACGCTCTCGCCGCTGAGCGCCGAGTGGAGGGTGAGCAGGTTGCTGACGCCGGGCTTGGCCTCGGGGTCGAAGCGGATCTCGGCGTCGGAGTCGGTGACCGCCGAGCGGATCTTCTTCGCGCTGACGCTCGGCTGGTCGAGCAGCTCGATGATGCCGGCAGGCGAGGACGCCGACTTCGACATCTTCGCGGTGGGGTCCTGCAGGTCCGCGATCCTCGCGGTGGCCTTGAGGATGTAGGGCTCGGGGAGCCGGAAGGTCTTCTTGTAGCGGTGGTTGAACCGCTGCGCGAGATCGCGGGTGAGCTCGAGGTGCTGGCGCTGGTCCTCGCCGACCGGCACGTAGTGGGGCCGGTAGAGCAGGATGTCGGCGGCCTGCAGGATCGGGTAGGTGAACAGGCCGACGCTGGCCGTGCCCTCCCCCTGCTTGGCCGACTTGTCCTTGAACTGCGTCATCCGCCGCGCCTCGCCGAAGCCGGTGAGGCAGTTGAGCACCCAGGCCAGCTGCGGGTGGGCCGGCACGTGGCTCTGGATGAAGATCGAGGACCGCTCGGGCTCCACGCCCATCGCGATCAGCTGCGCGGCCGCGCGCAGGCACCGCTCCCGCAGCACCTTGGGATCCTGCTCGACGGTGATGGCGTGCAGGTCGGCGATGAAGAAGAACGGCTCGTGGTCGCGCTGGAGGTCGACCCACTGGCGCAGCGCGCCGAGGTAGTTGCCGAAGTGGAAGGAGTCCGACGTCGGCTGGATGCCCGAGAGCACCCGCGGCCTGGCTCCGGCCGGCGTGCTGGGGACGGACAGGGCGGGCTCGACCTCGGACGTGGCGGGCATGGGGGTCATTCTGGCCGATCGCCGACGCCGACGCCCTCGCGGGGTGCGGCGGCCACCTCGTCGGCCGCCACGCCCGCGCGGTGACGCGCGGCGGCGAGCAGCAGGATGCCGACCCCGAGCACGGAGAGCGCCGCGCCGACCAGGGCCGGCGCGCGGTAGCCGTAGCCGGCGGCGATCACGACGCCGCCCAGCCAGGCGCCGAGCGCGTTGGCGACGTTGAGGGCCGCGTGGTTCATGGCGGCGCCCAGCGTCACGGCGTCGCCGGCGACGTCCATGAGGCGCAGCTGCAGGTTGACCACGAGCACCGAGCCGATCGCGGTGATGAGGAAGACCACCGGGAGGAGCGCCCAGCCGTAGGGCGCGAGCACCCAGAACAGCACCATGACGATCGCCGAGCCGATGCCGGCGCCGATGAGCGAGCGGAACACCGACCAGCCGGCCAGCTCGCCGGCCAGCCAGGTGCCGACGACCATGCCGAGGCCGAAGGCCAGCAGGAACACCGGGACGGTGCCCTCCGAGAGGCCGCCGATGTCGGTGACGGTGGTGGCGATGTAGGAGTAGACGGCGAACATGCCGCCGAAGCCGAGCGCGCCGGCGGCCATCGTCAGCCACACCTGCGAGCTGGAGAAGAACGAGCGCGCCTCGCGGCGTCCGGTGGCCTCGGGGTCGCCCGGGCACGACGGCACGAACAGCAGCGTCAGGACGACGGTGGCCACGGCGATGCCGGCGGTCGAGAGGTAGGCCGCACGCCAGCCGACGTGCTGGCCCAGCCACGTCGCGGCCGGGACGCCGACGACGTTGGCCACCGAGAGGCCCAGCATGACGCTGGCGACGGCCCGGCCGCGCCGCTCCGGGGAGACCAGGCTGGCCGCCACGAGGCTCGCGACGCCGAAGTACGCGCCGTGCGGCAGGCCGTCGAGGAACCGGGCGACGGTGAGCATGCCGTAGCCGGTGGCGACGGCGCTGAGCAGGTTGAACAGCGCGTAGAAGGCCATCAGGCCGAGGAGCAGCGCGCGGCGCGGCAGGCCGGCGCCGAAGAAGCTGAGGATCGGGACGCCGACGACCACGCCGAGGGCGTAGGCCGAGATGACGTGGCCCGCGGTGGGCTCGGAGGTGCCGATGCCGTCGGCGATCTGGGGCAGCAGCCCCATCGTCACGAACTCGGTGGTGCCGATGGCGAAGCCGCCGAGCGCCAGCGCGAGGATCGCGAGGGTCACGTGGCGGGAGGAGCCATGGGGGTGCGAGGTCGAGGATCCGGGGACGGAGGGCGGGGCGTCGGTCCGAGTCACGGTCACCATCGTCCAACCGCCCCGGCTCCGGCTCCTATTCCGCGGCGGGGCTCCTGGGCGTGGGACGTGAGCGAGGTCTCCCCGCGGCGGCAGGATGGGGTCCATGGACGTCCTCGGCCGGGTCAGCGCGCACTACGACCACCGCGCGTCCACCTACGACGAGAGCCTCATGCACCGCACGCTCGCCGACGAGGTGGCGGCCCGCGCGGTCTCCCTCGCGCCGCGGCGCCTCCTCGACGTCGGCACCGGCACCGGGCTGGTGCTGCGCGCGGCGCACCGGCTCGATCCCGAGCTGCGACTCCTCGGCCTCGACCGCTCCCCCGGCATGCTCGCCCTCGCCCGGGCCGCTCTGCCGGACGCCGTGCTCGTCCTGGCCGACGCCACCGACGTTCCGCTGCCCGACGCCAGCGTCGACGTCGTCACCTGTGTCACCGTGCTGCACCTCCTGCCCGACCCGACGGCGGCGATGGCCGAGTGGCGGCGGGTCCTGCGGCCGCGCGGCCGCGTGCTCACCGCGACCTTCGCCGCACCCGCCCCGGCGAGCGTCGGACCTCGGCCGGACCCCGGGTTCCCGCGCCACCACGAGGCGTTCCGCACCGCCGACCTGCTGGCCGAGGTCGCCGCGTCCGGCGACCTGCGGGTGGTGGCCTCGGAGGTGGCGCCGTTCGGGGACGACTCCCTGCTGCTCGCCGAGCTCGCGCCGACGCAGGACGCCGCATGAGCCCGCTCCTCGACACCCACGCGGCCGTGATCGTGCCGGTGCCCGGCGCCGAGCCGATCGTCGCCCACCACCGCGCCCACCTCGACGATGCGGCGTCGTGGGGCGTGCCGGCGCACGTCACCGTCGTGTTCCCCTTCGCGCCGCCGACGGAGCTCGACGACGCCGCGGTCGCCCGCCTGGCGGCGGCCGTGGCGCAGGTGCCCGCCTTCGACGTCGCGTTCGAGCGCTGCGACTGGTTCGGGGAGGACGTCCTGTGGCTCGCCCCGGACGCCGCCGCCGACGCCGCCTTCCGCGCCCTCACCGACGCGGTGGTCGCGGCCTTCCCCGCGCACCGCCCCTACGAGGGCGCCTACGACGACGCCGTGCCGCACCTGACCGTGGGCGAGGCGCGGCTGGGCTCGGTGGCGGCGCTGCGGGCGGCCGAGGCGGAGATCGCGCCGCGGCTGCCGCTGCGGACCCGCGTGGAGCAGGCCGTGCTCATCTCCGGTCGGCTCGAGCCCGACTCCTGGCGGGTCGTCGCGTCGCTGCCGCTCAGCACCCGATCAAGCTGGCGGCCGCGGCCGTCATGACGATCCCGGTGGCCGTGGTGTTCCTGATCCTCCAGAAGCGGATCATGAACGCCACCGCCGGCGCGGTGAAGGAGCAGCGGAGCCGGCGCCTCAGCCGCGCAGGCGTGCCTCCAGCGTCACCGCGAGGGCGAGGAGGAGGGTGCGGTCGAGCCCGTCGGCGTGGATGCGGACGCGGTACCAGTCGTCGAGGACCTTCGGCTTCTCGACGCTGAACATCGCACGGTCATCGAGGGCGAAGTCGAGGTGGTACTTCGTGAGCGCGTTCGCGATCTCACCGAGGGGACCGAGCAGACCCACGGCCCGACGCACCCGGGCCACCCGCACGCTGCGCTCGACGCCGACCATGGTGCCGACGCCGGGCTGCACGCACTCCCAGGTGGTGCGCTCGAGCGACTGCCTGACCAGCGCCCGGAAGGACCCGATCGGCTCGCCGTGGGCGTCGACGACGTCGTAGCCGGTGAGGGAGGCGACCAGGCCGGCGCCGCTCTCGGTGACCGTCGCGAGGCGCTCCGTGCGCTGCTCGTCGCGGAAGAGGACGATCTCCTCGGAGGCCTTGAGCAGCCTCTCGGCGTGGCCGATCACCGGCCCGGGGCGGCCCGTGCCGTCGTCGTCGTGGAGCCGGTACCTCCGCTTGAGCCCGAGGGACACCTTGCGGACGTGGCAGATCGTCTCGCCCATCTCGCGCTCGAGCCTAGCCCTGAGAGGCACCGCAGCCCGGCCCCACGCGGGGACCGGGCTGCGGTGATGGAGCGCTGGCTCAGAGCGAGGCGAGCGCCTCGTTGAGCGTGCTCGAGGGCCGCATCACCGTCGACGCCTTGGCGTCGTCGGGGCGGTAGTAGCCGCCGATGTCGGCCGGGGAGCCCTGGACGCCGTTGAGCTCGGCGACGATGGCATCCGCCTGCGCGGCGAGGATCTCGGCGAACGGGCCGAAGGCGGCCGCGAGGGCGGCGTCCTCGGTCTGCGCGGCGAGCTCCTGGGCCCAGTAGAGCGCGAGGAAGAAGTGCGAGCCGCGGTTGTCGATGCCGCCGACGCGACGCGTCGGGGACTTGTCCTCGTTGAGGAAGGTCTCGGTGGCGCGGTCGAGCGCGGCCGCGAGGACCTTCGCGCCGGGCGCGGAGGCCTGCTCGGCGTAGAGCTCGAGGGAGGGCACCAGCGCGAAGAACTCGCCGAGGCTGTCCCAGCGCAGGTAGTTCTCCTTGACCAGCTGCTGCACGTGCTTGGGCGCCGAGCCGCCGGCGCCGGTCTCGAAGAGGCCGCCGCCGTTCATGAGCGGGACGACCGAGAGCATCTTCGCCGAGGTGCCGAGCTCGAGGATCGGGAAGAGGTCGGTGTTGTAGTCGCGCAGCACGTTGCCGGTGACCGAGATGGTGTCCTCGCCCCGGCGGATCCGCTCGACCGAGTAGGTGGTGGCCTCGGCCGGCGCCATGATCTCGATGGTCAGACCGTCGGTGTCGTGGTCGGCGAGGTACTCGTGGACCTTGGCGATCAGGTTGGCGTCGTGGGCGCGGGTCTCGTCGAGCCAGAACACCGCCGGGGAGCCGGTGGCGCGGGCGCGGGAGACGGCGAGCTTGACCCAGTCGCGGATCGGGGCGTCCTTGGTCTGGCAGGTGCGCCAGATGTCGCCGGCCTTGACCTGGTGCTCGAGGAGCACCGCGCCCGAGGAGTCGACGACCTGGACGGCGCCGTCGGCGGGGACCTCGAAGGTCTTGTCGTGGGAGCCGTACTCCTCGGCCGCCTTGGCCATCAGGCCGACGTTCGGCACCGAGCCCATGGTGGAGGGGTCGTAGGCGCCGTGGGCCTTGCAGTCGTCGATGACGGCCTGGTAGACGCCGGCGTAGCTGGAGTCGGGGATCACCGCGAGGGTGTCCTGCTCCTCGCCCGCGGCGTTCCACATGTGACCCGAGGTGCGGATCATCGCGGGCATCGAGGCGTCGATGATGACGTCGGAGGGCACGTGGAGGTTGGTGATGCCCTTGTCGGAGTCGACCATCGCGAGGGCGGGGCCCTCGGCGATCGCGGCCTCGAAGGCGGCCTTGATCTCGGCGCCGTTCGCGACCTTGTCGAGTCCGGCGAGGATCGCGCCGAGGCCGTCGTTGGCCGAGAGGCCCGCGGCCTTCAGGGCCTCGCCGTGCTGGGCGAAGACGTCGGCGAAGAAGACCTCGACGACGTGGCCGAAGACGATGGGGTCGGAGACCTTCATCATCGTGGCCTTCAGGTGGGCGGAGAACAGCACGCCGTCGGCCTTGGCCCGGGCGACCTGCTCCGCGAGGAAGGCGCGCAGCGCGGCGACGTCCATGAAGGTGGCGTCGACGACCTCGCCGGCCAGCACCTTCACGGACTCCTTGAGCACCGTCTCGGTGCCGTCGGCGGCGACGTGCTTGATCTGCAGGGTGTCGTCGGCGGCGATGACGACCGACTTCTCGTTGCTGCGGAAGTCGTGCTCGCCCATGGTGGCCACCGACGTCTTGGAGTCGGCGCTCCAGGCGCCCATGCGGTGCGGGTGGGCCTTGGCGTAGTTCTTCACCGACGCCGGCGCGCGGCGGTCGGAGTTGCCCTCGCGCAGGACCGGGTTGACCGCGGAGCCCTTGACCTTGTCGAACCGGGCGCGGATCTCCTGCTCCTCGGGGGTGGAGGGGCTCTCGGGGTAGTCCGGGATGTCGTAGCCCTGGCTCTGCAGCTCGGCGACCGCGGCCTTGAGCTGCGGGATCGAGGCGGAGATGTTGGGCAGCTTGATGATGTTGGCCTCGGGGCGCGTGGCCAGCTCGCCGAGCTCGGCGAGGTGGTCGGCGATGCGCTGCTCCTCGGTGAGGCGCTCGGGGAACTGGCTGATGATGCGGCCCGACAGCGAGATGTCGCGCGTCTCGATCTCGACGCCGGCCTTCGCGGCGTAGGCCTGGATGATCGGCAGGAACGAGTAGGTCGCCAGGAGCGGCGCCTCGTCCGTGTGCGTGTAGATGATCGGGGACATGGTGCGGGCTGCTCCTCGGATCGCGAAAGTGTCTCGACGTCAAGATACCTGATGGGCTGCGTGCCCTGTCACCCTCCCAGCATCGGGGGCCCCGCGTCACCCGCCCCGTCCACCGTGCCCCGACCCCGGACCGACCCCCGTGTCCCGCCCGCCGCACCCGCGGGGAGCGCGGAGGCGCGACGCTGCTAACTTCGCCAGTAGCGCTCGGGACCCAAGAGCGCACCCTCGTTCCCAAGGAGAAGTCGTGAGCCCCACCCCGTTGAAGGTGGCCGTCACCGGCGCGGCCGGCCAGATCGGCTACAGCCTGCTGTTCCGCCTCGCCAGCGGCGCGCTGACCGGCGGTGCCCCGATCGAGCTGCGCCTGCTCGAGATCACCCCGGCCCTCAAGGCCCTCGAGGGCGTCGTCATGGAGCTCGACGACTGCGCCTTCCCCGGTCTCGCGGGCGTCGAGATCGGCGACGACGCCGAGAAGATCTTCGACGGCGTCAACCTCGCCCTGCTCGTCGGCGCGCGGCCGCGCGGCCCGGGCATGGAGCGCGGCGACCTGCTCTCGGCCAACGGCGCGATCTTCACCGCGCAGGGCAAGGCCCTCAACAAGGTGGCCGCCGACGACGTCCGCATCGGCGTCACCGGCAACCCGGCCAACACCAACGCGCTCATCGCCTCGCGCAACGCCCCCGACATCCCGGCCGAGCGCTTCTCCGCGCTGACCCGCCTCGACCACAACCGCGCGATCTCGCAGCTGGCCGCCAAGACCGGCGCCGCCGTCACCGAGATCAGCCACATGACCATCTGGGGCAACCACTCCGCCACCCAGTACCCCGACCTGTTCCACGCCCAGGTCGGTGGCCGCAACGCCGCCGAGGTCGTGAACGACCAGGCCTGGATCGAGAACGACTTCATCCCCACCGTCGCCAAGCGAGGCGCGGCCATCATCGACGCCCGAGGCTCCTCCTCCGCCGCGTCGGCCGCCTCGGCCACCATCGACGCCGCCCGCGACTGGCTCTACGGCTCCGCCGAGGGCGACTGGGTCTCGATGGCGGTCGTCTCCGACGGCTCCTACGGCGTCCCCGAGGGCCTGGTCTCCTCCTTCCCCGTCACCACGAAGGACGGCGACTGGAGCATCGTCCAGGGCCTGGAGATCGACGAGTTCTCCCGCGGCCGCATCGACGCCTCGGTGGCCGAGCTGGCCGACGAGCGCGACGCCGTCACCGAGCTCGGCCTGATCTGAGCCCCGCACCACCGCACGCAGCACCGGCGCCGTCCCTCCTCGTGAGGGGCGGCGCCGGCGTCGTTCGTGGAGGTGTCGCCGGCGCGGCTCAGGCCGACGGGATGCTGGAGGCCAGGACGATGATCGCCAGCCCGACGAGCGCGAGCATGCCGGCGTCGATGACCCGGTTGCGGATGCCGAGCATGCCGGCCTCCTCGGGGCGCAGCGAGCCCCGGCTGACGGCGGCCACGACGAGGGCCAGCCCGATGATGCGCACGCCGACGCGCCACTCCCCGGCCAGCGCGAGGAGGAGGCCGCCGCCGGTGCCGGCGAGGACGATCAGGTAGAGCAGCCCGCCGATGGTCTGGGGACGTCGACGCCAGCGCCGGGGCGGCGCGCCGTCGCCCGGAGGCGGCGTCATCAGTCGAGCGCGCGCTCGGCGATGGTGACGATGTTCGAGAGCAGCATGGCCCGCGTCATCGGGCCGACGCCGCCGGGGTTCGGCGAGACCCAGCCGGCGACCTCCCAGACGTCGTCGGCGACGTCGCCGGCGATCTTGCCGTCGACGCGGCTGACGCCGACGTCGAGCACGGCCGCGCCGGGCTTGACCATGTCGGCGGTGATGATGCCGGGCACCCCGGCCGCGGCGACGACGATGTCGGCGGTGCGCACGTGCGAGGCGAGGTCGCGGGTGCCGGTGTGGCACAGCGTGACGGTGGCGTTCTCCGAGCGGCGGGTCAGCAGCAGGCCGAGCGGGCGACCGACCGTGACGCCGCGGCCGACCACGACCACCTCGGCGCCGGCGATCTCCACGCCGTGACGGCGCAGGATCTCCACGATGCCGAAGGGGGTGCAGGGCAGCGGGGCCTCGGTGCCGAGCACGAGCCAGCCGAGGTTGGTGGGGTGCAGGCCGTCGGCGTCCTTGGCGGGGTCGATGAGGCCGAGGATCCGGTTCTCGTCGATGCCCTTCGGCAGCGGGAGCTGGACGATGTAGCCGGTGCAGGCTGGGTCGGCGTTGAGGGCGGCGATGTGGCCCTCGATCTCCTCCTGCGTGGCGGTGGCGGGGAGGTCGACGCGGATCGACTCGATGCCGACCTCGGCGCAGTCCTTGTGCTTGCCGCCGACGTACCAGCGCGAGCCGGGGTCGTCGCCGACCAGCACGGTGCCCAGGCCCGGCACGACGCCGCGCTCGCGCAGCGCCGCCACGCGGGTCTTCAGTTCGTCCTTGATCGCCGCCGCGGTGGCGGTTCCGTCGAGCCTCTGTGCCGTCACGGGGGTCAGTCTAGGGACACCGGGGCTCGACGGGTCAGGCGGCCACGGGCGCGCCGACGCGCTCGAGGTGGCGCTGCGCGGCGCGGGCCGCGGGGTGCGCGATCGCGGCCGCGGCCACCCCGATCACGGCGATCACGACCCAGCCCGGCGTGCCCCACTGCAGCGCCAGGAAGGTGTAGAGCACCGGGAAGACGATCGGCTCGATCTGGTAGCCCAGGCCCCACACGCCCTGGTAGTCGCCGAGGCGCCGGTGGTCGGAGAGCTCGGAGGTGAGGCCCCAGCCGGCGGCCGACTGCCACAGCTCGGCGCCGGTGATCGTGATGTGCCCGGCCCAGATCAGCACGATCGAGACCCAGCCGACGGTGTCGTGGGTGACCGCCAGCACCAGGCACGAGACGACGAAGGCCCAGCCGGAGAGCCGCACGGCGCGCAGGGAGCCGTCGACGGAGTCGGCCATGCGCGAGGCGCGCACCTGCAGCAGCACGGCCAGCACGGTGTTGGTGCCGAAGAGCCAGGCGAGCAGCGTCTGCGGGGCATCGGTGCGCTCGACCAGCCACAGCGGGACGACGACGTTGAGCAGCACCTGGTTCGACGACAGCGCGCCGTTGCAGGCCGCGAGCACGACGAAGCCGCGGTTGCGCCAGGCGGCCGGAGCGCCGCGCAGCACCTCCTCGACGGCCGACTCGGCGTGCGCGGGCCGCTGGATGGGCGGCAGGGTCGCCGCGATCATCACGGCGTTGACCACCAGCAGGGCGCCGGTGAGCAGCGGGATGGCGAGGATCGCCCACTCGGCGCCGATGCCGAGCGCGACGCCGCTCGCGCCGGCGCCGAGGGTGTAGCCGACGTTGCGCGCCGCCCGCTGGAAGGCCATGGCCCGCACGCGGGTCTCGCGGGTGAAGACCGCGATCCGGTAGACGTTGCGGCCGTTGCGGCCGGCGGTCTCGACGACCGCGAGCACGGAGAGCATCGCGATGAACGCGCCGAGTCCGCCGATCGCCGGCCAGCAGAAGTACAGCGCCGCCTCGGCGGCGCTGGCCCCCAGCCACACCTGCTTGGCGCCGAGGTGGTCGGCCAGGCGCCCCATCGGCAGCTGGAGCACCAGCGCGACCGCCGCGGAGACCGAGAGGCCCAAGCCCACCTGGGCGCCGGTCAGGCCGACGATCTGGGTGAAGAACACCGCGGTGCCGGTGAGGAACGAGCCCGTGGCGAACGCCGAGAGGACGCTCTGCAGCGCGAGGTCCCGCTCGAGCCGGGTGGGAGGCAGGATCCGTCCGAGAAGCGCGCGCACGGCGTCACCCTCTCATCGCCCGCCGACCCCGCTCCACCGCGTTTCGGCGTGATCGAGCCGCACCCCGTCGGTGATCGAGCCTGCCGAGATCCCCGCACCCGAGGGCGGGCCGCGATCAGTGGAAGAAGTGCCGCGTCCCGGTGAAGTACATCGTCACGCCGGCGGCCTTGCAGGCCTCGACGGTGAGCTCGTCGCGCACCGAGCCGCCGGGCTGGACGATGGCCGTGACGCCGGCGTCGATGAGGATCTGCGGGCCGTCCTCGAAGGGGAAGAAGGCGTCGGAGGCGGCCACGGCGCCGCGGGCCCGCTCGGAGCCCTCGACGAGGGTGTTGGCGCGCTCGACGGCGAGCCGGCAGGAGTCGACGCGGTTGACCTGCCCCATGCCGATGCCCACCGAGGCGCCGTCCTTGGCGAGCAGGATGGCGTTGGACTTCGCGGCCCGGCAGGCCTTCCACGCGAAGGCGAGGTCGGCGAGCACCTCGGCCGAGGCGGCCTCGCCGGTGGCCAGCGTCCAGGCCGACGGGTCGTCGCCGGGCGCCTCGACGGTGTCGGTCTCCTGCATGAGGAGGCCGCCGGAGACCGGCCGCATCTCGACGCCGCCGCGCTCGAGCGGCTCGGCGACGAGGATGCGGATGTTCTTCTTGCCCTGCAGCACCTCGACGGCGCCGTCCTCGTAGCCGGGGGCGACGATCACCTCGGTGAAGACCTCGGCCACCTGACGCGCCATCTCGACGCTCACCGGGCGGTTGGCGGCGATGACGCCGCCGAACGCCGAGACGGGGTCGCACTCGTGGGCCCGACGGTGGGCCTCGGCGACGTCGGCGCCGACGGCGATGCCGCACGGGTTGGCGTGCTTGATGATCGCGACGGCCGGCTCGTCGAAGTCGTAGGCGGCGCGGCGGGCGGCGTCGGTGTCGACGTAGTTGTTGTACGACATCTCCTTGCCGTGCAGCTGCTCGGCGCCGGCGAGGCCGGCCGCGCCGTGGCCGCTGCGGTACAGCGCGGCGCTCTGGTGCGGGTTCTCGCCGTAGCGCAGGACGGCGTCGCGGCTCCAGGTGGCGCCGACCCAGGCCGGGAAGCCCGCGCCGTCGGAGGTGTCGGTGAGCACGTTGCCCATCCAGGACGCCACGGCGACGTCGTAGCTGGCGGTGTGCACGAACGCCTCGGCGGCCAGGCGCTTGCGCTCGTCGTAGGTGAAGCCGCCGGCGGCGACGGCCGCGAGGACGGCGTCGTAGGAGGCCGGCGAGGTGATGACGGCGACCGACGGGTGATTCTTCGCGGCGGCGCGCACCATCGAGGGGCCGCCGATGTCGATCTGCTCGACGCACTCGTCGGGCGTGGCGCCCGAGGCGACGGTCTGGGTGAACGGGTAGAGGTTCACGACGACGAGGTCGAACGGCTCGACGCCGAGGTCGGCCAGCTGCGCGACGTGGGAGTCCAGGCGGCGGTCGGCGAGGATGCCGGCGTGCACGCGCGGGTGCAGCGTCTTGACCCGGCCGTCGAGGCACTCGGGGAAGCCGGTGAGGTCCTCGACCTTCGTCACCGGCAGGCCGAGCTCGCCGATCAGACGGGCCGAGCCGCCGGTGGAGACCAGCTCGACGCCGGCCTCGGCGAGGCCGCGGACGAGGTCCTCCAGGCCGGTCTTGTCGTAGACGGAGACGAGTGCGCGCTTGATCGCGATGCGGTCGGACATCGGGAGCCTCCCGGGCTGTGGGTTCGGATCGGAGGTCGGTGGTCAGCAGGGCACCCAGGCGGACGATGCCCCGACGTCACTCCCCGGTGGTCACACCCACCCGCGCCAGTCGTGTGCGGCGATCCTATCGGCTCACGCGCGGTGCTCCGCGCCGAGGAGCACCCGGCGGCCCTCGACGCGCCAGCCCTCGCGCACCATCACGCCGACGGTGTCGACGAGCATCGCGCGCTCGGCGGTCTTGATGCGCTCGTGGAGGCTCTCGACGTCGTCGTCGTCGGCCACCGGGACGGCGGTCTGGGCGACGATCTGGCCGGTGTCGACCCCGGCGTCGACGACGAAGAGCGTCGCGCCGGTGATCTTGACGCCGTGCTCCAGGGCGTCACGCGGGCCGTGCATGCCCGGGAAGGCCGGCGAGAGGGCGGGATGGGTGTTGACCGTGCGACCGCCGAAGGCCTCGAGGAACGACTCCCCCACCAGCTTCATGAACCCGGCGAGCACGACCAGGTCGGGCTCGAAGGCCGCCACGCCGGCGGTGAGCGCGGCGTCCCAGTGCTCGCGGCTGGAGAAGTCCTGCACCCGCCGCACGAAGGTCGGGACGCCCGCGCGCTCGGCGCGGGCCAGGCCCTCGATGTCGTGACGGTCCGCGCCCACGGCCACGACCCGCGCCCCGAAGGCGGGGTCGGCGCAGGCGTCCAGCAGGGCCTGCAGGTTGGTGCCCGAGCCGGACACGAGGACGACGAGGCGGGCGGTCACGGGGCCCGATCGTAGTGGTCCGGAGGCCTCCGGAGCTGCGGCGCCCAGCGCCGTCAGTCGGCCTCGGGGGTGCGACGCTCCCAGGCGGCGGCCGCGAGGGCGCCGAGCAGGCCGCCGAGGCCGAAGGAGGCCACGAGGTGCACGAGCACGTCGCCGGCGAACGGGGCGACCTCGCTCATCCGGCCCGGGCCGACGGCTCCCCCGGCGAGCGTGGTGAGCAGCCCGACGGCCACGCCGGCCAGCACGCCGCCGACGCAGCCGCGCAGCGCGGCCTCGTCCCAGCGGCGGGTGGGCAGCAGACGGTGGGCGCGCACGGCTCCGAACGCCGCGATCAGGGCCGGGACGACGAGCAGCGCCGAGGTCCACAGCGGGGCGGGACCGTCGTCGGGCAGGGCCGCGAGGAGCGGGAAGAGCGGCAGCGGACCGAGCACGGCGCCGGAGGGCGCCACGACCGTGCCGGTGCCCACGGCGAAGCCGGGGCCCGCGAGGTAGGCCGAGGAGAAGAGGACGGCGTTGGGCAGCAGCACCAGGCAGGCGCCGACGATCGCCACGACGTCGCCCGCGCCGGCGTGCAGCTGGGAGGTGATGTTGGCGGCGGTGCGCACGTCGACCACGAGCGCGGCCAGCAGCGCGAGCGCCGAGACCGCCAGCCAGGCGAGCAGCACCGAGCGCGCCACGCGCAGGCCGGCGTAGACGCTCAGCGGGAGCCGGGCCGACCAGAGCGCGGCCCGACCGGACCCGACGCTGATGGCGGCGCCGCCGACGAGCCCGGCGAGCAGCACGACGTGCACCAGCAGCCGACCCGTGCTCAGGTCGGCGCTGCCCCCGGCGATCACCGCGGCGATCATCGCGACGACGAGGTGGCCGGCCACGAACAGGCCGGTGGCGGCGGGGACGGTCCAGTCGCGCTCGCCGTCGGCGAGGGCGTCGGCGTCCGGCCCGTGCCCGGAGATCGACTCGCCCAGGCGCAGCGCGAGGCGCCACACGGCCAGGACGCTCACCAGCGTCGCCCCGAGCGGGATCGCGGTGATCGCGACGCCCTCGACGCGCACGCCCGACCCGAGGCCGATCAGCCAGCCGAGCACGCCCGCGCGCAGGCCGTCGCCGGCCGTGCCGTGGGCGCCGGCGTCGCTGAGGAACCAGCCGATGACCCCGACGCTGCCGCACAGCGCGAGCGCGAGGAGCGCCGCTCCGGCGCCCGCGAGGGTCGCGGCGGCGGTGAGCGGACGGCGTCCGCTGGTCCCGGTCCACGCGTGGTCGGAGCCGGGGCGCGAGAGGAGCGAGGTCATGGTCCCGCCATCATCACCCGGGCCCGCGATCCATCCGGGGTGCCACGCCGAGGCCCCGGGAGGCCGCCGCGGCGGGTACCGTGGCCGCGCCATGAGGGATCCCGACGACGCCGCCGCCTTCGACGCGTTCTACCGCACCACCCGCGACCGCCTCCTGCTGCAGGCCTTCGCGCTCACCGGCGACCTCTCCGCCTCGCGGCGCGCCGTCCGCGACACCTTCGTGACCGCCTGGCACCACTGGCCCAAGGTCGGACGCCTCGAGGACCCCGAGTCGTGGGCGCGTCCGCGCGCCTGGGCCCACGCCCTGCGCCGCGACGCCGCCCGGCCCTGGCACCGCGAGCGGCACCTCGACGACGACTCCCGCGCCACGCTCGAGGCGCTCGCCTCGCTCTCCCTGGAGCACCGCAAGGTGCTGCTGCTCAACCACCTGGCGGCCGTCTCGATGCTCGACCTCGCCCGCGAGGTCGGCGTCACCCTCGAGGACGCCGAGCGCGACCTCCAGGCGGCCACCGCCGAGTTCTCCCTCGCCCGGGAGACGCCGTCGACCTCCGTGCGCCTGCACCTCGAGCAGCTGGCCGTCGCCACCGAGACCACCGTCCCGTGGCCGCGACACACGATCATCCGCCGCGCCGGCACCGCCCGCCGACGCACCCACGCCGCGGCCGGCGTCGTCGCCGCCGTGGCCGCGCTGGTCGTCACCGGCACGCTGGTCACCGACGCCCGCGGCGTGCGCCCGACCTTGGAGCGCGAGGCCGTCTCCTCGACCACCCGCACCCCGGACGTCGCGCCCTCGGTGCCCGACCGGGCGCTGCTGAGCGCCACCAGCCTGCGCACGCTCACCGGACTCGGCGGTGGTCGCGCGTGGGACGTCGAGCGCACCCACGACAACGCCGGCGGCGACGGCCGCGCCATCCCGTGCCAGGGCGACCGCTACGCCGACCCCGACGGCTCCGACCTGGTCGTGCGCGAGTTCCGGGCCGGGGAGCGCCAGGCCTACCAGCTCGTCGAGGGCTCCACCTCCCAGGCCGCGCTGCGCAGCGCCTACGAGGTGGCCGAGGGCTGGTTCGCGGCCTGCGACGAGCGCCGCGTCCAGCTGATCGACACCTACGACGTCACGGGCATCGGCGAGGAGGCGCGGATGTTCCGGTTCCGCTCCTGGCGCTCCCCCGCCAGCACCCTCGTCGTCGGCCTGGCCCGCACCGGCACGCTGCTCACCGCCACCGTCGCCTCCCGCGGCGGGGTCTCGGACTCCTCGCTGGCCCCGCACCTGACGCTGCTGCGTCGCGCCGTCGCCGGGCTCTGCGACCTCCCCCAGGCCGGCGCCTGCGGCCAGGGCACCCCGAAGGCCGCCTCCATCGCGCCCCTGCCGCTCCCGAGCGATCCCGCCCTCCTCGCCGAGCTCGACCTCCCGCCGGCCGGCGACGTGTCGTTCCCGTGGGTCGGCAGCGACGTCACGGCCGTCAAGCAGAACGCCGCGTCCACCCGCTGCGACGAGACCCGCTTCACCGGCAGCGTCGCGGGCACCCGGTTCACCCGCGCCCAGACCCGCACCTTCCTCATCCCCGACGCCGACCTCCCCGCGGAGTTCGGGCTCACCGAGACCGTCGGCGTGCTCTCCCCCGGCAGCGCGGCCCGGTTCACCGCGGGTGTGCGCGCGAAGCTGGCCGGCTGCTCGAAGGGCGACCTCGGCACCGACGTCAGCCGCATCGCCTCGGTCACGCAGGGCAGCACCGAGCTGACCGCCTGGCGCGTGACCAGCGAGATCTCCAGCTCGCGCAAGGTGCGCTACTCCATGGCGATCCTGCGCGACGGCGCCCGCGTGGCCCAGGTGGGCTTCATCGCGGCCTCCGACGCCGACATCTCCTCCGACGCCTTCGTCGCGCTCGCCCAGCGCGCCCTCGAGCGCCTGCACCGCCTCCCGACGTCCTGATCCCGTCCTGATCCCGTCCTGAGCCCGTCCTGATCCTGGTCCTGCCCGCGATCGCGCGGGAGGATGCAACCGGGCCGTCCTCTCGGGCGTATCCATCCCGACCGCGCTCCCGCGGTCGAGGAGCAGATGAGGACAGGGACATGGACGAGGTCGCCTTCGACGACTTCTACGCCGCCTCCTACCGACGGCTGGTGGGTCAGCTGCACGCCATGATCGGCGACCGCAGCGAGGCCGAGGAGTGCGTGCAGGAGGCGTTCGCCCGCGGCTGGGCGCACCGCCGCGTGCTGGACCGGGCTCAGCACCCGGAGGCCTGGGTGCGCACCACGGCGTACCGGCTCGCGGTGAGCCGGTGGCGGCGGGTGCGGCTGGGCCGACGCCCGGCCGACCGGGCCCTCGCGCCCGCGACGTCCGCGGGGGCGCCCGACGGCGTACGGCTCGACGTCGTGGCCGCGCTCGCCCGCCTCGGGGAGGACCAGCGTCGCGCGCTCATCCTCTTCCACCTCGCCGACCTGTCGGTCGAGGACGTCGCCCGCGAGGTCGGCGCCCCGGTCGGCACCGTCAAGGCCCGGCTCAGCCGCGGCCGCGCCGCCCTGGCCGAGCTCCTCGCCGACCACGCCCCCGAAGGGACGCACCATGCCTGAGCCGCTCGACCTCGACGACCTGCTCGCCCCGCTCCGCTCCCCCGGCCACGACCTCGACCGACCGTCCGCCCGCGACATCCGGCAGCGCGGCGACCGGCTGCGTCGTCGCCGTTCCGCAGCCCGCGGCGGCATGGCGCTGGCGACCGTCGCCGCGCTCGCCGCCGTCGCGTGGCCCCAGGTGATCCCTGCGGATGACGGTGACCGGGCCGTCGACCCCGCCACCTCGGCGCCCGTCGCGACGCCGTCAGGAGATCAGAGCACCGATGCCACCGAGCTCACCGAGGCCGACCTCGCGAGCGGGCTCACCGGCGAGGTGTCCTTCGGCGATGCGTTCGTCCGCGGTGACGTGACCGTCGGCGACGCCCTCGCGCAGGGCACGAACGACGGATGTGGTGCGCTGGCGATCCGCGATGGCGGTCTCTCGCGTGTGCGCACCGCGACGGTCGAGCAGACCGAGGGCGTCCGCGCCCGGACGGTCGTCGAGTTCGACTCCGACGTCGCAGCACGGGTCAGCCTGGGCGGCCTCAAGGAGCCGCTCCGGCTCGGGTGCGACGACTCGTGGATGGACGGCGTGGAGGACGACGCCGCCATGATCCGCGTCGCGCGGGGCGATGGCGACGTCGGCGCCGGCACCGTCACGCGGGTCCACCGGATCGGCCGGTGGGTGCTCGTCGACGTCGCCGACTCCCTCGGCCTCGGCGACCCGGAGATCGTCCGGCAGACCGCCCGGCTGCTCGCGCAGCAGGCGACGACCATCGAGCGACGGCTCGCCGAGGTCGACCAGCGCTGACGCGGCGCTGACCATCGGCACGACGCACGAGGGCCCCGGGAGCATCGCTCCCGGGGCCCTCGTCGCTGAGCCGAATCAGAGGCTCTGCATGATCTCCCGCATCAGGGCGGCGGTCTCGGACGGCGTCTTGCCGACCTTCACGCCGACGGCCTCGAGGGCCTCCTTCTTGGCCTGCGCGGTGCCGGCGGACCCGGACACGATGGCGCCGGCGTGGCCCATGGTCTTGCCCTCCGGCGCGGTGAAGCCGGCCACGTAGCCGACGACCGGCTTGGTGACGTGCTCCTTGATGTAGGCCGCGGCCCGCTCCTCGGCGTCGCCGCCGATCTCGCCGATCATCACGATCGCCTTGGTCTCCGGGTCGTTCTCGAAGGCCTCGAGGGCGTCGATGTGGGTGGTGCCGATGATCGGGTCGCCGCCGATGCCGATGGCGGTGGTGAAGCCGAAGTCACGCAGCTCGTACATCATCTGGTAGGTCAGGGTGCCCGACTTGGAGACCAGGCCGATGGGGCCCTTGCCCGCGATGGTGTGCGGCGTGATGCCGGCCAGCGACTCGCCCGGGGTGATGATGCCGGGGCAGTTCGGGCCGATCATGCGGGTGCCCGCGTGGTTGGCCTCGGACTGCAGGTAGCTCCAGACCTCGGCGGTGTCCTGCACCGGGACGCCCTCGGTGATGACGACCATCAGGCCGATGCCGGCGTCGACGGCCTCGATCGCGGCGGCCTTGGTGAAGGCCGGCGGGACGAAGAGGACCGACACGTCCGCGCCGGTGGCCTCCATGGCCTCCTTGACGGTGCCGAAGACGGGCAGCTCCTTGCCGGCCAGCTGGACGGTGGTGCCGGCCTTGCGGGCGTTCACGCCGCCCACGATGTCAGCGCCCGACTCGAGCATCAGGGTGGTGTGCTTGGAGCCCATCCCACCGGTGATGCCCTGGACGATGATCTTGGAGTCCTTGTTCAGGTAGATCGACATGCTTCTCGACTCTCTATCTCGTGCGTCCGGGCGATCAGGCGTTCGCCAGCTCGGCGGCCTTGTCGGCGGCACCATCCATGGTGTCGACGACCGTGACCAGCGGGTGGTTGAGCTCGGCGAGGATCGCGCGGCCCTTGTCGACGTTGTTGCCGTCGAGGCGGACGACGAGCGGCTTGCTGGCGGCGTCGCCGAGGAGCTCGAGCGCACCCTTGATGCCGTTGGCGACCTCGTCGCAGGCGGTGATGCCGCCGAAGACGTTGACGAACACGCTCTTGACCTGGGGGTCGTTGAGGATGACGTCGAGGCCGTTGGCCATGACCTGCGCGTTGGCGCCGCCACCGATGTCCAGGAAGTTGGCGGGCTTGACGCCGCCGTGGTTCTCACCGGCGTACGCGACGACGTCGAGGGTGCTCATGACCAGGCCCGCGCCGTTGCCGATGATGCCGACCTGGCCGTCGAGCTTGACGTAGTTGAGGCCGAGGTCCTTGGCCTTGGCCTCCAGAGGGTCGGCCTCCTCGCGGATCTCGAACTCCTCGTGGTGCGGGTGACGCACCTCGGAGGCGTTCTCGTCGAGGGAGACCTTGCCGTCGAGCGCCTCGAGCTTGTCGCCGGCCAGCCGCGCGAGCGGGTTGACCTCGACGAGCGTGGCGTCCTCCTCGACGAAGACCTGGTAGAGCGACTGGATCATCGCGACGGCCTGCTCGAAGACGGGCTCGGGGAACTTGGCCTCGGTGGCGATCGCGCGGGCCTTGGCCTCGTCGACGCCGGTGCCGGGGTCGATCGCGATCTGCTTGACGGCGTCGGGGTTGGTCTTGGCGACCTCCTCGATCTCCACGCCGCCCTCGACCGAGGCGATGCACAGGTACTGGCGGTTCGCGCGGTCGAGCAGGAAGGAGAAGTAGTACTCCTCCTCCGGCGGGGTCGCGGGGGTGACCAGGACGCGGTTGACGGTGAGGCCCTTGATCTCCATGCCGAGGATGTTCGAGGCGTGCTCGAAGGCGTCGTCGGCGGTCTTGGCGATCTTGACGCCACCGGCCTTGCCGCGGCCGCCGGCCTTGACCTGCGCCTTGATGACGGTCACGCCACCGAGCTGCTCCGCGGCGGCCTTGGCCTCGTCGGCGGTCGTGACGACCACGCCGAGGGTCGTGGCGACACCGTGCTTGGCGAAGAGCTCCTTCGCCTGGTACTCCATCAGGTCCACTGATCCACCAGTCTCTATGTATCGATGCAGTTGTGTGGGCGGGGGTGCGCGCGCGGACCTCATCGGACCGTCGCGGCGCCCCGGGCACCCTAGTCCTCCCCCGCCCCCGCGACGAGCCCCGGACGGGCCTACGTGACGTACCTCATGCGTCACGGGGGAACCCCGCCGTCGGACCCCGTGCCGACCGCCCCGGGACGCCGTCGCCGGACGTCCCGTTGTGCGGTTCGGTTTCATCCCGCGTCACCGCTCGGCTACAGTCTGGTCCGCCCGGGCCGTCATCCCCGCTCCTGCGCGAGCGCGACGGACGCCAGCGACCAGCATCGGAGTACGTGTTCATGGGGAACCACAGAGCGGACGACGTCGAGTCTCGTCGCGACCCCTCTGACGGCTCATCCCCGAGCCCCACCCGTCCGGCCGGCCGCCGTGCCCGCGCCACCACGCCCGACTGGGTCGAGCCCATCCCGGTGACGCCGTACGTCGGACGCCGTGCCGCCCGCCCCGCCGCCGAGGCCCCTGCCGCGGCCCCCTCGACGCCCGCCGCTCCCGCCCGGCCGCGGCTCACCCCCCGCTCCGAGCCCACTGCCTCGGCCTCGCTGGCCCCGCGCTCGCCGCGCGCCGCCGCGCCGGTCGACCCCACGCTCGTCTTCGCCACGCCGTCGCGGCGCTCGGTCGTCGTCCCCGACGTGCCGATGACCGCTCCGGATCGCCGCGAGGCACGTCCCGCCGCCACCGCGCCCACCGTGGCCCGCACGACCGTCACCGCGCCGGCCCCCGAGCTCGACCGGGCCGACCGGGCCGACGACATCGACACCGCGCGCATCGAGCGGGTCCTCGCCGACCTCGCCCCGGTCGACCACTCCACCTCCTTCAGCACCGACGTCACCGAGGTGCTCCCGCTGGCGCCTCAGGCGCCCGCCATGCCGGTCACCGTCGTCGGCGGGCGCCGTCGCGCCGCCACCCGGCAGACCACCGCCAACCCGTTCGTCCGGCGCCTGCCCTCGCTGCCGCTCGCCGTCGGCGCGGTCGTCCTGGGCATCGCGGTCACGGGCACCGTCACCACCGCTCGGACCGACCTGGTCGACGGCTCGGCCGCGATCGGCCAGATCGGCGCCCTCGGCGGCACCAGCGGCGTCGGCTCGGTGCGCGATCGCGCCGTCGTGAGCCGCGCGTCGGACTCCGACCTGCGCGCCGGCGCCGAGGCGCTGGCCGGCGACGTCGCCGACCGCAACCAGCGCCTCGCGAGCGTGGCCCAGCAGGCCGAGGCCCGCGCGAAGGACCTCAAGGCCAACCAGTGGACCCTCCCGGTGCAGCGCGGCGCCTACCGCCTCACCGCCCGCTTCGGCGAGTACGGCCTGTGGGCCAACTACCACACCGGTCTGGACTTCGCCGCGCCTCCGGGCACCCCCATCTACGCCGTCGCCGCCGGCACCGTCACCTCGGCGGGCATGGACGGCCCCTACGGCAACAAGACCGTCATCACCCTCGCCGACGGCACCGAGCTGTGGTTCTGCCACCAGACCAACTTCCTGGTCTCGCCCGGCGACAAGGTCTCCCCCGGCCAGCAGATCGGCACCGTCGGCTCCACCGGTCACGTCACCGGCCCGCACCTGCACCTCGAGGTGCGACCCGGCGGCGGCGACCCGGTCGACCCGTTCGCGGCGCTCGTCGCGCACGGCATCACGCCCTGACCCACCTGCGCCGCAGCCAGGCCGCCTGACCTCCCGCGAGGGGCCCCTCGCGGGCCCTCCGCGCTACAGCCTCTCGACCGGCGCGTAGCGCAGCAGGAGCCGCTTGACGCCCTCGGAGCCGAAGTCGATGGAGGCCACGGTCTTCTCGGCCACGCCCTCGAGGGACACGACCGTCCCCATGCCGAAGGAGTCGTGGAGGACGCGATCGCCCGGCTCCAGCGAGGGGATCTCCTTGGCCGGACGCTTGGCCTTGGCGGCGGCGTCGGCGCGCGCCGCGGCAGCGGAGAAGTTGCGGCGACCGGCCGAGGTGGCGGCGCCGCCGAAGCCGGCGTTGCCCGAGCCCACCGCCGGGCCGGCGGAGCCGCCCCAGGAGTCGCTGAGGTCGGGGCGGCTCCAGCGGGTCTGCGCGGCCTCGGTGCGCCGCCAGTCGACGAGGTCGAGGGGGAGCTCGTCGAGGAAGCGCGAGGCCGGGTTGTGGGACGGCGCGCCCCAGGCCGAGCGGACGATCGCACGGCTGATGTAGAGCCGCTCGCGGGCGCGGGTGAGGCCGACGTAGGCCAGCCGCCGCTCCTCCTCGAGCTCGGGCTGGTCGCCCAGGGCGCGGCTGTGCGGGAAGACGCCGTCCTCGAGGCCGGTGAGGAAGACGACCGGGAACTCCAGGCCCTTGGCGGTGTGGAGCGTCATCAGCGTGACGACGCCGGAGTCGTCGGGGTCATCGGGGTCGTCGGGGATCTGGTCGGAGTCGGCGACGAGCGCGACGCGCTCGAGGAAGTCGTCCAGACCGGGGGTGACCAGACCGGCCTCGACGTCGTCGGGATCGGCGGACGGGCCGGGGACGGGGTCCTCGGCGAACTCCCGGGCCACGGCCACGAGCTCGGCGAGGTTCTCCAGGCGGGTGGCGTCCTGGGGGTCGTCGGAGTCCTCGAGCGAGGCGAGGTAGCCCGAGCGCTCGAGCACGGTCTCGAGGACGACGTCGGGCCGCTCGCCGCCCTCGACCATCGACTGCAGCTCCTCGGTCATCGCGACGAACTGGCGGATGTTGGTGAGCGAGCGGGTGGCCAGGCCCGGGGCCTGGTCGGCGCGACGCAGCGCCTCCCAGAACGTGGTGCGGTCACGCTCGGCGAGGGCGTTGACGCACTCGACGGCGCGGTCGCCGATGCCGCGCTTGGGGGTGTTGAGGATGCGGCGCAGCGAGACCTGGTCGTCGGGGTTGGCGAGCATCCGCAGGTAGGCCAGGGCGTCGCGGACCTCCTTGCGCTCGTAGAAGCGCACGCCGCCGACGACCTTGTAGGGCTGGCCGGTGCGGATGAAGACCTCCTCGAAGACCCGCGACTGGGCGTTGGTGCGGTAGAAGACCGCGACGTCGCCGGCCCGGGCGCCGTCGTCGACGAGACGGTCGATCTCCTGGGAGACGAACCGGGCCTCGTCGCGCTCGTCGTCGGCGACGTAGCCGACGATGCGCTCGCCGTCGCCGGCGTCGGACCACAGCCGCTTGGGCTTGCGGCCCTTGTTGTGGCCGATGACGGCGTTGGCGGCGGTGAGGATGGTCTGGGTGGAGCGGTAGTTCTGCTCCAGCAGGATCGAGGTGGCGTTCGGGAAGTCCTGCTCGAAGTCGAGGATGTTGCGGATGTTCGCGCCGCGGAAGGCGTAGATGGACTGGTCGGCGTCGCCGACGACCATCAGCTCGGCGGGCTCGACGCGCTCCGCGGAGGGGTCGACGTCCTCGGGGTCGTCGGCGCAGAGCTGGTGGATCAGCGCGTACTGCGCGTGGTTGGTGTCCTGGTACTCGTCGACCAGCACGTGCCGGAACCGCCGCCGGTAGGTCTCGCGCACCTCGGGGAAGGCCTGCAGGAGGTGCACGGTGGTCATGATGAGGTCGTCGAAGTCGAGCGCGTTGGCCTCGCGCAGGCGCCGCTGGTAGAGCGTGTAGGCCGCGGCGTAGGTCTCCTCGAGCTGGTTGCGCGCCTCGCGGGTGACCTCCTCGGGGTCGCGCAGCTCGTTCTTGTGGTTCGAGATCCAGTGCAGCAGGGCGCTGGGCTGGTAGCGGCGGGGATCGAGGTCGAGGTCGGTGCAGACCAGCTGCATCAGCCGCTTCTGGTCCTGGGCGTCGTAGATCGTGAAGCCGGACTTGAAGCCCAGCCGGTCGATCTCCTTGCGCAGGATGCGCACGCAGGAGGAGTGGAAGGTGGAGACCCACATGATGCGGGCCCGCTTGCCGACGAGGTCCTCGACGCGCTCCTTCATCTCCGCCGCGGCCTTGTTGGTGAAGGTGATGGCGAGGATCGAGCCCGGGTGCGCCTTGCGCTCGGAGATCAGCCAGGCGATGCGCCGGGTGAGGACGCGGGTCTTGCCCGAGCCGGCACCGGCGACGACCAGCAGCGGCGCGCCGGCGTGGACGACGGCGGCCCGCTGGGGGTCGTTGAGGCCCTCGAGGAGCGGGTGGTCGGTGGCAGGCAGCAGCGTCTCGGTCATCCTGGGGCCAGCCTACGGCGCCGCGCCGACGTCGGGCGCGGCGCGCCTGCCGGCCTGGGGACGACCGGGACCGGCGTCACCTCCAGTGGTGCGCGGAGGACCAGAAGACGGCGACGGCGACGTTGGCGGTGGTGAGCCCCAGGATGATCAGCCACAGACGCTGGCTGATCTGCTCCTTGCGCACGTTGGCCATGACCAGGCCGAGCACGACCAGGCCGATGAGCAGCTTGACGGCGATCTTGGTGTTGTTCGGCTCCTGGTCGCCCGCGGAGAGCACGCCGACCAGGGCCAGGCCCGCGACGAACGCGGTGCCGGCTCCGTCGCGCATGGCGGCGTTGACCCGCTTGACCGGCTCCTTGGCCTGGGACAGCAGGCCGCCGAAGAGCGCGGCGAAGCCGAGGAGGTGGACGAACAGCAGGATGAGGCGAACGGTCTGCACGGCGTCAGTGTCGCAGACCGCTCGGAGCAGGCTCAGAGCAGGCGACGATCGCTGGCCCAGCGGGTCAGCTCGTGGCGCGAGGAGAGCTGCAGCTTGCGCAGCACGCTGGACATGTGGGTCTCGACGGTCTTCACCGAGATGAACAGCTCGCGGGCGACCTCCTTGTAGGCGTAGCCGCGCGCGATCAGCCGCATCACCTCCCGCTCCCGCTCCGTGAGCCGGTCGAGGTCCTCGTCGACCTCGGCGAGGGCCGGAGCGTCGGGGGCGCCGGCGAAGGCGTCCAGCACGAACCCCGCCAGCCGCGGGCTGAAGACGGCGTCGCCCTCGGCGACGCGGCCGATCGCGGCCACCAGCTCAACGCCGGTGATGGTCTTGGTGACGTACCCGCGCGCCCCGCCCCGCACGGTGCCGATGACGTCGTCGGCGGCGTCGGAGACCGAGAGGGCCAGGAACCGCGGGGCGTCCCCGGTGGGCGCGCAGCGACGCATCACCTCGACGCCCCCGCCCCCGGGCAGGTGCACGTCGAGCAGGACGACGTCGGGTCGGGTCTCGCCGATGACGGCCACGGCGGCGTCGACGTCGGGGGCCTCCCCCACGACCTCGACCACGCCGGCGCCGGACGCGGCCAGCTCGGCGCGCACCCCCGCGCGGATCATGGCGTGG
>NZ_JBUZJI010000009.1:47637-113390 GCF_055282735.1 Nocardioides sp. B129/18 | reverse complement strand
GACCACCACGCGCACCGGCTGGCTCATCGCTCCTCCTCGGACGCGTCGACCCGCGGGAGTCGCAGGCGGACCTCGGTGCCCTCGTCGGGGCCGGTGCGCACGACGGCGGTGCCGCCGTGACGCTCCATCCGCTCGACGATGCTCGAGCGCAGCCCGAGCCGGTCGACGGGGACGGCCTCGGGGTCGAAGCCGCGGCCGCGGTCGCGGACGAAGACCTCGACGGCTGCCGCACCGGTCTCGGCGTAGACGTCGATGCGGGCGACGCCGGCGTGCTTGGCGGCGTTGGTGACCGCCTCGCGGGTGGCCGCGACCAGGGGGCGCAGGGCCTCGGAGAGGTCGACGTCGCCGACGGTGACGACGACGACCTCGACGCCGTGGGCGTCCTCGACCTGGGCGGCGGCCTGCCGCAGCGCGCGGGCCAGGGTGGTGTCGTCGGCGACCTCGCCGGCGTAGAGCCAGGAGCGCAGCTCGCGCTCCTGGGAGCGGGCCAGCCGCACGACGGTGCCGGCGTCGGCGGCGTTGCGCTGGATCAGCGCGAGGGTCTGGAGCACGGAGTCGTGGAGGTGAGCCGCGACGTCGGCGCGCTCCTGCGTGCGCACGCGCTCCTCCCGCTCGGCGCCGAGGTCGGTGGCCAGGCGGTAGAGCCACGGGCCGAGCACGACGGCGAGGCCTGCGATGGTCAGGAGGACGGCCAGGGCCGGGGCGCTGGCGGCGCCGAACCCGCTGCTGACCGCCAGGATCAGCAGGGCCGCGGACACGAGCCCGAGACCGGCGACGACGCGCGCCGCCGCCCGGGGGCCGCCGCTGCCCAGGATCAGGCGTCCGGGACGCATCCGGGCGGTCGTGGAGCTCCAGCGCTCGCGCTGCGCCTCGTCGGCCTGCCGCCACACCAGCGCGACGCCGACGGCGCCGAGCGCCAGCGGCCAGAACACCGTGGCCCGGCCGACCAGCCCCTGGAGGACGAGCAGCGTGCCGACGCCGAGGGAGACCAGGGCCAGCGCCGGACCGGCGTCGGCCAGGCGGGTGGGGGCGAGCGGACGGCGGCCGCCGCGACGCGCGCTCTCCAGGCCCGGGGCCTCCTCGGGCGTCGGCGCGACCGGCAGCAGCACCCACCAGCAGGCGTAGAGCGCGACGCCGAGGCCGCCGAGCGCGGTGGTCGCCACGAAGGCGGCCCGCACGGCGAGCAGCGGCAGGCCGGTGTGCGCGGCGATGCCGGCGGCGACCCCGCCCAGCCAGCCGTCCCCGAGCTCGCGGTGGGCGGTGCGCGGGACCCACGCCGGGCCCACGGCGGGCGGCGAGGTCGGGGCGGGGGCGGAGGTCATCGCGACGATCGTCCCACCCCCGAGCGGCGCCCGACCATGAGGAAGGACCCCGAGACGACCCCGAGATCGGGCGACCCGATCTCGGGGATGGTCCCCGGGGCCGGTCCGGGGCAGGATCATGGGCCTCACCGATGGTCGCCGACGGCCGTCGCGACGAGGCTCGAGCCATGACCCAGAACCCCACGCCGCACCCCACGCCCCCACCGCCTCCCGGCCCGTCCGCGGCCGGAGGCGGCACCGCCACCGATCCCGGTCCCGCAGGTCCCACCGGTCCCACCGGCCCGCGCGTGACCTCCGAGGAGCTGCGCGACCTCGGGCGCCTGCGCCGCAGCTCCACCCACCGCAAGGTGGCCGGCGTCGCCGGCGGCATCGCCCGTCACCTCGACGTCGACCCGCTGCTGGTCCGCGTCGCCTTCGTCGTGCTCGTCTTCTTCGGCGGCTCCGGCCTGCTGCTCTACGGCGGCGCCTGGCTGCTGCTGCCCGGCGACGACGGCCGCGAGGCCGCCGTCCGTCTCGACGACCGCTCCCGGGCCATCGGCCTGGCGATCGTCGGCGGCATCGCGGCCCTCGCGCTGATCGGGGACGCCGCCACCGGGCCGGGCCTGCTCTGGCCGATCGTCGTGGTGGCCGCCGTCGTCGGCGTCGTGCTGGTGCTCAAGGAGCGCCGCGACGCCCGTGACGCGGGCGGTGCCCCGACTCCCCCGGCTCCCCCGGTGCCGGGCGCCGGCTGGACGCCTCCCCCCACCTGGACCGCCGCCGGCCCGGACGGGTCCGCCGGGTCGTCCGGGTCGTCCGCGCCTCCGGCACCGCCGGCGGCCCCGGCGCCGGGCTGGACCCCTCCGCCTCCGCCGCCCGTGCGTCGCGACCCGCGCCGCACCGGCCCGCTGCTCTTCGGCTTCACCCTCGCCCTGGTGGCCCTCGGCCTGGGCGTCCTCGGGGTCGTCGACGTCGCCGGGGCCGACGTCGCCTCCCCGCTCTACCCCGCCACCGCGATCGGGCTGATCGGCGTCATGCTCCTCGTCGGCGCCTTCTTCGGCCGAGCGGGCGGCCTGATCCTGCTCGGCCTGGCGATCGTGCCGGTCATGCTCGTCACCGGCGTCGCGAGCAACCTCGACCTCGAGAAGGTCGACCGTCGTCCGACCACCGCCGCGGCGGTGCCGCTCGACGTCGACCGCGACGCCGCCGACTACACCCTCGACCTCACCGCGCTGCCCGCCGCGGAGCTGAGCCGGCTCGACGGCCGGGAGATCTCCCTGCACCAGTCGGTGGGCAGCATCGAGGTGATCGTGCCGCCGGGCGTCGCCGTGGACGCCCGCGCCGAGGTCGAGGCCCTCGGCGACATCACCGTCCTGGGCCGCGCCTCCTCGGGGTTCAACCCCTCGATCACGCGCTCCGCCGCCGAGGACGCCGTGGCCACCCGGCCCGGCGTCACCACCCTCCGACTCGACCTGCAGGTCGGCGTCGGCGAGATCACCGTCCGTCAGGTCACCCCGGAGGTCCAGCCGTGAGCACCCAGCAGCCCGAGAGCAGCCCCGTCGCCGGAACCGACGTCCACGACGAGCACACCGCCGTCCTCGAGACCGCGCACGAGCCGGTGCAGGAGCCGGTGCAGGACGTCGGGGCACCGCGCCGCCACCCCGTGAACGTCTCCCACCTGGTGATGGGCACCGCGTTCGTGCTGATCAGCCTCATCGCCTTCGGCCTGGCGCTCGGCGTCGTCGACACCCGCGACCTGCGCTGGCTGCTGCCGGTGCCGTGGATCGCGGCCGGTGCCGCCGGTCTGACGGCGAGCGCGCTCAGGAGCGTGCGGCGCGCAGGCCCGCCAGCACCAGGTCCGGGTGGTCGGTGATCAGGCCGTCGACGCCCAGCGCCGCGAGGTGCTGGGCGTAGCCGGCGAGGTCGCCGTGGCCCAGCGGGTTCCGCTCGGCGTGCACGCGGCGGCGGAACGGCTTGGGCAGGTAGGCGTTCTCGGCGCGCAACGTCCAGGCACGCAGGCTCAGCCACCGGTCGTGGGCACGCTGGGCGAGAGCCTCGTCGGCGAGCAGCCGGTGGTGCACGCCGAGGCCGGACGCGTAGCGGTGGACCTCGAGGAGCCCCTCGGACGTGGTGAGCTCGAAGGGGTCGCCCTTGTCGACCAGCTGCACCAGCGGCAGGGCCACCCGCGGCGCCAGCCGCCGGAGGAAGACGGGGTCGAAGGCCATCACGCTGACACCGGAGCGGGCGTGGTCGATGCCGTGGGCGGCCAGCTCGGCGACGAGGAGGTCGTCCAGCGGCAGGCCGCGTCGGGCCGAGCGGGCCGGCTCCTTGATCTCCAGCAGCACGCCGGTGCGACCGGTCCGCCCGTGCTCGGCCACCAGGGCGAGCACGTCGGAGAGGGTCGGGACGCCGAACCGGTCGTCGAGGGCCGCCGAGCCGGGCCGCAGGTGCGGACGCCGCTCGCGGGCCCGCAGACGCCGCACCTCGGCGAGGGTCAGCTGCTCGACGCGCCAGCGGCCCGCGAGGTCGGGGTGCTCGGCGATGTCGGTGGTCTTGCGCAGATCGCTCTCGTGGCGCACCACCAGGGCGCCGTCGCGGGTGCTGACGAGGTCGAGCTCGATCGCGTCGGCGCCCATGACCAGCGCGGTGCGGAAGGCCTCGAGCGTGTGCTCGGGCCGGTGGCCGCTGGCCCCCCGGTGCGCGATGACGGCCGCGGGCGGCGTCGGCGCCGAGCGGAGCCCGGAGACTCCGAGGACGTCCGAGCGGACCACGGCGGGGCTCACGGGGACGGAGGACGACCGGAGGGGCTCGACGGGCTGGACCGACACGCGGGCAGCGTGACGGACGCGGACGTCCGCGACGGCTCCTCCGAGGGGCCCCCGGGGGACGTCCGGGTGAACGACGGGCGACACATCGGCAGGATGGGGCCATGACGCTCCCCCGCCTCGGCACGCTGGACTGGCTGCCCGCTCTCGAGCACCTCGACCTGCTGGCCGCCCCGGTGGCGCAGGCCCTGCGCACGTGGCCGCGCGCCGTCGACGCCGCGGTCGTCGCGATCGATCCGGCCCACGCCGACACCGCGGTGATGGCCCAGGTGCACGACCTGCCGCTGGACACCGGCGCGAACTGCGTCGTCGTCGGCGGTCAGCGGGCCGGCGACGAGCGGGTCGCCGCGTGCCTGGTGCGCTCGGACACCCGCGTCGACGTCAACGGCGTCGTGCGCCGGCTGCTCGACGTCCGCAAGGCGTCGTTCCTGCCGATGGACCAGGCGGTGAGCGTGTCGGGCATGGAGCACGGCGGCATCACGCCGGTGGGCCTGCCCGCCGACTGGCGGCTCCTCGTCGACCCGCGGGTGCTCGCGATGCCGGTGGCGCTCGTCGGCTCGGGGCTGCGCCGCTCGAAGCTGCTGCTGCCGGGCGAGGCCGTCGCCGAGCTGCCGGGCGTGGAGGTCGTCGAGGGGCTGGGGCGCTAGCGGTCAGCCGCAGAGCCCGGCGGCGGCGAGGTCCGCCTTGGTCGCCGCTCCCGGGCCGCGGTCGCGGCGTCCGCTGCCCGGCACCGCGGCCGCGCTGATCGATCCCGCCGAGAGGCGGGCGGGCAGCGTGCGGTCGTGGCGCAGCAGGCTCCAGAGCCGGTCGGCGTCGGGCTCGGTGGCGACGATGCGGCCGTAGTTCTCGGGGTCCTCGTGGGAGGGCATCGTCAGGAACCGCACCCCGCCGGAGCCGATGGGGCGCAGCTGCTCGGCCAGGGAGACGACGCTGGAGAGGCCCTGCAGATCGGGGTCCAGGCCGATGGAGGAGGTCACGGCGTCCAGGAAGCGGTAGAGGCGGCGGGGATGCGCGAGCGTGCCGGCCGAGAGCACCTGGTCGACCATCGCGGCCATGAACGCCTGCTGCCGCTTGACGCGGCCGGTGTCGGTGCCGAGCGAGATGCCATGCCGGACGCGGATGTAGTCCTCGGCCTCCTGCGGGCCCATCCGGCGGGTGCCGGCGGCGAGGTGGATGCCGCGCCGGGCGTCGTCGACGCGCTGGGGCAGGCACACCTCGACGCCGCCGAGCGCGGAGACCATCTTCTTGAAGCCGCCGAAGTCGACGACCGCGTAGTGCTCGATGCGGATGCCGGTCATCGCCTCGACCTGCGTGACGGTGCAGGGCGCGCCGCCGAGGCCGAAGGCGCCGTTCCACTCCACCTGCGTCGCGCCGGGGACGGTGGCGCCGCTGGTGCTGCGGCAGACCGGGCGGTCGACGAGGAGGTCGCGGGGAATGCTGACGCCGTAGGCGCGCCTGCGGTCGGCCGAGACGTGCAGGAGCACGGTGGTGTCCGAGCGCTGCCCCTCGCCGGTGAGCTTGTCGACCGCGCAGCCCGGGCAGTCACGGGAGTCCGAGCCCATCAGGAGCAGGTCGATGGGGTCGCCGCCGGCGACCTTCAGGTTGTCCGGACGCGGGCCGGTGACCGCCGGGAGGGTGTCGATGTTGTGGTCGAGGTGGTGCCAGACCACGGCCGTGGTGCCCGCGGTGACGATGCCGAGCAGGGTGAGGCTCACCGCGATCACCGACACGATCGTGCGCAGCGGCCGCAGCCGGACCCGACGACCCCGCCGGGCGCGGGGCGTTCGTCCCAGGAGACGTCGCGAGGCGCGGGGACGCACGCCGCGACGCGGCGTCGCGGGAGCGGGGGGCTGGTCGTCCGGGGCGGGGCTCACCCCAGGAGGACGCCGCGAGCGCCGGTTCGGTTGCGGACGGCGGGCCCGCGTCAGTCCAGGCCGAGGGAGCGACGGAAGGCGTCGAGGCCCTCGATCTCCACCGGGGCCTCGGGCCGCACCAGGTCGTCGGGACGCAGCACGAGCTCGCGTCGCACCGCCACCTGGCCGCGCCGGACCTCGCGCACCTCCCCGTTCTCGCGGTAGCCCAGGCGACGCGAGACCTCGAGGGAGGCGAGGTTGTCGACGAACGCGCTCGAGGTGACCTCCTCGGCGTCGAGGTGGTCGAACAGGAGGGTGCACATGACGCGTCGCATCTGCGTCCCGATGCCCTGCCCCTGGTGGGCGCGTCCGAGCCAGGAGCCGGTCTCGGCGGTGCGGGCCAGGCGAAAGTCGCGGGCCGAGGCGCCCTGGACGCCGACCAGCACGCCGCGGTGCAGCACCGCGAGCTCGGCGTGCCAGTCGTCGGGCCGGAACGCCGCCCGACGTCCCCAGTGGAACTGGGCGAAGGCCAGCGGGAGCGTGGCGGCGGGGGCGTCGGTCCAGGGCACCAGGAACGGCATCGTCGCCGGGTCGTGGACACCGGCGAGCGCGAGGTCGGCCAGCGGGCCGAGGAGGTCGTCGGTGATGCCGCGCAGCTCGAGGTCGCCGCAGCGCACGACCAGGGAGAGCAGCGGCAGCGGCGGGACGCTCATGCCCGCGATCCCATCACGCGACGACGCCGCGTCGCCACGGGGTTCGGGCGGCGCGGCGTCGTCGCTCCTCAGGGATCGAGGTTCAGCGGCTGAGGTCAGTGGTCGAAGCCGGTGACCTTGATGCTGGAGTGGATCTTGTACTTGCGGTTGATCGAGATCAGCACGGCCGTCCAGGGCTCCAGCTGGCGGGCCAGGCGCAGCTTGCCGGCGTCGATGCCGTCGCGGCCGTTGACGACGTTGACGAGCGCGATGGCCACGCCCTTGGCGGCGACGGTGTCGCCGACGACGAGGACGTCCTCGTCGAGGAGGCCGTCCTGCTCCCAGAGGGTGACGGCCGAGACGTTGTGGAAGGCGCCGACCACGGCGGCCTCGGGCGCCAGCCGCTGAGCGGTCTCGGCGGCCGAGCCCTCCCCGCCGTCGACGACCAGGCCGTAGGCGCCGCGCTTGTCGAAGCCGAGCGGGTTCACGCACGAGATGACGACCTTGCCGGCCAGCGGGAGCGAGGCGACCAGCTCGTCGTGGCCGTCCCACGGGACCGCGAGCAGGACGACGTCGGCCTGCGCGGCGGCGTCGGCGTTGGCGGCGCCGCTGACGGCCCCGGCCCCCTCGACCCCGGCGAGCCGCTCCGCGACCTCGGCGGCGACGGCCTCGCCCTTCTCGGCCGCGCGGCTGCCGAAGACGACCGTGTGGCCGCCCCGGGCGAAGCGGTAGCCCAGGCCCTTGCCCTGCGGGCCGGTGCCGCCGATGACGGCGATGGTGAAGGGGGCGTTCGGGACGGGGATCTCGGTGCCCGCGGGCGTCGTGATCACGGGGGGCGCAGTCGTCTCAGTCACAGACGAGATCATGGCAGTCACCGCAACCTTGACAGTGCTACTGTCACGATTCGAGACGCCCGTCCGCACCCCGCTCCTACCCAGCAGAGGATCCGATGAAGCTCACGATGCCCCTCGTCTACGCCGGCAACCCGCGCGAGTCCGCCGACCAGGTGGTCGCGCTCGAGAAGGCGGGCCTGGACGTCATCTGGGTCGCCGAGCCGTACGGCTTCGACGCCCCGACCCTCATGGGCTACCTCGCCGCCAAGACCGAGACGGTCGAGATCGGCGCCGGCATCCTCAACATCTACTCCCGCACCCCCGGAGCGCTGCTGCAGACCGCCGCCGGCCTCGACAACGTCTCCGGCGGCCGCGCGATCCTCGGCCTCGGCGCGTCGGGCCCGCAGGTCATCGAGGGCTTCCACGGCCTCCCCTACGACCGCCCCCTCGGCCGCACCCGCGAGATCATCGGCCTCCTGCGCCAGGGCCTGCGCGGCGAGCCGCTGACCTCCGACGGCATCTACAAGCTGCCCCTCCCCGCCGACCAGGGCACCGGACTCGGCAAGCCGCTGAAGCTGCTCAACAAGCCCGAGCGCGCCGACCTGCCGCTGTGGGTCGCCGCCCTGGGCGACAAGAACGTCAGCATGACCGCCGAGATCGCCGACGGCTGGCTGCCCTTCCTCTTCCACCCCGGCAAGGCCAAGGAGGTCTGGGGCGAGCAGGTGGCCAAGGGCCTGGCCAAGCGCTCGCCCGAGCTCGCGCCGCTCTCGATCAACGCCGGCGGCATGCTCGCCATCGGCGAGGACGTCAAGGGCATGCTCGACCTCATGCGTCCGATGTACGCGCTCTACGTCGGCGGCATGGGCGCGCGGGGCAAGAACTTCTACAACGACCTGGCCTGCCAGTACGGCTACGAGGCCGAGGCCAAGGAGATCCAGGACCTCTACCTCTCGGGCAAGAAGAAGGAGGCCGAGGCGATCGTCCCCACCGAGTGGCTCGAGGCCGGCAACCTCGTCGGGCCGGAGTCCTACGTCAAGGAGCGGATCGCCGCCTTCGCCGAGGCCGGCGTCACCCACCTCTCGGTCTCCCCCGCCTCCGCCGACCCCGCCGGTGACATCGCGAAGGTCAAGGAGTGGGTCTCCTGATCGGTCGATCAGGGATCTGAGACCGACGAAAGCTTCAGCGGCCGACCGCCAGACCTTTCGGTGGGCGTTCGAACCTTCGAACGCCCACCGAGGGTCTCAGCGGTTGGCCGCTGAAGCTTACAAACCCCCCACCCCGCTACCGCGCCCGCGGATCGTCCCGCAGCAGCGACCGGGTGATGACGGCGTTGGCGGCGCGCTGGAATCCGGCGACGACGGCCTCGAGCGTCAGCTGACGCAGCCGCGGGAGGGAGCGCTCGAGGCGGGCGGCCTCCTCGGGCGAGTGCTGGGCCCGGTAGTCGGCCAGGATGCCGGTGCGCATGAGGGCGGTGAGCTCCTCGACGAGCGACTCCATGTGACGGCGGATCGCGTCGGCGGCGGCGCCGGCGGCCTCGTGCGGGACGCCGAGGTCGAGCATCCCGACGCCGACGGCCAGGCTAGGCAGCGGGAGGTAGGCGTCGCCGTCACGGTCGACGACGCCCATGCGCACGAGCAGCGCGAGCTCCTCGCCGGAGAGCGGACGTCCGGCGCGGGCGTCGAGGGCGGCGCGGTCGAGGCGCTCGACGGGGCCGCCGACCCAGGAGGTGAGCATGGCCCGCTGCAGGGCGAGGTCCTCGACGCCGGCGTCCTCGGGCACCGAGGCGAGGAACCGCTCGATGGCCTGCAGCGTGAACCCGTGGTCCTGCAGCGCCCGGACCAGCTCGAGGCGGGCGCGGTGCAGCGGGCCGTAGTAGGCGAGCCGGCCGCGGCGCTCGGGCGGCGGGAGCAGGCCGAGCGAGGCGTAGTAGCGCGTGGTGCGCACGGTGAGGCCGACGGCGGCGGAGAGCTCGTCGACGGTGAGCAGCTCGTCGGCGGGGACGGGCTGCGGCGACGCCTCGCCGGACTCGGACATGGGCGGCAACCTACCGCCGTGGTCGGGGCCGGACGGCGCGGCTCGCGCGAGGTCGTGAGACGCTCTTGAACGATGACAGCATCGCTGTCACAGTTACATTGTCAGTGTCACGGCAGGGCTGAGGGGCCCCGCCAGCAGCGAGCCGGAGGTAACCATGGCCACCCCCACGTCCATCTACGAGCAGGAGCACGAGGACTTCCGCCAGATGGTGCGGACCTTCCTGGAGAAGGAGGTGGCCCCCTTCCACGACCAGTGGGAGAAGGACGGCCACGTCGACCGCGAGGTCTGGCGCAAGGCCGGCGCCACCGGCCTGCTGGCCTTCGACGTCGAGGAGCAGTACGGCGGCCTCGGGCTCAAGGACTTCCGCTACAACGCGGTCGTCACCGAGGAGATCTCCAAGGTGGGCGCGAGCGGCCTGGGCTTCCCGCTGCACACCGACATCATCGTCCCCTACATCAGCGAGCTGGGCACGGAGGAGCAGAAGCAGCGTTGGCTGCCCGGTCTGGTCTCCGGCGACCTCATCTCCGCGATCGCGATGACCGAGCCGGGCGCCGGCTCGGACCTCCAGGGCATCCGCACCAGCGCCGTCGACAAGGGCGACCACTACGTCCTCAACGGCTCGAAGACCTTCATCAGCAACGGCATCCTCAGCGACCTCGTGGTCGTCGTCGCCCGCACCGACCCCGACGCCGGCCACATGGGCTTCAGCCTCCTCGTGGTCGAGCGCGGCATGGAGGGCTTCGAGCGCGGCCGCAACCTCGACAAGGTCGGCATGAAGGCCCAGGACACCGGCGAGCTGTTCTTCGACAACGTCATCGTGCCCAAGGAGAACCTCCTCGGCGACGAGGGCTCGGGCTTCATCTACCTGATGCAGAACCTGCCCCAGGAGCGCATCTCCATCGGCGTCATCGCGGTCGCGGCCTGCGAGCACATCCTCAACCTGTGCCTGGACTACGCCAAGCAGCGCGAGGCGTTCGGCAAGCCGATCGGCAAGTTCCAGCACAACCGGTTCCTGCTCGCGGAGATGGCCACCGAGGTCTACATCGCCCGCACCTTCATCAACGACTGCATCCTCAAGCTCAACGCCGGCGAGGCCGACACCTCGCTGGCCTCGATGGCCAAGTGGTGGACCACCGAGCTGCAGACCAAGCTCGTCGACCGCGGCGTCCAGCTGCACGGCGGCTACGGCTACATGCTCGAGTACCCCATCGCCAAGGCGTTCATCGACAGCCGCATCCAGACCATCTACGGCGGCACGACCGAGATCCAGAAGGAGATCATCGGCCGCGGTCTGGGCATCTGACGCTCGACTCCACCCCGCAGCGCCCCAGCACCACCCGCAGCACCCAGCAGCACCCCTCTCGGGGCCGTCCCACCGGGCGGCCCCGAGTGCGTTCTCAGCCAGACCCCAGCCCCGTCCCGCCTCCGAGGAGCACCCGTGACCGTCACCGAGTCCCGTCCCGACCTCGCCCACGACGACCTGCCGAGCGTGCGCCCAGCCTGGGTCACCGACGCCCTCCTCGAGCGCTGGACGCGGTGGGTCGCCCGCGAGGACGGCTCCACCGCCGTCGTCGCGCCGCTGGCCCCCTACGACCGCCGCGTCACCGCGGAGGTGCCGACCTCCTCCCCCGCCGCCGTGGCCGACGCCGTCGCCGGGGCGCGGGCGGCCCAGCGCGCCTGGGCGGCGCTGCCGCTGGCCGAGCGCGGCGAGATCGTCCTGCGCTTCCACGACCTCCTCGTCGAGCGGCAGGAGCAGGTGCTCGACCTGATCCAGTGGGAGATGGGCAAGTCGCGGTTCTCGGCCTGGCAGGAGATCCTCCAGGTCGGCAACCTCGCGCGGCACTACGCCCGCCACGCCGGCGCGTACCTCAAGGAGCATCGCGTGCGCGGCGCCGTCCCGGGGCTCTCCCGGGTGCGCGAGGTGCGGGTGCCCAAGGGCGTCGTCGGGATCATCTCGCCGTGGAACTACCCGCTCTACCTCGGCGTCGGCGACGCGCTCCCCGCGCTCATGGCCGGCAACGCGGTGGTCAGCAAGGGCGACGACCAGACCGCCCTGACGCTGCTGTGGGCGCGCGAGCTGATGGCCGAGGCCGGCCTGCCCACCGACCTGTGGCGCGTCGTCGTCGGCGACGGCCCGACCGTCGGCGGCGCCCTCATCGACCACGTCGACTACGTCTGCTTCACCGGCTCCACCCGCACCGGACGCGTCGTCGCGGCGCAGGCCGGGGAGCGGCTGATCGGCGCGAGCCTCGAGCTCGGCGGCAAGAACCCGCTGATCGTGCGCGCGGACGCCGACCTCGACAAGGCCGTCGCCGGCTGCCTGGCCGCCGCCTTCGCCAACACCGGCCAGATGTGCATCCACACCGAGCGCGTCATCGTCCACCGCGACGTCTACGACGACTTCCGCACCCGCCTCGTGCGCGCGGTGCGCCGACTGACGCTCGGCCAGACCTTCGACTACTCCGTCGAGATCGGCTCGCTGGCCTCCCCGGCGCAGCTGGCCACCGTCACCGCCCACGTCGAGGACGCCGTCGCCCAGGGAGCCACGGTGCTCGCCGGCGGCCGTCCCCGGCCCGACCTCGGGCCGCTGATGTTCGAGCCCACCGTGCTCGAGGGCGTCGAGCCGAGCATGACGGTGTGCCACCACGAGACCTTCGGGCCCGTCATCTCCCTCTACCCCGTGGCCTCGGACAACGAGGCGATCGCGAAGGCCAACGAGGGCAGCTACGGCCTCTCGGCGAGCATCTGGAGCCGCGACGTCGCCGCGGCGGAGTCGATGGCGACGCTCGTGCGGGCCGGCTCGGTCAACGTCAACGACGGCGCGGGCCTCGCGGCGGCGTCGATCGAGGCGGGCATGGGCGGCATGGGCCAGTCCGGCCTCGGACGCCGGCACGGCGGCGAGGGCATCCGCAAGTACACCGACTGCCAGACCGTCGCGTCCATCCGCGGGATGAGCCTGGCCGTGCCCGGCGACCAGATCGAGAAGTTCGTCCAGCAGGGCAACACCCAGCTGCGGCTGCTGCGCCGACTGCGGGTGCGCTGAGTCCGCATCGGGACCGGCCGGACCGATGAGTCCGGGCCGGTCCCGGGGTCTGCTCGGGTGGGCTCCGGCGGTCTCAGGGTGATCTCGGGGTCGAACCCGATGCCAGATGTCCCCTCTCTCTGCTGGAGTGTCCCCATGCACCGTCAGATCGCCGGCCGCCTCACCGGCCCCCGCTCCTCGTGGGCGGTCCTCGTCCTCACCCTGATCGTGGTCACGCTGCTCTCCCCGCTGGCCGGCAGGCTCACCGAGGTGCAGAACAACGAGGCCTCCTCGTGGCTGCCGGGCTCGGCGGAGTCCACCCGCGTCGCCGACGAGCTGTCGAAGACCGTCGACCCCAACGACATCCCGACGCTGGTGGTCTACCTGCGCGACGGCGGGCTCACCGCCCCCGACCGCGCCGCGATCGAGCAGCAGGCCACCGAGCTGGGCGCGATCAAGGGCGTCACCGGCACGGTGCTCACCCCCGCCCAGGCGAAGAAGGCCGGCTTCGGCGGCTACTCCGAGGACGGCGAGGTCGCCGTCACCGCGCTAACGTTCAACTTCGGCGCCAACGGCTGGAACGACATCCCCGACGCCGCCGACCGCATCCGCGACATCACCCGCATCGACGGCGTCACGGTGCACCTGGCCGGATTCGGCGGTCAGGCGGCCGACGCCTCGGAGGCCTTCGGCGGGCTCGACACCACCCTGCTGCTGGCCACCTTCCTCATCGTCATCGTGATCCTGCTGCTCACCTACCGCAGCCCGGTGCTCTGGATCCTGCCGATCCTCTCGGCCGGCATGGCGCTGATGATCTCCGAGGGCCTGATCTACCTCCTGGCCAAGCACGCGGGACTCACCGTCAACGGCCAGAGCCAGGCGATCCTCTCGATCCTGGTGATCGGCGCCGGCACCGACTACGCCCTGCTGCTGATCGCGCGCTACCGCGAGGAGCTGCGCACCCACGAGAGCCGGCACGAGGCCATGGCGTTCGCGCTGCACCGCGCGGCGCCGGCGATCCTGGCCAGTGCCGCCACGGTCGCCGTCGGCATGCTGTGCCTGCTGGCCGCCGACCTCAACTCCACCAAGGGCCTGGGGCCGGTCAACGCCATCGGCGTGGGCGTCACGGTCATCGTGATGGTCACCCTGCTCCCGGCCCTGCTGGTCATCTGCGGACGCTGGGTCTTCTGGCCCAAGCGGCCGACCTTCGGCTCGCACGAGCCCACCGCGTCGGGCCTGTGGGCGCGGGTCGGCGCCTGGATCGCCCCGCGGCCGCGCCGGGTGTGGGTCGGTACCGCGCTCGTGCTGGGCGTCGCCTGCCTGGGCCTGTTCCGCCTCGACACCGCCGGTCTCTCGACCGAGGAGAGCTACACCAAGGAGTTCGACTCCATCAAGGGCCAGAAGGTGCTCGCCGAGCACGGCCTGCTCGACAGCTCCAACACCGTCCAGGTCGTCGCGAACGCCGCGCGGGCACCGCAGGTCGCCCAGGCGCTCGAGCGCATCGACGGCCTCGGCACGCCCAGCCAGGCCCGTCCGGTCTCCGAGGGCCGGGTGTACCTGGAGTCCACGATCGGCGCCGACATCTCCTCGCCGCAGGCCTTCGACCTCGTCGACGCCGCCCGCGACGCCGTCCACGCGGTGCCCGGGGCCGACGCCCTCGTCGGCGGCGGATCGGCGTTCTACGTCGACACCAAGACCGCCTCCGAGCGCGACAACAGGGTGATCATCCCGCTGGTGCTCGTCGTCGTCCTGCTGATCCTCATGGGGCTCCTGCGGGCGGTGGCCTCGCCGCTGATCCTGCTCGGCACGGTCGTGCTGTCCTTCGGGGCGGCCCTGGGCCTCTCGGCCCTGCTCTTCGAGTACGTCTTCGGCTTCGCCGGCTCCGATCCCGGGTTCCCGCTGTTCACGTTCGTGTTCCTGGTGGCCCTGGGCATCGACTACAACATCTTCCTGATGACCCGCGTGCGCGAGGAGACGGTCACGAAGGGCACCCGCGAGGGCTCGCTCATCGCGCTGTCGTCGACCGGCGGCGTCATCACCTCCGCCGGCCTGGTGCTCGCGGCGACCTTCCTCGTGCTCGGCACCCTGCCCCTGGTGTTCCTCGCCGAGCTCGGCACCGCAGTGGCGCTGGGCGTCGTGCTCGACACGATGATCGTGCGCTCGGTGCTGGTCACCGCGATCAACCTCGACGCCGGCGACCGCATCTGGTGGCCCTCCCGGCTGGCCCGCGGCGCCCAGGACGGACCGGCCGAGGCGGTCGCGGCGGGGAAGGCTAGCCTGACCGAGTGAGCGCTCTGTCGCCCGACGAGTCGGTCCCCACCCCCCAGCAGGTCCGCCGCGCGCTGGCGCGGGCGGAGCGTGGCGCGAGCCTGGATCCCGACGAGGCCACCGTCCTCCTCGCCGCCACCGGCCAGGAGCTCGACCGGCTGTGCGCAGCGGCCGCGGCGGTGCGCGACGCCGGCCTGGTGGCCGCGGGGCGTCCCGGCGTCGTCACCTACTCCCCCAAGGTCTTCATCCCGGTCACGCGGCTGTGCCGCGACCGGTGCCACTACTGCACCTTCGTCGAGACCCCCGCCCAGGCCGAGCGCGAGGGCAGGGCGCCGTACCTCTCCCCCGACGAGATCCTCGACATCGCCCGCGAGGGCGCCACGCTGGGCTGCCTCGAGGCGCTGTTCACCCTCGGCGACCGCCCCGAGGACCGCTGGCCCGAGGCGCAGGCCTGGCTCGACGAGCAGGGCTACGACTCCACGCTGGCCTACGTGCGGGCGATGGCGGTGCGGGTGCTGGAGGAGACCGGCCTGCTGCCCCACCTCAACCCCGGCGTCCTGTCGTGGGAGGAGATGAACCGCCTCAAGCCGGTCTCCCCGTCGATGGGGATGATGCTCGAGACCACCTCGCGGCGGCTCTTCGAGACCAAGGGCCTGGCGCACCACGGCTCCCCCGACAAGGACCCCGCCGTGCGGCTGCGGGTGCTCGAGGACGCCGGCCGCCTCTCGGTGCCCTTCACCACCGGCCTGCTCGTCGGCATCGGCGAGACCCGCGCCGAGCGCGCTGACACGATCTTCGCGCTGCGCCGCGTGTTGCGCGCCTACGGCTCGGTGCAGGAGGTGATCGTCCAGAACTTCCGCGCCAAGCCGCAGACGGCGATGCGCCACGTCGACGACCTCGGTCTGGAGGAGTACCGCGCCGCGATCGCCGTCACCCGGCTGGTGCTGGGCCCGAAGGCCCGCGTCCAGGCACCGCCGAACCTCGTCGACCTCGAGGAGTGCCGCCAGCTGCTCGGGGCGGGCGTCGACGACTGGGGCGGCGTCTCCCCGCTCACGCCCGACCACGTCAACCCCGAGCGTCCCTGGCCCTCGCTCGAGCGGCTCCGCTCGCTCACCGAGGCCTGCGGGCTCACCCTCGCCCCGCGCCTGACGATCCACCCGGAGTACGTGCGGGCCGGCGAGCCGTGGCTCGACCCCCGCGTCTCCGCGCACGTCGCCACGCTCGCCGACGCAGACGGCCTCGCGATCCCCGGCGTCCGCCCCACCGGCCTGCCGTGGCAGGAGCCCGACGGCGGGTTCGCCGCCGCCGGCCGCACCGACCTCCACGAGGCCGTCGACACCGAGGGCCGCTCCGAGGACCGTCGCTCCGACTTCGCCGACGTCTACGGCGACTGGGACGCCGTCCGCGAGGCCGCCGCCGCCACGGGCGGCGCCCCCGCGGTGCTGCACGCCGAGGGTCGCGAGGCCCTCGCCGCGGCCGAGGCGAACCCCGGCGAGCTCAGCGACGAGCACGCACTGACCCTCATCACCGCCGACGGCGCGCTGCTGGAGCAGGTCCGACGCCTGGCCGACGACCTGCGTCGCGAGACCGTCGGCGACGACGTCACCTACGTCGTCAACCGGAACATCAACTTCACCAACGTCTGCTACGTCGGCTGCCGCTTCTGCGCCTTCGCCCAGCGCCGCACCGACGCCGACGCCTACTCCCTGTCGCTGGAGCAGGTGGCCGACCGCGCCGCGGAGGCGTGGGACCTCGGCGCCACCGAGGTCTGCATGCAGGGCGGCATCGACCCCGAGCTGCCCGCCAGCGCCTACACCGACCTCGTGCAGGCCGTGCGCACCCGCGTGCCCGAGATGCACGTGCACGCCTTCTCCCCCATGGAGATCGTCAACGGCACGGCCCGCACCGGGCTCTCGATCGAGGACCTCCTCATCAAGCTCCGCGAGGCCGGGCTCGGCTCGCTGCCCGGCACGGCCGCGGAGATCCTCGACGACGAGGTGCGCTGGGTGCTCACCAAGGGCAAGCTGCCCACCCGCACCTGGCTGGAGATCGTCACCACCGCGCACCGCGTCGGCATCCCGACGACCTCCACGATGATGTACGGCCACGTCGACCACCCGCGGCACTGGGTCGGGCACCTGCGCGTCCTCGCCGGGGTGCAGGACGCCGCCCGCGAGCACGGCAACGCCGGCCTCACCGAGTTCGTGCCGCTGCCGTTCGTGCACACCAGCGCGCCGATCTACCTCGCCGGCGTCGCCCGTCCCGGTCCGACGCTGCGCGACAACCTGGCGGTGCACGCGATGGCGCGGATCATGCTCCACGGCCGCATCGACCACATCCAGACCTCGTGGGTGAAGCTCGGCGTCGAGGGCACCCGCCTGATGCTGCGCTCCGGCGCGAACGATCTCGGCGGCACGCTGATGGAGGAGACCATCTCCCGGATGGCCGGCTCCGAGCACGGCTCGGCGAAGACCGTCGAGGAGCTGCGCGAGATCGCCGGCGGCATCGACCGGCCGGTGCGCGAGCGCACCACGCTCTACGGCCGCCGCGAGCACCACCCCGCCGGATGACGTCGCGGCGCGCCGCCGCTGCCTAGGTTCGCGCCATGACCACCGACGCGGAGACGCCCGACCTGCCCGAGGACGCCGAGGACCAGCCGATCGCCGAGGACACCCTCGACGGCGGCGACGTCGAGGACGAGCTCGACCGCGGCTACTCCCCGCCGGAGAGGCCGTCGGCGGGCCAGCGCTTCGGCAACACGCCCTACGAGGAGGCCACCGGCGAGACCCTCGAGCAGCGGGTCGCCCAGGAGGTCCCCGAGCCGGACCCGTACGTCGAAGCGGCCCGCACCGACGACGACCTCGACGACGGCGAGGTGGGCGACGCCCGGGCCGGGCGTCTGGTCGACCCCGACGCCGGCTTCGGCGAGGACACCGAGCAGGCGCTCGTCGGCGACGACGTCGGCATCGACGGCGGCGCGGCGTCGGCGGAGGAGGCGGCGGTCCACGTCGTCGAGGACCTGCCGAACTAGAACCTGTTCTCGCGTACGGGGCTAGGCTGCGCCCCGTGCGCTTCTCCCTGAGCATCGCCTACCAGCCCGTCGACGAGCTGCCCGCGCTGGCGCGCGCCGCCGACCGGCTCGGCTACCACGCGATGGCCGTGCCGGACCACGTCGTCGATCTCGAGGAGATCGCGACGCCCTATCCCTACACCCGCGACGGATCGCGGCGCTGGGACACCGACGCGCCGTGGCCCGACCCGTGGGTGCTGGCGTCGTCGCTGGCGGCGATCACCGAGCGGCTGCGCTTCTTCAGCTCCGTCTACGTGCTGCCCCTGCGCAGCCCCTTCCAGGTGGCGAAGTCGGTGGGCACCGCGGCGGTGCTCTCCGGCGGCCGCGTGGCCCTCGGCGTCGGCATCGGCTGGTGCCGCGAGGAGTTCGAGCTGCTCGACGCCGACTTCCGCACCCGCGGGCGCCGCACCGACGAGGCGCTCGACCTGCTCGCCGAGCTGTGGACGCCGGGATGGAGCGCGTTCGAGGGCGAGCACTACCGCGCGCCGCGCCTGACGATGAACCCGGTGCCACCCGCGCCGATCCCGATCTACGTCGGCGGACTCTCCGAGATCGCCTTCGCCCGGGCCGCGCGCCACGACGGCTGGATCGGCGACCTCTACACGATCGAGGAGGCCGCCGGCCATGCGCGACGCCTGGCCGAGCTGCGCGAGGAGGCCGGCAACGAGCGCGACTTCTCGGTGATCACCGCGCTCACCGACGCCTTCACCCCCGATCAGTTCCTCGAGGCACATGCCCGCGGCGTCACCGAGGTGATGACGATGCCCTGGGCGTACTACCACGGCCTCGACGTCGATCTCGAGCGCAAGCTCGACGGCCTGGAGCGCTTCGCAGCCGACGTCCTCGAGCCGGTGGCCCGGGCGCTCGACCCGGCCTGAGCCGCACATGACGGGCGGAGATCTCAGGCCGGGGAGCGACCTCGGAAAGTAGAGAACCGCTGGCGTCTCGGGTCACCAGCGGTTCGATATGAACTTTAGGACATTGGCACCGAGAAGCCAAGCCCGTCGCGCACTTTCCGTTGGTGGTCTGGACCACAGCTGTTCATCTTCGATCCCGCGGCGTCCTCGACCCGCTCCCCGGTGGGGGCGCCGGAGACCCGACACCCCGCCGGGTGACGGCTCGCCCGCAGGCGCGGCGCTACGGTCAGGCCCATGAGCACGCCTGCCGACCAGCACCCCACCGGCTCCCCCGTCGACCCCACCGACGCGCCGGTCGTCGAGCCCACCGGCACCACCCCGGACCCGGTCGAGCCCACCCCGCCGCCGGCTCCGATCGCCGATCCTCTGCGCGGCTCGCGCACCAGCGGCTTCTACGCCGCCACGGTCGGCCTCGGCGTCGTGCTGATCCTGCTCGTCATCTTCATCGCGCAGAACACCGACAAGACCACCGTGCGCTTCCTCGTCTGGGAGGGCCAGGTCTCGGTCGCCGTCGCGCTCCTCATCGCCACCGCCGCGGGCATCCTGCTCACCGCCACCGCCGGCAGCCTGCGCATCCTCCAGCTGCGGCGTCGCACCAAGAAGGCGCAGAGGGCCGTCCGCAAGGCCCGCTGACCGCCCTCCCACCTCCCACGGGCGCGAGCTCAGCCCCCGCCGCGCGTCCTGGCGCGCCGCCTCGCGACGACCCCACCGTCAGGGGACGATCACAACGGGCGTGTCCTCGGGGAGCCGCCAGAGCCGGCGCGCTCCGACCGCGCGCACGAATCGCGCGCCGACGACAGAACATCTCGTCCCAGCGCCTACCCAGCCCGCAGCGGATCGGGACCCGGGCGGACGAGCGCACCCGGGCCACGCCGCCGGGATCGGCTCACCACGCGTCTCCAGAGCGGTCCTGGCACACCACGTCGGCCGTGAGGTCGAGCAGGCCCGCCGGGTCGAGCACCATGATCCCGCCGTGCTCGTCGTCGGGACGGGCGACGCCGTCGGCGCCCAGGGTGAGCGAGCGGCCCCGCCAGCGCTGCCAGCCGAGCCGCTGATAGAAGCCGTGGCTGCCGGTGGAGAGCATCGAGAACGGGTGACGCTGGAGGATCTCCTCCTGCAGCCGCCGCATCACGACGCTGCCAAGGCCCCGGCCCTGCAGGGCGGAGGCGACGGCCACGGCCTCGACGTAGCCGGCGTCGTGCCAGGTCTCCCCCACCCGCAGGCGGCGCGGCACCACGCTGGCATGCGCCACCGGGCCGGAGGCCGCCTCGCCGACGACGTGCACGCCCCCGTACGCGTGGTCGGCGTCGTCGTCGGTGAACTGATCGCCGAAGGCGTCGTCCCAGAGCGCTCGCAGGCGGGCCCGCAGCGCGGGATCGACCTCGGCGCTGGCCAGCGTCGACCAGGTGACCGCATCCATGCCCGGACGCTACCCCGGGCCGGGCCGAGCGGGACCGCGTGCCACGATGCCCGGGTGCGCGCAGTGGTGATCGACGAGGTCCGTGGCCGTCCCGAGGTGCGCGAGGTCCCGACGCCGAGCGCGCCTGACGGCGGGGTCGTGGTGGCGGTGCACGCCACCGGCCTGTGCCGCTCGGACTGGCACGCCTGGGCCGGGCACGACGACGTCGTCTTCCCGCACGTGCCCGGGCACGAGCTGGCCGGCGAGGTCGTGCAGGTCGGCTCCGGGGTGCTGCGCTGGCGCGTCGGCGATCGCGTCACCGTGCCGTTCGTGTGCGGGTGCGGACGCTGCGCCTGGTGCGCCCAGGGCGATGCCCAGGTGTGTCCCGACCAGCAGCAGCCCGGCTTCACGCACTGGGGCTCCTACGCCGAGCAGGTGGCGCTGCACGCCGCCGACACCAACCTCGTGGCCGTGCCCGACGCCGTCGAGGTCGGCGTCGCCGCGGCCCTGGGCTGTCGCTTCGCCACCGCCTACCGCGCGGTCGTCGCCCGCGGACGCCTGCAGAGCGGCGAGTGGCTGGCCGTCGTCGGCGCGGGAGGCGTCGGGCTCAGCGCCGTCATGATCGGACGCGCGCTCGGCGCTCGCGTGGTGGTCGTCGACCGCCACGAGGGGGCGCTCGACGCCGCCCGCGCCCTCGGCGCCGAGCACGGCGTGCTGGCGCGGCCCGGCGTCGACGTGCCGGCCGCCATCGCCGAGCTCACCGGCGGCGGGGCGCACGTGAGCGTCGAGGCGGTCGGGCACCCGAGCGCGGCCGCCGACTCCATCCTCGGTCTGCGGCGTCGCGGACGGCACGTCCAGGTCGGCCTGCTGCCGCCCCTCGACGGCGACCCGCGGATGCCGATGGCGCGCGTCATCGGCTGGGAGCTCGACCTGCTCGGCAGCCACGGCATGGCCGCCGTCGACTACCCCGCGCTGCTCGGGCTCGTGGAGTCCGGCGTCCTGGAGCCGCAGCGGCTCATCGAGCGCACCGTCGGCCTCGCCGAGGGCGCCACGCTGCTGCCGGGCGTCGAGCACGCCGACGTGGCCGGCATGACGATGATCGACCCGCGCCTTCCGTGACGACCCCGTCCTGAGGGTCGCTCAGGAGGTGGCGCCGCGGTCCTCCTCGCGCAGCCGCGGCGGCGTGAAGCCCTCGGGCCGGATGCCGGTGATCGGGGCGTAGAACTCGCGGATGCGGTCCATGTCGGCGCTGACGTCGCCCGTCGGGTGGAAGGTCGGCCCCCAGCCCACGGTGCGGCTGGGCGCGTCGAGGAAGGCCAGCGTGATCGGGAGGCCGGTCTGCCGGGAGAGCCGGTAGAACCCCGACTTCCAGTACTCCCCGCGCGAGCGCGTGCCCTCCGCGGCGATGCCCAGCAGGAAGGTCGAGGACGACGCCTGCTCGGCCAGCAGCGCGTCGATCGTGGCCTTCGGGCTCTCGCGGTCCAGCGAGACCGCGCCGGTGGTGCGCAGGATCGGCGCCAGGGGTCCCTTGAACAGCGAGTCCTTGACCAGCAGCCGGATCGTGACGCCGTAGTCCCACGCGAGCAGCAGCGTCAGCACCCAGTCCCAGTTGGACGTGTGGGGCGCGCCGACGAGGATCGCGGACTCCGGGAGCTCCCCCTTCGTGCGCCACCGCATGAGGCGCAGGATCACGCGCGCCAGGGCGCGCCGCAGCCTCACTCCCACTCGATCGTGCCCGGCGGCTTGGAGGTGATGTCGAGGACGACCCGGTTGACCTCGCGCACCTCGTTGGTGATGCGGGTGGAGATGCGCTCGAGCACCTCGTAGGGCAGCCGGCCCCAGTCGGCGGTCATGGCGTCCTCGCTGGTGACCGGCCGCAGGACGATCGGGTGGCCATAGGTGCGGCCGTCGCCCTGCACGCCCACCGAGCGGACGTCGGCGAGCAGCACGACCGGGAACTGCCAGATGGTGGCGTCCAGGCCCGCGGCGGTGGTCTCCTCGCGGACGATCGCGTCGGCGGCACGCAGGATCGCGAGGCGGTCGCGGTCGACGGCGCCGACGATGCGGATCGCCAGGCCGGGACCGGGGAACGGGTGCCGGGAGACGATGGCCTCGGGGATGCCGAGCTGGCGGCCGACCTCGCGGACCTCGTCCTTGAACAGGGTGCGCAACGGCTCGATGAGGCTGAACTCGAGGTCGTCGGGCAGGCCGCCGACGTTGTGGTGGCTCTTGATGTTGGCCGCGCCCTCGCCGCCGCCGGACTCGACGACGTCGGGGTAGAGCGTGCCCTGCACCAGGAAGCGGACCGGCGGGCCGGGGGTGGCCAGCACCTCGCGCTCGGCGGCCTCGAAGGTGCGGATGAACTCGCGGCCGATGATCTTGCGCTTCTCCTCGGGGTCGGTGACGCCCTCGAGGAAGCCCAGGAACTGGTCGGCGGCGTCGACGACCTTGAGGTTGACGCCGGTGGCGGCGACGTAGTCGCGCTCGACCTGCTCGGCCTCGCCCTCGCGCAGCAGGCCGTGGTCGACGAAGACCGCGGTGAGCTGCTCGCCGACGGCGCGCTGCACCAGCGCGGTGGACACCGCGGAGTCGACGCCGCCGGAGAGCGCGGAGATGACGCGGGCGTCGCCGACCTCGGCACGGATGCGCTCGACCTGCTCCTCGACGATGTTGACCATCGTCCAGGTCTGGCGGCAGCCGGCGATGTCGAGGAGGAAGTGCTCGAGCACCTGCTGGCCGTGCTCGGAGTGCAGCACCTCGGGGTGCCACTGGACGCCGGCGAGCCCGGCCTCGACGTTCTCGAACGCGGCGACGGGGGTGTCGGGGGTGGAGGCCAGCACCCGGAAGCCCTCGGGCGCCGCGGTGACGGAGTCGCCGTGCGACATCCAGACCCGGTGCTCGGCGGGGATGCCGGCCAGCAGCGTGCCGGGGTCGCTGACGACGACCGGGGTGCGGCCGTACTCGCGGGCGCCGGTGGCGGCGACCTCGCCGCCCAGGCCCTGGGCCATGAGCTGGAAGCCGTAGCACATGCCGAACACGGCGGTGCCGGAGGTGAGCAGGGCGGAGTCCAGCGACGGAGCCCCGTCGGCGTAGACCGAGGACGGTCCGCCGGAGAGGATGATCGCCTTCGGGCCCTTGGCCAGCATCTGCTCCACCGGCATCGTGTGGGGCACGATCTCGGAGTAGACCTTCGCCTCGCGGACGCGGCGGGCGATGAGCTGGGCGTACTGGGCGCCGAAGTCGACGACGAGGACGAGGTCGTGGTCCGGCGCGGCGTCCGGGGCGGCCTGGGTCATGGGCTCACCCTATCGGCGCCGTGGCGTGGCCCCGCGCACCGGCCAGGAAATGCCGCAGGGCCCGGCCGGGGAGGGAGGGGTGGCCGGGCCCTGAGCGTCCACGCACCTGTTGGACTGCGCCTGGACCGCTGACCCGGCCCATAGTTGGGAGGGAGCATGAAGCCGGGTCCACACGGCTCAACGACCCGCTCCATGGCGGGTTACGCGCGATCATCACGAGGTCGTTGAATCCTCGATCTGTCTAGACCGGCCGACGCACCACGGCCCGGACCGCCGAGGCGATCCGGGCCGAGAGAGGGTGCGCGGCAGGCGTCAGGAGACCCCGACGATGGGCAGCCGCAGCGCCGCCGGAGCGGACGCCGGGACGGCCGGCCGGGCCGGGGCCACCGGCTCGAGGGCCTGGTAGGAGGCGCCGAGGGCGGGACGCGGGTCGGCCTCTCCCTTGTTGGGCCAGAAGGCCATCGCCCGCTCGGCCTGGGCGGTGATCGTCAGCGACGGGTTCACGCCGAGGTTCGCCGAGATCGCCGAGCCGTCGGCGATGTGGAGGCCCGGGTGGCCGTAGACGCGCTGGTAGGCGTCGATGACGCCGGTCTCCGGGGAGTCGCCGATGGCGCAGCCGCCGATGAAGTGCGCGGTGAGCGGCATGTTGAACGGCTCGCCGATGTTGCCGCCCGCGGTGCCGCCGAGGTGGCCGGCGATGCGGGTGACGGCCTCGTTGGCCACTGGGATCCACGTCGGGTTGGGGGCGCCGTGGCCCTGGCGGGAGGTCATCCGCCAGCCCAGGAGGCCCTTCTTGCCGTAGGTGGTGATGGAGTTGTCGAGGCTCTGCATGACCAGGGCGATGACGGTGCGCTCCGACCAGTGCTTGAGGTCGTAGAGGGCGCCGATGTTGCTGCGCTCCTTCCACATCTCCTTCAGCCACGCGCGCCAGCGCGGCTCGCCGGTGTCGCCCTCGGTGAGCACCGTCTGCATGAGGGCCATGGTGTTGAAGCCCTTGCCGTAGCGACACGGCTCGATGTGGGTGTTGGCGTCGGGGTGCCACGAGGAGGTGATCGCGACGCCCTGGGTGTAGTCGGTGGGGTCGCTCTTGGGCGCGATGGCGCCGAGGATCGACTCGGAGTTGGTGCGCGAGAGGTAGCCGAGGCGGTCGGAGAGTCCGGGCAGGTGGCCCTCGTCCTTCATCCGGTGCAGCAGCTTCTGGGTGCCCAGCGACGCGGCCGCGAACACGACGTGCTCCGCGGTGAGGGTGCGGGTGGTCCTCGCGGTGGCGCGCTTGGCCTTGGTGTACTTCACGCTCAGCTCGTAGCCGCCCCCGGCGAGCGGACGAACGCGGGTGACCGTGGTGAGCGGCATGACCTTCGCGCCGTTCTTCTCGGCGAGGTAGAGGTAGTTCTTCACCAGGGTGTTCTTGGCGTTGTGGCGACAGCCCGACATGCACTCGCCGCAGTTGGTGCAGGTGTTGCGGGCCGGGCCCTCGCCGCCGAAGAAGGGGTCCTCGACGCGCTCGCCGGCCGCCTGGCCGGGACCGCCGAAGAAGACGCCCACCGGCGTCGGGTGGAAGGTGTCGCCCACGCCCATGTCGGTGGCGACCTTCTCCATGACGTCGTCCGCGGGCGTGCGCACGGGGTTCTCGACGACGCCGAGCATCCGCTTGGCCTGGTCGTAGTAGGGGGCCAGCTCGCCCTTCCAGTCGGCGATGTGGCGCCACTGGGGGTCCTCGTAGAACGCCGGGAGGGGCTCGTAGAGGGTGTTGGCGTAGACCAGCGAGCCGCCGCCGACGCCCGCGCCGGCCACGATCATGGTGTCGCGGACGGCGTCGATGCGCTGGATGCCGTAGCAGCCCAGCCACGGGGCCCAGAGGTACTTGGTGATGTCGAGGGTGCCCGAGGAGAAGTCGGAGTCCTCGAAGCGGGCGCCGGCCTCGATGACGCCGACCTTGTAGCCCTTCTCGGTCAGGCGCAGCGCGGTGACCGAGCCGCCGAAGCCCGATCCGATGACGAGGACGTCGTAGTCGTAGGTGTCAGCCATCAGGCCCTCCCCAGCTTCTTCATCAGCCGCAGGTTCGCGGACATCACCTTGGCGTACGCCTGGTCGGACATGCCGAGCATCGGCGCGAGACGGATGAGTCGCTGGGTGGCCACCGACTGCGACTCGGTGTAGCGGTGGATGCCCTCGGCGCCCTGGCGGCGTCCCATGCCGGACTCGCGCATGCCGCCCATGGGCGAGTCGACGCTGGCGAACGTCGCACCGAAGGCCTCGTTGACGTTGACGGTGCCGCACTTGACCTGCGCGGCGATCGCGCGGCCGCGGGCGCCGTCCTGGGTGTAGACGGAGGCGTTGAGGCCGTACTCGCCGTCGTTGGCGCGTGCGATGGCGTCCGCCTCGTCGTGGAAGCGGTAGATCGAGACGACCGGGCCGAAGGTCTCCTGGCCGAAGCAGGTCATGTCGGGGCTGACGTTCTCGAGGATCGTCGGCTCGTAGAAGTAGGGGCCGAGGTCGGGACGCGCCCGGCCGCCGGCGAGCACCCGGGCGCCCTTGGCGACGGCGTCGTCGACGTGGGCCACGACGGTGTCGAGCTGCTCCTGAGAGATCAGCGAGCCCATGTCGGTGCCCCACTCGAGCGTGGCGCCGAGGGTCATCGCCTGGGTGCGGGCCACGAAGCGCTCGACGAAGCGGTCGTAGACCTGATCGGCGACGAAGAGCCGCTCGATGGAGACGCACAGCTGGCCGGCGTTGGAGAACGCGGCGCGCACGGCGCCCTCGGCGGCGCGGTCGGCGTCGGCGTCGCGGAGCACGAGCATCGGGTTCTTGCCGCCGAGCTCGAGCGAGCAGCCGATGAGCCGGTCGGCGCAGGCCGCCGCGACGCGCTTGCCGGTGGCCGTGGAGCCGGTGAAGCAGACGTAGTCGGCCTTGGCGATGATCGACATGCCGACGCGGCTGCCGGGGCCGGCGACGACCTGCCACAGGTCGCGCGGGAAGCCGGCCTCCTCGAGCAGCCCGGCGCCGAGCAGGGCGGTGAGCATGGTCTGGGCGTCGGGCTTGGTGACGACGGCGTTGCCGGCCATGAGGGCGGGCAGGCCGTCGCACAGCGCCATGGTGAAGGGGTAGTTCCAGGGGCTGATGATGCCGACGACGCCCTTGGGCACCCGGTTGACCTCGACGCGCGTGAGCACGGGCGCGACGCCGAGCTTGCGGCGGGTGTCGAGGTGCTCGTGGGCGGTGCGGGCGTAGTAGCGGGCGGTGAGCGCGACGTGGAGGACCTCGTCGAAGGCGTGGGTGCGGGCCTTGCCGGACTCCCACACGATGAGGTCGAGGATCTCCTCCTGCCGCTCGAGGAGGAGGTCGTGCAGGCGCAGCATGATCGCGGCGCGGTGGTCGAGGCTGGTGCGCGCCCAGGCCAGCTGCGCGCGACGGGCGCGGGCGAAGGCCTCGACGACGTCGTCCTCGGTGGACTGCGGGATGTGAGCCACGGGCGCGCCGTTGATCGGCGAGTGGCTCTGCTTGGCCTCCCCCGAGGTGGCCAGGATGCGACCGGTGAGGCTCGCGACGTAGTCGGGCTCGAGGGCGTAGGACGCCGTCGGGTCGTGCTCGGGGTCGGCCGGGCCGCCGACCAGGGGGCCTCCGGCCGGGTTGGGAGTGCTCGCGCTCATACCCGGAGGGTAGGTGAGAGCGACGGCCGTCACTACCCTTCGGTAGCGATCTCCTGGCTTGACACCACGTATCCGCATGTCAACCGCTCAGAACTGGTCCAGACCGCGTCTCACTATGTGATGACAGCCGCCCTCACATGGGCGTCCACGGGCCTCCTCCGGGCGTCCATCGGGCCCCCGCACCGGTCACGCCGACGGCGCCTGGGTGTAGACCGACTTCAGCTCGCAGTACTGCGCGAGGCCCTCCGGGCCGAACTCCCGACCGATGCCCGAGGCCTTGTAGCCGCCGAACGGGGCGGCGAAGTCCATCGTGTAGGTGTTCACGCCGTAGGTGCCCGCGCGCACCCGGCGGGCGACCTCGAGCCCGGCGTCGGCGTCGGAGGTCCACACCGTGCCGGCCAGGCCGTAGTCGGAGTCGTTGGCGATGCGCACGGCGTCGTCGACGTCGTCGTAGGCGATCACCGAGAGCACCGGGCCGAAGATCTCCTCCTGCGCGATGCGCATGCGGTTGTCGACCTCGGCGAAGACGGTGGGCCGCACGAACCAGCCCCGCTCGAGCCCGGCGGGACGTCCGGTGCCGCCGACGACGAGGCGCGCGCCCTCCTGCTCCCCCAGCGCGATGTAGCCCTCGACGCGCTCCTGCTGACGCCGCGCGACCATCGGGCCGATCTCGGTCGCCGGGTCCTGCGGGTCGCCCACCTGCATCGCGCCGACGGCCTCGGCGAGCGCGTCGACGACGAGGTCGTGGCTGCGCCGCGAGACCAGCACGCGGGTCTGGGCCACACAGGCCTGGCCGGAGTTCATCAGGCCGATGAACCTCAGGCCCTCGACGGTGCTGACCAGGTCGGCGTCGTCGAGCACGATCGCCGCCGACTTGCCGCCCAGCTCCAGCGAGCAGCGCTTGAGCCGCTCGCCGCACACGGCGCCGATGCGGCGTCCGGCCGCGGTGGAGCCGGTGAAGGCCACCTTGTCGACGCCGGGGTGCGCGACGAGGTGCTCCCCCACCTCGCGGCCGGCGGCGACGACGTTGACCACGCCGGCCGGCACGCCGGCCTCGTGGAGCAGCTCGGCCATGAGGTAGGCGTCCAGCGGGGTCTCCGGCGCCGGCTTCACCACCACCGTGCAGCCGGCCAGGAGCGCCGGGACGACCTTGGAGATCGTGGTGAACTGCGGGACGTTCCACGGCGGGATCGCCGCCACCACGCCCACCGGCTCGTGGCGCACCACCACCGGGGCCCCCAGTGCGCCGGGCCGCTCGGCCTCCCACGCGAACTCCCGGGCGATCGCGAGGAACGCCTCGATCTGCATCCACGGCGCCGGGCTCTGCGCGAGGTTGGAGAACGACGTCGGCGCGCCCATCTCGAGGGTGATGAGCGCGGCCATGTCGCCGAGCCGGGCGGCGTAGAGGCCGGAGAACCGCTCGATCACCGCGATCCGCTCGGCCGGCGTCATCCGCGGCCAGGGCCCGTGGTCGAAGGCCTGCCGGGCGGCGGCCACGGCGGCGTCGACGTCGGCCCTCGAGCCCTCGGGCACCCGCGCCACGACCTGCTCGGTGGCGGGGTCGACGACCTCGAGCACCGCCGAGGTGGCCGGGGCGCGCCAGTCGCCGTCGATGTAGAGGGCGTCGCGGTCCAGGGTCGGACTCGTCATGGCGGTGCTCCTTCGGATGCTCAGGGGGCGACGGCGAACCAGTCGGCGAAGCCGGTGGGGTCGTGGCGGCCGATGCAGAAGTGCTCGAACAGGCCCCAGCCCTCGATGCTGGCGTCGCCCTCGGTGAGCACCGCCCGTCCGACGTGGTCGACGCAGCCGAACATCATCCGGCCGCGCACGGCGTCGTCGTCGAGGTCGTAGTGGACGCGCTCGGCGAACCCCTCGCCCTTCCACTGGCCGTGGGTCCAGTCGGGGTCGCCGCCGTAGCCGGCGCCGACGTGCAGCGGCGTGGCCAGCAGCGAGGACACCTCGATCTCCAGCGGGGAGCCGTCGGGGGTGGTGCAGCGCAGCGTCGCGCCGGTGGGCGTGCGGGTGCCGGGCGCGTAGTGGACGCTCACGTGCGGCCAGCCGAGCTGCTCGACCCGACCGTCGGGCCACACCCGATGGCAGTCGTTGAGCGTGCGGTAGCCGGACGGGTCCTCCTGCAGGATCACCACGACGGCGAAGTCCTCGAAGCGCATCGGCACGTAGAGCCACCACATGCCGTCGAAGGGCGGGTCGGACGGCGCGCCCGCGGGCTCGGCCTCGCCCACCGGACGGATGCCCCAGGAGCGGTCGCGGGTGCCGACCCATCGGTCGGGCGTCACCTCGATCCGCTCGCCGTCGATCGTGACGTGGCCGCTCCAGGTGCCGACCTGCGCGAAGCGCTGGGCATCGAGGGTCACCCGGGCGCCCGAGCGCAGCACGTGGCGCTGCTCCTGGAGCACCGGGAAGGAGCCCTCCCAGGTGAGGTCGGCGGAGATGCCCTCGGTCTCCTCGAGCGTGATGCGCAGGCGCTGCAGCGGCTCGAGCACCTCCACGCGGTAGCCGCCGACGCGCTGGTCGAGGCGGTCGTCGTCGCAGCGGTCGGAGAGGTGGAGCGCGACGTGCCGGCCGCCGCGGGCCAGCAGCAGGAAGGCGTCCTTGGTGCCGAGGTTGGGGTAGTAGCCCAGGCCGGTGATGACGAAGAGGTCGCCGGTGCGGTCGTGTGCGTTGAGGTAGCAGCGGTCGTAGAAGTTGCGGTCGCTGCTGTCGGGCCAGCCGATCGGCAGCGGGGCCTGGTGGATCGGGTACTCGTCGAGGGGCCCGACCATCACGCGCCCGCCTCGTCGAGGAGGCGCTCCACCAGCGGCTTGCAGTGGAACAGCGACTCGAGGTCCTCGGGCCGCTCGATCTCGCCGAAGTGGATCTGCCGGGCGCCGGTGCGCATGAAGACGATGCACCACTGCAGGCCGTTGTAGACGTGGTACCAGGCGAGGTCGTCGAGCGTGACGCCGGTGAGGCGCTCGGAGTGCGCGACGACGTCGGCCTCGGCGAGGAGGTGGGGCATGCCCGGCAGGCCGAGCACGCCCGCGATCGACTCGAAGACCTGGTGGGCGAAGATCATCCACGACACGTCGAGCTCCCGCGGGCCGACCGCGGCCATCTCCCAGTCGAGCACCGCGACCGGCCGATGGTCGCGGTACATCATGTTGCCGATGCGAGCGTCGCCCCAGCACAGCACCGCCTCGTCGTCGCCGACGTCGGGCAGGTGGGCCTCGAGCCAGGACAGCGCCCGCTCGACCATCGGGGAGCGCCCGAGGTCGAGCACGGCGTACTCGTACCAGGCGCGGGTCCGCGCGAGGTTGCGCGCCAGGAGGGTCGGGCCCTCGTGACCGTGGCGGGCGGGGTCGAGGAAGCCGAAGGTGGTGACGGCGTCGGGCACGGCGTGCAGCCGGGCGAGCACCTCGACCGAGGACTCCTGCAGCAGCCGCTGGTGCTCGGGCACGGCCTCGAAGACCCAGCTGTCGTCGAAGTTGTAGGGCAGCACGTCGGGCGGCACGACGCCGTCGACGCGGTCCATGAGGAAGAAGGGCGTCCCGAGCACCGTGCCGGTGGGCTCCAGCAGCGAGACCGCCGGCACGGGCACGTCGGTGAGCTCGCCGACCAGGCGCATGGCCTCGTACTGCTCCCCGAGGTCGTAGCGGGGGAAGACCGGGAAGTCGCCGGCCGCCGGGGCGACCCGGGCCACGTAGGGACGCGTGACGCGCCGCCCGTCCTCGGTGAGCTCGACGTCGAGCACGAGCGTCTCCGAGCTCATGCCGTTGGCCGCGATGCCGGAGTGCAGCACCACGTGCGGATCGGCGCCGGCGGGCAGCCGGGTGGCCAGCCAGGCGGCGAGCACGTCCGGGACGGTGGTGGCGTCGCGGCTGGAGCGCTGCATCTGCAGGTCGGCGGGCGGGGGCGCCTGGGTCACGAGCTCACCTCACGATCGAGACAGGTCGAGCGTGGCCACGGGTGTGACCCACGTCTCGAGCTGACACGCGTCAGCATCGGTGGAACGTGTTCTAGTCGTCAAGGGTCGGGCGGCGGTCCAGACCAGCGCGCAGGAATCTGCGGCGAAGATGTCCTCCCTGACGTCCCGGCTCCGTCACCCTGGTGAGGACGACGCCTCGTCGTCCCGGGAACCGAGGAGCCACCATGCCCCTGTACGCCGCCGTCATCTACACCTCCGACCTCGACTGGACCGCCCCGGAGAACGCCGAGGAGATGGTCGAGTACGGCGCCTTCAGCCAGGCCGCCGCCTCGATCATCCGCGGCGGGGCCGCCCTCTTCCCGACCGCGACCGCCACCACCGTGCGCGTCAGCGGCGGCAAGGGCGGCGACGTCCTCACCACCGACGGCCCCTACGCCGAGACCAAGGAGGTGCTCACCGGCTTCTTCCTGCTCGAGTGCGCCGACCTCGACGAGGCCATCGCCGCCGCCGCGCAGATCCCGGCCGCCTGGAACGGCGCGGTCGAGGTCCGCCCGGTCATCCCCATGGGATGAGCGACCCGTGACCGACGCCGTGACCGGCCCTCCCGCACCGGCGGACGCCCTGGCGTCCGTGGTGCGGGAGGCGGGTCGCGACGTGCTCGCGACCCTCACCCGCCAGATCGGCGACCTGGCCCTGGCCGAGGACGCCGTGCAGGACGCCGTCGAGCGCGCCCTGCTCACCTGGCCCCGCGACGGCGTGCCGGAGAGCCCCGTCGCGTGGCTGCGCGTCGTCGCCCGGCGTCGCGCGCTGGACCGGCTCCGCGCCGAGCAGAGCCGGGCCCGTCGCGAGGAGCGTGCCGTGCAGCAGGACCCCGACGCCCGCGAGGGCTGGGAGGAGCCCGAGGCGGAGCCGGACGCCGGCGTGCTCCACGACGACCTCCTGCGGCTGCTCTTCACCTGCTGCCACCCCTCCCTCTCCCCCGCCAGCCGCGTGGCCCTGAGCCTGCGCACGCTGTGCGGGCTGAGCGAGGAGGAGATCGCGCGGGCCCTGCTGGCCCAGCCCGACGCCGTCGCCCGTCGGCTCGTGCGCGCCCGCCAGAAGATCAAGCAGGCGCGGATCCCCTACCGGGTGCCGGCCGACCACGAGCTGCCCGAGCGCTGGAGCGCCGTGCTGGCCACGACCTACCTGCTCTTCAACGAGGGCTACGCGGCGTCCGGCGGGGAGGAGCTCGCGCGCGGCGAGCTGTGCCGTCAGGCCCTGCGCCTGGGCCGGCTCCTGCACGAGCTCGAGCCCGGCGACGTCGGGGCGATCGGCCTGCTGGCCCTCATGCTGCTGCAGCACTCCCGCGGGGCCGCGCGCGTCGACGAGGCCGGCCGTCCCGTGCTGCTGGGCGAGCAGGACCGCTCCCGCTGGGACGCCGCCGCCATCGGCGAGGCCGTCCCGCTGATCGGCGAGGGCCTGCGTCGCGCCGGCGAGCGTCCCCACCCCTATCTGGTGCAGGCCGCCATCGCCGCCTGCCACGCCCTGGCCCCGAGCCTCGCCGAGACCGACTGGGGCGCGGTGGTCTCCTGGTACGACGTGCTGCTGGCCGTCGACCCCGGACCGGTGGTCGCCCTCAACCGCGCGGTCGCGCTCGGCGAACGCGACGGGCCGGCGGCCGGGCTGGCCGCCGTCGAGGCCGTCGACGGCCTGGAGGGCTACGCCTACTGGCATGCCGCCCGCGCGGTGCTGCTGCGCCGGGTGGGCCGCGAGGAGGAGGCGGTGCTCGCCGAGCAGCGCGCCGCGGCGCTCCCGCTCAACGAGGCGACGCGCCGGCTGGTGCTGGACGGATAGGGCTCAAGCGCCGCGGGCGGCCGCGACGGCCTCCTCGAGGCCCTTCGCCGCGAGCCGGTCGGCGCGCTCGTTGCCCTCGTCGCCGGCATGGCCCTTGACCCACAGCCACTCGACCTCGTGGCGGGCGGCCTCGGCCACCAGCGCACGCCAGAGGTCCTCGTTCTTCACCGGCTGCTTGGCCGAGGTGCGCCAGCCGTTGCGCTGCCAGGTGGTGACCCACGACGTGACGCCGTTGCGCACGTAGGTGCTGTCGGTGTGGACGCGCACCGTGACCGACCGCTTGAGGGCCTGCAGCGCCATGATCGGCGCGGTGAGCTCCATGCGGTTGTTCGTGGTGGTCTCGGCGTCGCCGCCGCACAGCTCCAGCTCGTGCGGGCCCTGACGCAGCAGGGCGCCCCAGCCGCCCGGACCCGGGTTGGGCACGCAGGCGCCGTCGGTCCAGATCTCGACGACGTCGTCGGTCACTCGACGACGACCTCCACGCGCTGGAACTCCTTGACGTCGGTGTAGCCGGTGGTGGCCATGGAGCGCTTGAGCGCGCCGATGAGGTTCATCGTGCCGTCGGCGACGCGGGAGGGGCCGAAGAGGATCTCCTCCATCGAGCCGACCGTGCCGAACTCCACCCGGGTGCCGCGGGGCAGCTCGGGGTGGTGGGCCTCGGTGCCCCAGTGGAAGCCGCGGCCCGGAGCGTCGGTGGCGCGCGCGAACGGCGAGCCGACCATGACGGCGTCGGCGCCGCAGGCGATGGCCTTGGCGATGTCGCCGGAGCGACCGATCGAGCCGTCGGCGATGACGTGGACGTAGCGGCCGCCGGACTCGTCGAGGTAGTCGCGGCGCGCGGCGGCGACGTCGGCCACCGCGCTGGCCATCGGGACGGCGATGCCGAGCACGGTGCGGGTGGTGTGGGCCGCACCGCCGCCGAATCCGACGAGCACGCCGGCCGCGCCGGTGCGCATCAGGTGCAGCGCCGCCTGGTGGGTGGCGCAGCCGCCGACGATGACCGGCACGTCGAGCTCGTAGATGAACTCCTTGAGGTTGAGCGGCTCGGCCTGCCCCGAGACGTGCTCGGCGGAGACGGTGGTGCCGCGGATGACGAACATGTCGACGCCGGCGTCGACGACGGTCTTGGCGAACTCCTTGGTGCGCTGCGGGGAGAGCGACCCGGCGACGGTGACGCCGGCGTCGCGGATCTCGCGCAGCCGCTCGGCGATCAGCCCGGCCTTGACCGGCTCGGCGTAGATCTCCTGCATGCGGGCGGTGGCCTGCGCGCCCTCGAGGCGGGAGACCTCCTCGAGGAGGCTGGCGGGGTCCTCGTAGCGGGTCCACAGGCCCTCGAGGTTCAGCACGCCCAGACCGCCGAGGCGGCCGAGGGTGATCGCGGACTCCGGCGACATCACGGAGTCCATCGGCGCGGCCATGACGGGCAGGTCGAAGCGGTAGGCGTCGATCTGCCAGTGGGTGCTGACCTCCTCGGGGTCGCGCGTGCGCCGGGAGGGCACGATCGCGATGTCGTCGAAGGAGTAGGCACGCCGTGCGCGCTTGGCCCGGCCGATCTCGATCTCGGTCACCGGGGAACTCTATCGAGAGAATGCGCCGAGGCAGGCAACCCCGGCGAGGGGCTGGACGGTCGAAGGGAGCATGGACACCATGACCGACGAGGAGTCGATCGCGCTCTCGGGTGCGCGACCACGCGACCGCGTGGACTTCGACGGCTTCGTCGCCAGCCGCTCGAGCGCCCTGCTCCGCCTGGCCTACCTCCTCACCCGGGACCACGCCCTCGCCGAGGACCTCCTCCAGACCGCGCTCACCAAGAGCTGGTTCGCCTGGGGACGCATCGACGGCGAGCCCGAGCCCTACGTGCGCAAGGTGCTCGTCAACACCTACTCCTCGTGGTGGCGACGCAGGTGGAACGGGGAGGTGTCCCACGACGAGCTGCCCGAGCCGGCGCCCGGCGCGGACGCCTACGCCGGCTCCGACGAGCGTCACGACCTCTGGGCCGCGATGGGACGCCTCCCGCGCCGCCAGCGGGCGGTGATCGTGCTGCGGTTCGTCGAGGACCTCAGCGAGCGCGACACCGCCGAGCTCCTGGGCATCTCCCCCGGCACCGTCAAGAGCCAGACCTCCAAGGCGCTGGCCCGTCTCCGCATCGACCCGGCCCTCGTGGCCGGCGCCGACCCCGCCCGACCCGCCGCCCGACCCGCCGCCCGACCCGAGGAGGACGCACGATGAGCAGCCTCGACGACCTGCGCCGCACCCTGACCGACCAGGCCGACGCCGTCACCGACGACGCCCTGCCCCTGCGCGCCGCCGCGGTGCACGGCCGGGTGCGTCGCGTGCGCCGCCAGCGCCGCGCCGGCGCCGTCGCCGCCCTCGCCCTCGTCGTCGGCGCCGGGCTGGGCGTGCGGGCCCTCGTGGACCCGCCCGACGCCGTGCAGCCCGCCAAGACCGTCGTCGGTCTCGACGTGCCGAGCCGGGTGGACCTCTACGGATTCCCCTACTCCCTGGAGGACACGGCCGCCTTCGTCGACGGAGCCGCCGCGCTGCCGCGACAGCGCGGAGATCGAGCCGTGATGCTGGTCGGCGATGACCTCGGCACCGGGGTCGCGACCCTGGTCGTCGACGCCGCGGACGACGGCACCGGCGGCGAGGCCGTCGCGCGGGTCGACGCCGCGCACCCTCGGGCGATGCCGTTCTGGGTCGGCTCGGAGGCCGACCGCCTGCACGTGCGGCTGCAGGGGACCCCGACGGGCGCCCGCGCCGGGATCGCGGTCTACGCGGCCACCGGCGGGCTGGCCCCCGGCCTCGCCGCGCCTGACGGCTCGGCCGTGCTGCGCGACACCGTCGGGGACGCACGCCTGGTGAGCGGCGCCTGGGACGACTCCCGGGGTCTCTCGCCGAGCGTCTCCGTCGCCCCGGAGCAGGTCGACGCCGGGGGCGGGATGCTCGTGCGGGTCTACTGCCGAGCGGAGGGCTCGGACCTGCACCTGCACGTGCGTGACGGCGAGGGCGGCGAGTTCCTCAGCAGAGCGTGCGACGACTCCGGCGTCGAGCCGTCCTTCTCCTACGGCCAGGCCGCTCCGGGCCGCGCCGTGCGCCTCGAGGCCTACGTGACCCGGGGAGAGAAGGGCCCGCGCGTCACCGACCAGAGCGGCGCCATGATCGGACTGGCCGTCTACGCCGCCGGTCCGACGACGCCCGGGCCTCTGGGCTCCGACCTGCCACGCGTGCTCGAGGACGCCGGGCGCACCTGGCGGCTGTCCTCGGTCCGCGAGGACTCCTCGACGGAGTTCACGGTGCGCACCGGGGCGCCGGTGACCGGGGACCGCCTGCTCGTCCAGATCAGCGGGCGTGGCGAGTACCGCACCGAGTGGCGTGGACCGCGCACCTACGGGACCTCGAGCACGATGGGCTCGAACACGGCCGGGCCGGGACGTGCCACCGCCGGCGTGCTGCTCGGCGGCGAGACCTACCAGGTCCGCACCATCGAGGGCGTCGAGGGCGACTCCTCCTACGTCAGGTCGCGGGCTCCGCAGGCGGGCGTGGCGATCTACGTGCCCGCCGACTGACCGGCGCCGACCCGAGACCTCGCGCAACGAATCGCCGCGACCGGGCGTCCTCTCTCGTGGAGGGCGCCCGGTCCTCCGTCTCCCCCACTCTCGGAGCACGTCATGCACCTGCGCGTCCGCCTCGCCCGGAACCTCTCCCGCCACGTCCTGCTCGCGGCGGTCGTCACCGCACTCGCGGTCGCCCTCGCCACGCTCCTGGGCGACGCGCCCTCGCTCGCCGACCGCGCCGCGCGCACCGCTCCGGCCACGACCCACGTCTCGGTGATGCGTCCGGTCACCCACGCCGGCGAGGCCGCCCCCGGATGGACGGTGGTGCGGGAGTCCGGCAGCGTCACCTGCGACGGCGCCGCCCCCTCGGCCACCGCCGACGGCATCTCCTCGTGCTACCCGACGGCGGTCGGCGTCCGCGCCTGCTTCCTCTCCGACCACCACACGGTGCTGTGCGTGCGCGACCTCGCCGGCCACCGGCTGGCCCGGATCCGCTACGCCGGCGAGTACCCCGACGTCACCCGCCCGGCGCAGCCGCAGCCGCTGCGCCTGACCCTCGGCGACGGCGCCGTGTGCCTGCAGCGGGTCGGCGGCGCGTGGGGCGCTCCGCGTCAGCACCCCGACTGGGTCGGCTACGCCAGCTGCAGCAAGGACGGCTCGATCTACGGCCCCGGCGACCTCGCCGGCGGCATCGACCGCTCCACGCCGGTGTGGCGGGTGCAGACCTGGGACGGCCGCTCGACGATCAGCCGCCACTCGGTGGGCAGCGCGGTGCTGGTCGGCTACGCCCGGGAGTCGTGAGCCTGCGCCGGCTGCCGGCTCAGAAGCCGGTGTAGTTCGGGGCCTCGACGGTCATCTGGACGCCGTGCGGGTGGCTCTCCTTGAGCGAGGCCGAGGTGATCCGCACGAAGCGGCCCTTCTCCTGCAGCTCGCCCACGGTGCGGGCGCCGACGTAGAACATCGTCTGGGAGAGGCCGCCGATGAGCTGGTGGGCCACCGCGGACAGCGCGCCGCGGTAGGCCACCTGGCCCTCGACGCCCTCGGGCACGATCATGTCGTCGCTGGTGACCTCGGCCTGGAAGTAGCGGTCCTTGGAGTAGGACTTCTTGCCACGGCTGCTCATGGCGCCCAACGAGCCCATGCCCCGGTAGGACTTGTACTGCTTGCCGTTGACGAAGACGAGCTCGCCGGGCGACTCCTCGCAGCCGGCCAGCAGCGAGCCGAGCATGACGGCGTCGGCGCCGGCCACGATGGCCTTGCCGATCTCGCCGGAGTGCTTCATGCCGCCGTCGGCGATGAGCGGGACGCCGGCCGGCCTGGTGGCCAGCGAGGCCTCGTAGACCGCGGTGATCTGCGGGACGCCGACGCCGGTGACGACGCGGGTGGTGCAGATCGAGCCGGGGCCGACGCCGACCTTGACCGCGTCCGCGCCGGCGTCGACGAACGCCTGGGCGCCCTCGCGGGTGGCGACGTTGCCGCCGATGACCTGCACGTGGCGGGTGGCGGGGTCGGACTTCAGCCGCTGCACCATGTCGAGGAGCATCCGCACGTTGCCGTGGGCGGTGTCGGCGACGAGCACGTCGACGCCGGCGTCGACCAGCGTGGTGGCGCGCTGCCAGGCGTCGCCGAAGTAGCCGATGGCCGCGCCGACGAGCAGGCGACCCTGGGAGTCGTAGGACGCCTTGGGGAACTGCTCGCCCTTGACGAAGTCCTTGACCGTGATGAGCCCGGTGAGGCGGCCCTGCTCGTCGATGAGCGGCAGCCGCTCGCGCTTGTGGGCGCGCAGCAGGGTGGTGGCCTCCTCGCGGCTGATGCCGGACGGGCCGGTGATCAGCGGCATCGAGGTCATGACCTCGTCGACCTTCGTGGTGGCCCACTCCGCGACGGGGGTGAACCGCAGGTCGCGGTTGGTGATGATGCCGATGAGGTGGTTCTCGACGTCGACCACCGGGAGTCCGGAGACGCGGTACTCGCCGCAGATGCGGTCGAGCTCCTCGAGGGTGGCGTCGGGGCCGATGGTGACCGGGTTGGTGATGATGCCGGTCTGGGTGCGCTTGACGAGGTCGACCTGGTAGGCCTGGTCCTCGATCGAGAGGTTGCGGTGGAGCACGCCGAGGCCGCCCTGGCGCGCCATGGCGATGGCCATGCGCGACTCGGTGACGGTGTCCATGGCGGCGCTGACCAGCGGCACCTTGAGCGTGATCTCGCGGGTCAGCCGCGAGGAGGTGTCGATGTCGGCCGGCGCGAGGTCGGAATGACCCGGCAGCAGCAGCACGTCGTCGTAGGTGAGGCCCAGCGCAGCGAACTTCTCGGGGATCTCCACCACCGCATCCTATCGGCGCGAGGCCCGTGGACCCCAGCCAGCCCGGGCGTGGGACCGGCCACGGCACCGACCGCTAGACCAACGGCTTGAGCTCGCGCACCGGCACGCGGACGGTGAGCTGGTCGGCGGCCATCCGGATCCGGCCGCGCATGCCCGCGGCCAGCACCATCGGCAGGACCGCCTGGTTGTCGGCGCGGGTGGTGAGCAGGATCTCCTCCGCGCCGAGCCCGGCGGCCAGACGGGCGGCGTCCATGAGCAGGCGGGTGCCGATGCCGCGGCGCTGCCAGGCGGGGTCGACGCGCAGCGTCACCGGGCGCACGCCGGGCTCCTCCCCGGCCGGCTCGACGGTGGCCAGGGCCACCACGACGCCGTCGAACACCGCCGAGACCGACGGTCCGTCGACGACGTGCTCGGGCACCACGCCCGTGCCCATCCGACGTCCGGTCGGAGTGGCCACGACCGTGGCCGCGCTGACGCCGGCGGCGGCGGTGCGCTGCAGGACGTCGGAGACGAGGTCGGCCATCGCGGCGCCGCGGGCGCGCTCGGTGTCGGTGAACGGCGTCGAACGGCGCACCTGCACCTGCACGTCGCCGACCGTCATCTCGAGGAGGTCCTGGGGCGCGCCCTCCCCCGGCGAGGGCTCGGACTCGGCGTCGAAGAGCCGCGCGACGACCTCGGGGAAGGAGGCCGGCTGCGCGATGATCGCGCGGGCCGCCTGCACGTAGCGCGTCGGCTGGTCGAGCAGGGCGCCCTCGTCGGAGGGCTGGGCGACGACGCAGGCCCAGCCGGAGCCCTCGACGAGCCCGCGGATGCGCTCCTGGTCCCAGTCGTCCGGGGTGGCCATGACGACCTCGTCGGTCACCGCGTCCGCGCCGGGGAAGATCTGCAGCCCGGCGATGTCGACGCCGGCCTCGGCGCAGCGCTGGGCCAGGGCCGCGAGCGCGCCGGGCCGGTCGGGAAGGGTGGTCCGCACGCGCCAGAGCATGGGCTCACGGTCGCCGCGCGGTGTTGCGCGTCGTGGTCGGCGGTGTTTCGCCGGTGCTAACAGATCCGGCTCGGGGGCCGGGTCATCTCCGGGTCAGCTCCGGGTCAGCTCCGGGTCAGCTCCGGATCAGAGCCGGTCGGCGAGGCGGCGGGCCGCGATCTGCAGGACGTCCCAGGTGGTGGCGAAGGGCGGGGCGTAGGAGAGGTCCATGCCGGCGAGGTCGTCGACGGTGGCGCCCATCCACAGCGCGACGGCCGCGGCGTCGATGCGCTTGGCCGCTCCGTCGCCGCCGGCGATCTGGACGCCGAGGAGGCGGCGGGTGACGGCGTCGGCGAGCACCCAGACGGCGGCCGGCTGCGCGTCGGGGAGGTAGCCGCTGATGGTGGTGCCCTCGGTGAGCAGCGACGCCGGCGTGAACCCGGCCTCGCGGGCCTCGGCCTCGCCCAGCCCGGTGCGCGAGACCTCCAGGTGGTGCTCGCCGACGGCGAAGCGGGTGATCGCGGTGCCGAGCGCGCCGCCGAAGCGGGCGGTCCCGCCGTCGGCGGCCGGGACGACGTTCGTGCCGACCACGCGACCCTGCTTGTTGGCGTGGGTGCCCAGCGGCAGGAAGACCCGCCGCCCGAGGAGCCGGTGGGCGACGGTGGAGCAGTCGCCGGCGGTCCACACGTGGGGCGCGAGACGGCCGGTGTCGTCGGGCTCCCACGCGTCCGAGGCGCCGCGCGGGAGGGTGCCGCCGACGACCTCGAGGTCGGTGCGCGGGACGACGCCGGCGGCCAGGACCACCAGGTCGACCTCGGTGCGGGCGCGCGCGGAGGCGATGGCCCGCACGGCGCCGGCGCCGTCGACCTCGAGGGACTCCACGCGGCTGCCCTCGACGACCTCGACCCCGGCGTCCTCGAGGGTGGTGCGCATGCGCTCGCGCACCGGCTCCTCGAAGCCCGGCATCAGCTCCTCGGCGGCGTGCACGGTGACCTGGCAGCCGCGACGCAGCAGCGCCTCGGCCATCTCGACGCCGATGTACCCGGCGCCGACCACGGCCGCACGCGGCGGTCGACCGTCGGCGAGCGCGGCGTCGAGGAGATGACGCCAGCGGGCGCCGTCGTCGAGGGTCTTCAGGGGCAGGACGCCCGGCACGAGCGCGCCGTCGGCGGCGCGCGCCCACGCGGGGACGCGGGGCTCGGCGCCGGTGGCCAGCACCAGCTCGTCGTAGGGCAGCTCGCTCTCGACGCCGGCCGCGTCGCGGGCACGCACCACCCGGCGCTCGAGGTCGACGCCGACGCCGGTGACGCCGGTGCGCAGGTCGATGCCGGCCGCGCGATGGGCCTCGGGGTCGCGGGCGACGAGGTCGTCGCCGGACCCGACGTCGCCGGCCACCCAGTAGGGCAGGCCGCAGGCGGAGTAGGAGGTGTGCTGCGTGCTCTCGAGGGCGACGATCTCGACGCCGACCTCGCGCGCCCTCGCCGTGCGGAGCAGCTGGTGGGCGGCGCTCATGCCGGCGGCGTCGGCCCCGATCACGACGACGCGGACAGGGTCTCCCGAGGCGCTCATGACCTCACGCTAGCCAGCGGTCGTCGCGACCAGCCCATCCGGGCGGGGACGGCCGACGCCCCCGCCCCGGCGGACCGGGACGGGGGCGTCAGGTGGAGCAGGTCGATCAGCGACCGATCAGCGGGAGATCAGTGGCCGTGACCGTGGCCGTGACCGGCCGCGGCGGGCTCCTCCTCCTCGGGCTTGTCCACCACCAGGGTCTCGGTGGTGAGCAGCATCGCCGCGATGGAGGTGGCGTTGATCAGCGCCGACCGGGTGACCTTGACGGGGTCGAGGACGCCCTGGGCGACGAGGTCGCCGTACTCGCCGGTGGCGGCGTTGTAGCCCTGGCCGACGCCGAGCTCGCGCACCTTGGAGGTGACGACGTAGCCGTTCTCGCCGCCGTTCTCGGCGATCCAGCGCAGCGGCTCGTCGGCGGACTTGCGCACGATGCGCACGCCGGCAGCCTCGTCACCGGTGAGGCCGAGCTCGTCCTCGAGCACGGAGACCGCGTGGATGAGCGCGGAGCCGCCGCCGGGGACGATGCCCTCCTCGATCGCGGCGCGCGTCGCGGAGACGGCGTCCTCGATGCGGTGCTTCTTTTCCTTCAGCTCCACCTCGGTGGCGGCGCCGACCTTGATGACGCAGACGCCGCCGGCCAGCTTGGCCAGGCGCTCCTGCAGCTTCTCGCGGTCCCAGTCGGAGTCGGTGGACTCGATCTCGGCCTTGATCTGGGCGACGCGGCCCTCGACGGCGGCGGGGTCGCCCGCGCCCTCGACGATGGTGGTGTCGTCCTTGGTGATCACGACGCGGCGGGCCTGGCCCAGCACCTCGAGGCCGACCTGGTCGAGCTTGAGGCCGACCTCGGGGGCGACGACGGTGCCGCCGGTGAGGGTCGCGATGTCCTGCATCATCGCCTTGCGGCGGTCGCCGAAGGCGGGGCTCTTCACCGCGACGGCGTTGAAGGTGCCGCGGATCTTGTTGACGACCAGCGTCGAGAGCGCCTCGCCGTCGACGTCCTCGGCGAGGATGAACAGCGGCTTGCCGGACTGGATGACCTTCTCCAGCAGCGGGAGCAGCTCGGCGACGGCCGAGATCTTCCCCTGGTGCAGCAGGATGTAGGGGTCGTCGAGGACGGCCTCCATCCGCTCGGGGTCGGTCACGAAGTACTGGCTGAGGTAGCCCTTGTCGAACTGCATGCCCTCGGTGAAGTCGAGCTCGGTGCCCATGGTGTTGGACTCCTCGACGGTGATGACGCCGTCCTTGCCGACCTTGTCGAACGCCTGCGAGAGCAGCGAGCCGATGTGGGCGTCGCGGCTGGAGATCGTGGCGACGGACGCCATGTCCTCGACCGAGTCGACCTCGCGGGCGGCGGAGCGCAGGGCCTCGCCGACGGCGGCGGCCGCGGCGTCCATGCCTCGCTTGAGACCCATCGGGTTGGCGCCGGCCGCGACGGCGCGCAGGCCCTCGTGGACCATCGCCTGGGCGAGCACGGTGGCGGTGGTGGTGCCGTCGCCGGCGACGTCGTTGGTCTTGGTGGCGACCTCCTTGGTGAGCTGCGCACCGAGGTTCTCGAAGGGGTCGTCGAGCTCGATCTCACGGGCGACGGTGACGCCGTCGTTGGTGATGGTCGGCGCGCCCCACTTCTTGTCGAGGACGACGTAGCGGCCCTTGGGGCCGAGGGTGACCTTGACGGCGTTCGCGAGCGCGTCGACGCCGCGCTCGAGCGCGCGCCGCGCGTTCTCGTCGAACTCCAGGATCTTGGGCATCTGGCTTCTCTCCTAGCTGGGAACGGGTGCGCCCGGGCCGCGTGGTCGCGGCCCGGGCGGAGACCGGCGGATCGAGCCGGCGGGGCCGGCTCGATCACGGGGTCAGGTCAGGAGACCACCGCGAGGACGTCGCGGGCGGACAGGATGAGGTACTCCTGGCCGGCGTACTTGACCTCGGTGCCGCCGTACTTGGAGTAGATGACCTTGTCGCCGAGGGCGACGTCGAGCGGCACGCGGTTGCCGTTGTCGTCGATGCGACCCGGACCCAGGGCGACGACCTCGCCCTCCTGCGGCTTCTCCTTGGCGGTGTCCGGGATGACCAGGCCGGACGCCGTGGTCTGCTCGGCCTCGAGAGGCTTGACGACGATGCGGTCCTCGAGCGGCTTGATGTTGACCGACACTTAGATCGACCTCTGCTTTCGCGATGTCAGTGAGTGGTGGAACGACGTCTGGTGCCTGCTGAGTGCCGGGACGCCGTCGCGGGGGTCGCACCGGATCGGCAGGCGCTGGCACACTCACGGGGAGAGTGCCAGTCAGAAACTAGCACTCACCCCCACTGAGTGCCAGAGCGCCCCCGATCGGTCGGACCGGCCGGCGCCGCGCAGATGACGACGGGGCGTCTGGGAGGATCCCCGGCGTGGACCTCGACGCCTTCCGCTGGCTGCTCACCGACGACGGCGCCGCCCTGCTCGAGCGCGCGGCCGACCTGGCCGACCAGCCGCCGCTGCGCGTCCAGACCGAGCTGCGGCGTCACGCCGACCCCGCGCACGTCGCCGCCGCGCTGACCCAGCTCGAGCTCCGCGGCCGCGCCGAGGCGAAGTTCGGCGAGCGCGCCGCCCGGCTCTGGTTCACCCCCGACGGCCTCGAGCAGGCCACGCGTCGCCGCGTCGCCGCGCACCGTGCCGCCCGCCTGCATGCCTTCGAGGCGCGCACCGTCCTCGACCTCGGCTGCGGCATCGGCGGCGACCTCATGGCGACCGCCGAGGCCGGCGTCGTCGCGGCCGGCGTCGACCTCGACCCGCTGCGCGTCGAGGTGGCCCGCGCGAACCTCGCCGCCCTCGGCCTGCCCGGCGCCGTGCAGGTGGCTGACGCGACCGAGATCGACCCCTCGCCCTTCGACGTCGTCTTCGTCGACCCCGCCCGGCGCGGCGCCCGCGGCCGCACCTTCGACCCCGACGACTGGACGCCGCCCTGGTCGCTGGTGCTCGGCCTGCTGCAGCGCGACGCCTGCGCGAAGGTGGCCCCCGGCATCCCCCACGAGCTGGTGCCCGAGGGCGTCGAGGCCGAGTGGGTCAGCGACGCCGGCGAGGTCAAGGAGGCCGCCCTGTGGTCGGGCCGGCTGGCCACGACCGCCCGACGCGCCACCGTCATCGGCGCCCACGGCCTGGCCACGCTCACCGACGAGGACGACCCCGGCGCGCCCGTCCTGCCGCTGGGCCGCTACCTCCACGAGCCCGACGGCGCCGTCATCCGCGCCGGCCTGGTCACCGCCGTGGCCGCGCGCCTGGACGGCGGGCTGCTCGACGAGCACATCGCCTACGTCACCACCGACTCCCCCGAGCCGACGCCGTACTCGCGCGCCTACGAGGTGCTCGAGACGCTCCCCTACCGCGAGAAGCAGCTGCGCGCGGCGCTGCGCGAGCGCGGCGTCGGGCGGCTGACGATCAAGAAGCGCGGCGTCGCGGTGGTGCCCGAGCAGCTGCGTCGCAGCCTCGACCTGCACGGCGACGCCGAGGCCACGATCGTGCTCACGCGGGTCGCCGGCGAGGGCACCTGCCTGCTGGTGCGGCCGCTCTGATCAGACCCCTGGCTGTCCCACAGCCCGGCCACAGCCCGCGGTCGCAGGATCGTCTCGTCAGTCAGCACCACCCCCGGACGGCACCGCCGTCCCGAGACGTCCGAGAGCCCGTCATGACCATCGCGATCCACCGCCGTCCCCCGGCGTCGTCGCCCGCCCAGGAGCCCGTCCACGCGCCCGTGCGGCGCATCCGGGTCCGGCGGCGCCTGGGGCACCGCGCGGTGGTCGTCGAGGTCGACGTGCCCGGGCGAGGCGGAGTCGTCCGGGTGGTGGTGCTGCGCCACGGCGAGGTGCTCGCCGAGCACGCGTGGGACGGCGTCCCCGCCGGACGCCGCGTGCTGCGGGTGCGGCTGCCGCGTGCGGTGCTGGCCGGACCCGCCGTCGTGGCCCTCGACCTGCCCGCGCCCGCGGAGCCGCTCGTCCACCGGCTGTTCCTGCCCGCGCGCTGAGGCGTCCGCCTCCCGCGGGTCAGCGGCTGGTCAGCGGTTCCGGCGCGCGACCTCGCGGGCCAGGATGCCGAGCGTCGCCTTGAGGTGCTGGGCGCTGAGGACCGGGAAGATCGACCGCCACTCCTCGCGCGCCTGCGACCAGTCGTAGACGCTGGTGACGCGTGTGCGCGGCGAGCCGTCCTCGGCGGGCTCGATCGCCTCGAGCCGGTAGCCGTAGGTGTGCCCGATCTGGGGCCGGATGCGACCGAGGATCGTCCAGGCGATGGACCGCTCGGGCTCGAGCTCGGTGATCGTGACGGTGACGTCGTACTCGCCCATCTCGGGGATGTCGCCGAGCGCCTCGCGGTCCATGTGGACGACGAAGGTGTCGCCCACCGCCGTCACGCGCTCCCCCGTCGCCGACTGGAGCATCCCCGAGGAGTCGACGTCGACGTGGCCCTGCGGGTCGGTGAGGACCTCGAACACCTCCGCCGGCGTCGCCGCGATGACGCGGTCGGCCTCGAGACGCTCGGACGCGGACGGCTGCTCGTCGCTCATGCCCTCGACCCTACGCAGACGGGCCGGACGCGTGCGCGTCCGGCCCGTCTGCGTCGTCGGCAGGGCTGATCAGGTCAGGGAGAACGGGACGTCGTCAGGGGTGACTTCCCCTGACAACGTCCGGCTTCCCCGGATATCCGGGGAAGCTGCCCCCCTCAGCCCAGCGCCGCCCTCTCCGCCCCGATCGTGGTGTCCTCACCGTGCCCGGTGTGCACGACGGTGTCGTCAGGGAGCTCCCAGAGCCGCGCGCGGATCGACGCCTCGAGGGTCGGGCGGTCGGAGAAGGAGCGGCCGGTGGCGCCGGGGCCGCCGTGGAAGAGGGTGTCGCCGGTGAAGACGCAGCCCAGGGACGGCGCGTGGAAGCAGATCGCGCCCGGGGCGTGGCCCGGGGTGTGGATCGCGGTGAGCACCGTGGCGCCCTCGCCGGAGCCGACGGTGATCTGCAGGCCGTCGGCGAGGTCGACGTCCCACAGGTGCTGGGAGGTCTCGGCGTCGCCGTGGGTGTACTCCCACAGGGGCCGCTCGTCGGGGTGCAGCAGGATCGGCGCGGTGACGCGCTCGCGCAGCGCGGGGGCGGCGCGGCAGTGGTCGTCGTGGGCGTGCGTGAGCAGGATCGCGGTGACCCGCCGCTCCCCCACCAGCGCCATGATCGCCTCGACGTCGTGCGGGGCGTCGATGACGACGCACTCGTCGTCGTCGCCCACGACCCACAGGTTGTTCTCCACCTGGTGGGTCTCGCCGTCGAGGCTGAAGACACCCGACGCGGTGCCGTGGTCGACTCGGACGGCTCCGGCCATCAGAGCACCACGACCGAGCGCAGCACGTTGCCGTGGTGCATCTTCTCGAAGGCGGCCTCGACGTCGCCCAGCGCGATCTCCTCGGTGACGAACGCGTCGAGGTCGAGCCGGCCCTGGCGGTAGAGGTCGACGAGCATCGGGAAGTCCCGGCTGGGCAGGCAGTCGCCGTACCAGCTGGACTTCAGGGATCCGCCGCGGCCGAAGACGTCGATGAGCGGGATCTCGGGGATCGTCATGTCGGGCGTGGGGACGCCGACCAGGACGACGGTGCCGGCGAGGTCGCGGGCGTAGAAGGCCTGCTTCCAGGTCTCGGGGCGACCCACGGCGTCGATGACGACGTCGGCGCCGTTGCCGCCGGTGAGCTCCTGGATGGCGGCGACCGGGTCCGTCTTCGAGGAGTCGACGGTGTGGGTGGCGCCCAGCGACCTCGCCTTCTCGAGCTTCTGGGGGTCGATGTCGACGGCGATGATCGTGCCGGCGCCGGCCAGCGCGGAGCCGGCGATGGCGGCCACGCCGACGCCGCCGCAGCCGATGACGGCCACGGACCTCCCTCGGGTGACGCCGCCGGTGTTGATGGCCGCGCCGAGGCCGGCCATGACGCCGCAGCCGAGCAGGCCGACGGCGGCCGGGCGGGCGTCGGGGTCGACCTTGGTGCACTGGCCCGCGGCGACGAGGGTCTTCTCGGCGAAGGCGCCGATGCCGAGCGCCGGGGACAGCTCGGTGCCGTCCTCGAGCGTCATGCGCTGGGTGGCGTTGTGGGTGGCGAAGCAGTACTGCGGCTCGCCGCGGTTGCAGGCGCGACAGTCGCCGCACACCGCGCGCCAGTTGAGGACGACGAAGTCGCCGGGGGCCACGGTGGTGACGTCGGGGCCGACCGACTCCACGATGCCGGCGGCCTCGTGGCCGAGCAGGAACGGGAAGTCGTCGTTGATGCCGCCCTCGCGGTAGTGCAGGTCGGTGTGGCAGACCCCGCACGCCTGGATGCGGACGACGGCCTCGGCCGGACCGGGGTCGGGGATGTTGATCGTGACCATCTCGACGGGCTCGCCCTTCGCGCGCGCCACGATCGCCTGGACCTGCTGCATGGATCCTCCTGGGAAGCGTCTCCGCTGGTCACGGGCGTGACCACGCTCACGGCTCACCCTAGGGGCGGCGCCAAGCCGGTCTGCTCACCCCCGGGCGTCGCGCCGGCGCGCGGCCGGGGGTCAGCCCGCGAGGACCTCGGTGACCGGCAGCGAGGAGTCGGCCGGGAGGTCGAGCGAGGACGGCGTGCGGCCGCGGGCGACCATCTCCGAGCCGAGCGCGGCGACCATCGCGCCGTTGTCGGTGCACAGGCCCGGACGCGGCACCCGCACCCGGATCCCCAGCGGCCGGGCCCGCTCCTCGGCCAGCGCCCGCAGCCGCGAGTTGGCCGCCACGCCGCCGCCGATGAGGAGGTCCTCGATGCCCTGCGACTGCGCGGCGTCGAGCGCCTTGCGCACCAGGACGTCGCAGACGGCCTCCTGGAAGGACGCGGCGACGTCGGCCACCGGCACCGGCTCGCCGCTGCGCTCGCGGGCCTCGACCCAGCGGGCGACGGCGGTCTTGAGGCCGGAGAAGGAGAAGTCGAAGCGGTGCCGCTCGAGGTCGCGCCTGGCGCTGAGGCCGCGGGGGAAGTCGATGGCCACCTGGTCGCCCTCGCGGGCGGCGCGGTCGATGTGCGGACCGCCCGGGAACGGCAGCCCGAGCAGGCGGGCCACCTTGTCGAAGGCCTCGCCGGCGGCGTCGTCGATGGTGGCGCCGAGCGGGTCGACGCCGAGGGTGACGTCGGTGACGCGCAGCAGGCTGGAGTGCCCGCCGCTGACGAGCATCGCGATGCACGGCTCGGGCAGCGGGCCGTGCTCGAGCTGGTCGACGGCCACGTGCGAGGCCAGGTGGTTGACGCCGTAGAGCGGCTTGCCCAGGCCCCAGGCCAGCGCCTTCGCCGAGGCGACGCCGACCAGCAGGGTGCCGGCGAGGCCCGGACCGTGGGTGACGGCGATGGCGTCGACGTCGGCGAGGCGCACGCCGGCGGTCTCGCAGGCCCGCTCGATGGTGGGCACCATCGCCTCGAGGTGCGCGCGGCTGGCCACCTCGGGCACGACGCCGCCGAAGCGGGCGTGCTCCTCGACGCTGCTGGCGACGGCGTCGGCGAGCAGGGTGCGGCCGCGGACGATGCCGACGCCGGTCTCGTCGCAGGAGGTCTCGATGCCGAGGACCAGGGGCTCGTCGGTGCTCATGCGTGCTCCTCCGGGGTCGGGACGCTGGTGGGCGCGGCGGATCCGCCAGCCGCGGCCCAGGCCGCGGCGCATCACGACGGCGGTGGCGCCGTCGGCGTAGTAGCGCGGCCGCCGGTCGACCTCGACGAGGTCGCGGGCGGCGTAGAAGGCCAGGGCGGCGGCGTTGTCGGTGCGCACCTCGAGCAGCAGCCGGTCGGCGCCCTCGGCGCGGGCCTGCGTCGCGACGGCGTCGAGGAGGGCCGAGGCGACGCCGTGGCGCCGGGCGTGCAGGGCCGTCGAGATCCGCTGCAGCTCGGCGATGTCGGCGACGATGCTGGCCACGGCGTGCCCCACGACGACCCCGTCGAGCTCGGCGACGAGGTAGCGCACCGTCGGCAGCCCGCCGGCGAGTCCGTCGGCCACCAGGGCCGGCGACCACGCGTCGGGGCCGAGGTTCTCGGTCTCGAGGGCGATGACGGCGTCGAGGTCGGCGGCCTCGGCCGGGCGGACGACGGGCGCCGTCACGAGACCGGCTTGCGCGCGCCCGGCGCCTCGGCGTCGGGGCGGCGCAGGTAGAGCGGCTCGGGGTCGCGCAGCTCGGCGAGCTCGCCGACGACCGCGCGGGCCAGCCAGCCGGCGCTGGGACGCTGCGGGGAGCCGGCGACGCCGCGCAGGTCGTCGGGGTAGAGGGTGGCGCCCTCCCCGACGACCGGCAGGCCGCCGAGGCCGGGCGCGAGGTCGGCGGCGCGGCCCACGACCGGGCCCTCCAGCCGGGCGCCGGCGTCGTCGTAGGTGGCCAGGTGGACCTCGCGACGGCGCGCGTCGGAGGCGGCTGCGAACCCGCCGGCGGCACCGCCGACGACGCCGAGGTCGACGGCCTCGAGCGCGAGCACGTCGAGGGAGCAGACGCCGTAGACCGGCAGCTCGAGCACGTGGGCGAGGGTGCGGGCGGTGACCAGGCCGACGCGCAGGCCGGTGAACGGGCCGGGGCCGACGCCGACGCCGATCGCGGTGAGGTCGTGGCGCAGCGCGTCGACCGAGGCGAGCACCGCGTCGACGAGCGGCATCAGCTGCTCGCCGTGGCGCATCGGCTGCTCGGAGACCCGCTCGGCGACGACGTCGGACCCGTCGTGGAGGGCCACGCTCACCTGCGGCGTGGAGGTGTCGAAGGTCAGCAGCACGCGCCCGAGGCTAGTACGCCGGGCGGCGTCCGGGCTCACCGCGGGTCAGCGCACCAGCCGAGGAACAGCGGCACCGTCGCCTCGGGGCGGGCCTGCCGGTCGACGGTGTGGATGACGAAGAGGAACGGCCGGTCGAAGTCGAGCCGCAGCCGCTCCCCCGCCATCCCCGTCGTGGCCCTCATGACGACCGCGGTGGCCGCCGCGGCCTCGGTGCCCTGCTCGTCGACGGCGATGAACACCTCGTGGAGCACCGAGGAGATCGCGAGCCGCTCCTGGGTGGTCATCGCGGAGAGGTCCGCCTCGCCGGTGAAGGCCCGCTGGACGCCGGCGGCCTGCAGCGGCTCGGTGAGCGGCAGCCGGGCACGGAACGTCCAGCGCGGCACGGCGACGTCGGCCGGGGCGGGGCTCACGGCGAGCAGGGTGGCGAGGTCGCCGTCGGCGAGACGCCGGGCGAGGTCGTCCTCGCGGCCCTCGTCGGGCAGCACCAGCGTCATCGCGAGCCGGTTGCCGGCGTAGAGCAGCTGCGCGCTGACGAAGCCGTCGCCGCGGCCGGTGAGGCCGGCGGCGCCGCGCATCGTCGGCACCTGGACGCGGGTGCCGTCGGCGAGGACGAACGGCGCGTCCTGCGTGCGGACCCGCTCGAACGGCGTCGCCCAGGGCGCCTTGAGGTAGAGCGCGTCGACCAGCACCATCCGCGTGTCGGCGTCCAGGACGCCCTCGGGGACGATCTGCGGGATCCGGCCGCGAGTCTGCCCCGCGGTCCAGCCGTTGATCGCGGTGCGCGCGCCCTCGGCGTCGCCGACGAAGTCGACCGTGCGCACGCCGGTGCCGAAGTCGCGGGCGAGGGTCTGCAGGAACGGCTCCTGCCAGTCGACGTCACGCTGGGCGAAGACCTGGTCGGCGCTGACCAGCGCGATGCTGCGCTCGTCGGGGTCGCCCTCGATCCTCCCCGCGCGGCCCTCGAGGTCCTGCGCGACGGCGTTGGCGCCCGCCGTGAGCCGCTCGACGGGCAGATCGCCCAGGACGCCGGTGAGCTCGCTCGCGGTGCGGCCCCGAGCACCTGCGGCGGCCATCGCCAGCGCGAGCGTCACCGACACCGGCGAGACCGCGCCGTTGGCGTCCGCCCCGAGCCCCAGATGCGGCCACAGGGCGGCGACCAGGCCCGCGACCGCCGCGCGGCCGTCGTCGAGCGCTGCATCGGTGGGCGTCGCGCGGGTGGCGTCGGCCGAGACGAGGGACATGTCCCCAGCATCCCCCGCGGCCCCCCGCGGATCCGGGCCGTCCGGACCGTCGGTGTGTCCGCCGCTCACGCAGGCGGCCAGCGACGGCGTCAGCAGGGCCAGCCCGGCGAGGGCGAGCAGGCGACGACGTCCGAGCGGGGCGTCGGCGGCGGGCGGGGTCGTCCGAGAGGTCGTCATGCCTGCTCCGACGCGGCTGCCCGGGGATCGGTTCCCCGGCTCGTCGGGCTCTCCGGCTGTGGAGGGAAGCGAGATTGGTCAGGGGAAGTTGGGCGAAAGTGGTCCCAAGTTCCCCTGACCTTCCAGAAGTTCCCCGGTCAGCCGGGGAAGTTCTGCGTCCCCGTCACCCCGCCAGCGCCCGCGCCCGACGGCGCGAGCCGACCTCGCCGACCACCACGATCGCCAGCGACACCACGAACATGACGGTGCCGACGGCGTTGACCTGCATGGGGACGCCGCGCTGGGCGACGCCGTAGACGTACATCGGGAAGGTGGTGGTGGTGCCGGCGTTGAGGTTGGTGACGATGAAGTCGTCGAAGGAGAGCGAGAAGCTCAGCAGGGCCGCGCCGAGGATGCCGGGGAAGACCAGCGGCAGGGTGACGCGCAGGAACGTCTGCGCCGGGGTGGCGTAGAGGTCCATGGCGGCCTGCTCGAGGGTGTCGTCCATGCCGGCCAGCCGCGAGCGCACGGTGACGACGACGAAGGACAGGCAGAACATCACGTGGGCGATGAGGATCGTCCAGAAGCCGAGGCGACCGCCGTTGCCGGTGGCGACGAACAGCGCCAGCAGCGAGGAGCCCATGACGATCTCGGGCGAGGCCATCGGCATGAAGATCAGCAGGTTCGACGCGGTGCGGCCGGCGAAGTCGTGCCGCACCAGGGCGAAGGCCACCAGCGTGCCGAGGATCGTCGCGACGAGGGTGGCCAGCAGGCCGATCTGGATGCTGCGCCACAGCGCGTCGCACATGCCCTCGGCGCCGCAGAAGTTCGTCCAGTTGTCGAGGGTGAAGCCGTCGAAGCGGTAGACGTTGCGGGTCGCGGGGTCGTTGAAGCTCATCAGCACGACCACGAAGATCGGGACGAACATGTAGAGGAGGACGAGCAGTCCTCCGGCCATGACGGCGTGGCGACGCACCCAGCTCACAGCAGCTCCTCCGTCCCGGCGCGGCGGACGTAGACGACGACCAGCGCGAGGATCAGGGCCATGAGGATCACCGAGAGCGCCGCCGCGGACGGGTAGTCGCCGGCGTCGGTGAACTGGCTCTGGATGACCTGGCCGATCACCTTCTGGTTCGGGCCGCCGAGCAGGCGGGCGTTGACGTAGTCGCCGACGGCGGGGATGAAGGTCAGCAGCGTCCCGGAGACCACGCCGGGCAGCGACAGCGGCCAGGTGACCTTCCAGAACCCGACGACGGGGTGGGCGTAGAGGTCGCTGGAGGCCTCGATGAGCCGCGGGTCGATCTTGTCGAGGCTGGCGAACAGCGGCAGCACCATGAACGGCAGGAAGTTGTAGGTCAGGCCCGCGACGACCGCGACCCAGGTGTTGAGCAGCCGTCCGTCGGGGCCGAGCAGGTGCACCGTCTGCAGGGTGTTCACGATGAAGCCGTCGTCGGCCAGCAGCAGCTTCCAGGAGAGGGTGCGCAGCAGGAAGCTGGTGAAGAACGGGGCGACGACGAGCACCAGCAGCAGGTACTTGAAGCGGCCGGCCTTGAAGGCGATCGCGTACGCGAGCAGGTAGCCGAGCACCAGGCACAGGGCGGTCGCGCCGGCCCCGTAGAGCAGCGCCCGCAGCAGCGGGTGCCAGAAGGTGCGCAGGGCGTCGGTGTAGTTCGAGCCGTGGTAGGTCATGGAGTAGCCGGCGGAGTCCGAGCCCGAGGGGTCGAACAGCGAGGTCGCCACCAGCGAGTAGAGCGGGATGACGAAGAAGACCCCGAGCCACAGCAGGCCCGGCGCCAGCAGCAGGTAGCCGGTCAGGCCCTTGCGACGCGTCATCTCGGCCATGCTCAGGCGTCGACCTTCTGGGCGCCGGCGTCGGCGTCCTGGGAGATGTCGAGCAGAAAGGCGTACTCCGGACGCCACGACAGCTCGACGCGGTCGCCCACCGAGAAGATCCGGCTGCGGCCGGTGTTCTGGGCGAAGACCTGCAGCTCCTGCCCCCACGGCATCCGCACGAGGTACTGGGTGGAGACGCCGACGAAGCTGACGTCGGAGACCACGCCGCCGGGGATGGTGTTGCCGGGGGCGTCGAGCTCCTCGCCCTCCTCGCCGATGAGCACCTTCTCGGGGCGGATGCCGACCCAGCCCTTGTCGCCGTCGGTGTGGGTGCGCCCGGACGGCACCGACACCTGGACGCCCTGCATGTCGACGACCGTGAGGTCGCCCGAGCGCGAGACGACCGCGCCCTCGATGAGGTTGGACTGGCCGAGGAAGTTGGCGACGAACGTCGAGCGCGGGTTCTCGTAGAGCTCGGCCGGCGCACCCATCTGCTCGATGACGCCCTTGTTCATCACCGCGACCGTGTCGGCCATCGTCATGGCCTCCTCCTGGTCGTGGGTGACGTGGATGAAGGTGAGTCCGACGTCGACCTGGATCCGCTTGATCTCGATCTGCATCGAGCGACGCAGCTTGAGGTCGAGGGCGCCGAGGGGCTCGTCGAGCAGCAGCACCTCGGGCTGGTTGATCAGCGCCCGGGCCAGGGCGACGCGCTGCTGCTGACCGCCGGAGAGCTGGGCGGGACGCTTGCGGGCCTGCGGGCCGAGCTCGACGAGGTCGAGCATCTCGGTGACCTGGCGCTCGACCTCCTTGCGCCGCCGGCGGTGCAGGCCGAAGGCGACGTTCTCGAAGATGTCGAGGTGCGGGAAGAGCGCGTAGGACTGGAAGACGGTGTTGACCGGACGCTGGTGGGCCTTCGTGGCGGTGATGTCCTCCCCCGCCAGCTCGATGGTGCCCGACGTCGGGCTGTCCAGTCCCGCCACCATGCGCAGCGTCGTGGTCTTGCCGCAGCCCGAGGGGCCCAGCAGCGCGAAGAACGAGCCGCGCGGCACCTCGAGGTCGAGGTGGTCGACGGCCGTGAACGCCGCGAACTCCTTGGTCAGCCCCCGCAGCCGCAGGCCGTCGTAGCGGCCCTCGGTCCGGTCACCCGCCTGAGACATCGGCCCAGTCCCCCTCGTACTCGTTCTGCTGCTGGTCGTTCAGCGCCATGAAGGCGAAGGTGGCCGCCAGCATGTCGTCGTCGGGGAAGATGAGCGGGTTGTCGGCCAGGGAGGCGTCGATCCGTCGCATCTCCTCCTGGGCGCCCTCGACGGGGCAGATGTAGTTGACGTACGCGGCGAGCTTCGCGGCGTTGACGGGGTCGTAGTAGTAGTCGATCCACCGCTCGGCGTTGGCCTGATGGCGCGCGCCGCTGGGGATGATCATGTTGTCGCTCCAGAGGGCCAGGCCCTCCTCCGGCGTGACGAACTTGATGTCGGGGTTGTCGACCTGCAGCTGGATGACGTCACCGGACCACGCCTCGCAGGCCAGCACGTTCCCGGCGGCGAGGTCCTGGGTGTAGTCGTTGCCGGTGAAGGCGCGGATCTGGCCGGACGCGACGACCTTGCGCAGCCGCTCGACGGCGCTCTGCCACTGGGCCCGGGTGAAGTCGGCGGGGTCGTCGCCCTGCACCTTGAGCATGAAGCCCATCGTGTCGCGCATCTCGGTGAGCAGCGTGACGCGGCCCTTGAGGTCGGGGCGGGTGAGCAGCTCGGAGAAGCTGCGGACCTCCTTGACCTTCGTGGCGTTGTAGGCGATGCCGGTGAGGCCGGTCTGCCACGGGGCGTGGAACCGCAGCTCGGGGTCCCAGGGCCGGTTCCGCAGGGCGTCGAGGAGGTTCTTGCGCAGGTTGGGCACCGAGCCGGCGTCGAAGGGCTGGATCCAGCCGAAGGAGATCATCTTCGCGGCCATCCAGTCGGTGAGCACGATGATGTCGCGGCCGATCGGCTCGCAGCCGCCGAGCTGGTTGCGCACCTTGGCGTAGAACTCGGAGTTGTCGTTGACGTCGTCGGTGTAGCCGACGCGGATGCCGGTCTCGCGCTGGAAGGTCTGCAGCGTGCCGCTGGGCTTGCTGCGCGAGTCGATGTAGCCGGGCCAGTTGGAGATGATCATCTGCTTGTCGGTGGCCGAGACGTCGCGGGCCCGGCACTGCGCGGGGTCCTGGACGATCCCCTCGACGCCGAAGAAGGGCAGCTTGAGCGCCGCCGCGCTCGCCCCCACGACGGCCAGGCCGCCGCCGGTGCCGAGCAGGCGTCGGCGGGTCAGGCCGCCTGCGGCCGAGGCCGTGCGGGGATCCAGAGCAGGCATCGGGCTCCTTCCAACCGGTCAGGGTTCACGGATCGTGTCACGCAGGCCCCCTCGCAGCAAGGGATCCGTCGAGACGAAACGAAAACGCAACGAATTGCGTCGTTGCGACCGCATCCCGCCACACCGGTGCCCCACGGAGTAGGTTCTGCCCATGTCGCCCAGCAAGCGCGTGCCGCCCGCCGAGCTCGACGAGACCGCCAAGGCCATCATCGCCCAGCTCCAGCAGAACGGGCGTCGCTCGTACGCGGCCATCGGCAAGGCCGTGGGCCTCTCGGAGGCGGCGGTGCGCCAGCGCGTCCAGCGCCTCATCGAGTCCGGCGTCATGCAGGTCGTGGCCGTCACCGATCCCCTCCAGCTCGGCTTCGACCGCCAGGCGATGATCGGCCTGCGGGTCAGCGGCGCCCTCGAGCCGGTGGCCGACGCCGTGGCCGCGCTCCCCGAGGTCGACTACGTCGTGGTCACCGCAGGCTCCTTCGACATCCTCGTCGAGGTGGTCTGCGAGAGCGACGACCACCTCCTCGAGCTGCTGAGCAACCGCATCCGCGCGATCCCCGGCGTCGTCGGCACCGAGACCTTCATGTACCTCCAGCTGCGCAAGCAGACCTACTCCTGGGGCGTGCGCTGACCAGCCTCTGGCAGGAGACCGCCGACGACGCCGCGCTGCCGCCGGCGCCGCGCCCGCCGCTGTCCGGCGACCCCGACGTCGACGTCGCGATCGTCGGCGGCGGCTACACCGGCCTGTGGACCGCCTACTACCTCGCCGAGGCCGACCCGACGCTGCGCATCGCCGTGCTCGAGGCCGAGACCGCCGGCTTCGGCGCCAGCGGCCGCAACGGCGGCTGGTGCTCCGCGCTCTTCCCGGCCTCCCTCGACACCCTCGCCGGGCTCTCCCCCGCCGGGCGCATCGGCGCCCTGGCCCAGCACGAGGCGATGCGGGCCAGCGTCCGCGAGGTCGTGCGCGTCGCCGAGGCCGAGGGCATCGACGCCCACGCCGCACTGGGCGGCACGATCGTGCTCGCCCGCACCCGGCCGCAGTGGCGCCGGGCCCGCGACGAGGTCGCCGCCGCCCGCGCCTGGGGCCGCGGCGAGGACGACCTGCGTCTGCTCGACGCCGCCGAGGCGCGCGGCGTGCTGGCCGCCACCGACGTCCGCGGGGCCACCTACACCCCCGACTGCGCCGCGATCCATCCCACACGCCTGGTGCGCGGCCTCGCGCGGGCGGTCGAGCGGCGCGGCGTGCGCATCCTCGAGCGCACCCGGGTGCGCTCGATCGAGCCCGGCCGGGCCCGCACCCCGCACGGCACCGTGCGGGCCGAGGTCGTCGTCCGCGCCACCGAGGGGTTCACGCCCTCGCTGCGCGGCCAGGCGCGCACCCTCGTGCCGGTCTACTCGCTGATGATCGCCACCGAGCCGCTGGCACCCGAGACCTGGGAGCGCATCGGGCTGCGGCGACGCGAGACCTTCAGCGACCACCGGCACCTCATCGTCTACGGCCAGCGCACCGCCGACGACCGGCTGGTCTTCGGCGGACGCGGCGCGCCTTACCACCTCCGCTCGCGGGTGCGCCCGGAGTTCGACCGCGACGAGCGCGTCTTCGCCGGCCTCTACGCCGCGCTGGTCGAGATGCTCCCGCCCGTCGCGGGCGCGCGCGTCACCCACGCCTGGGGCGGCCCGCTCGGCATCCCGCGCGACTGGACGGCCTCCGTCGGGCTCGATCGCGCCACCGGACTGGCGTGGGCCGGCGGCTACGTCGGCGACGGCGTCAGCACCACGAACCTGGCGGGTCGCACGCTGCGCGACCTTGTCCTGCAGCGCGACACCGAGCTCACCCGGCTGCCGTGGGTGAACCACCGCTCCCCGGCCTGGGAGCCCGAGCCGCTGCGCTGGCTGGGCATCAACCTCAGCCTGCGGGCGATGACGTGGGCCGACGAGGAGGAGCGCCTGACCCGCAGCCGCTCCGTCCTGGCCCGCGCGGTCGCGCCGCTGCTGGGCTGATCCCACCCGCTCCCACCCGGTCCGGCCGACCTCTGGGCGGGAGGCGTCGACCCGTGCTATAACTGCACTAACTTGGTTGACTTACAGGAGAGCCAGTGGAGATCGTCGTCATCGACCTGCCCCAGCTGGGGAACCGCTGTCACCTGGTGCACGACGGTCGGCACGCGCTCGTCGTCGACCCGCCGCGCGATCCGCGCCCGGTCGAGCGCGCCGCCGCACGGGCCGGCGTCGAGATCACCGTCGTCGCCGACACCCACGTGCACCAGGACCACCTCTCCGGCGCGCTGATCCTCGCCCGGCGGCACGGCGCGGACCACCTGCTCTCCGCCGACGAGACCGTCTCCTTCGAGCGGGTCGGCGTGCGTCACGGCGACGTCGTGCGCGTGGGTCGTCTCGAGGTCGAGGTGCTCGCCGCCCCCGGCCACACCCGACACCACCAGGCCTTCCTCGTCCGCTCCCCCGAGCCCGGCATCGCGCCGGCCCTGCTCAGCGGCGGCAGCCTGCTGGCCGGCACGGTCGGCCGTCCCGACCTCGTCGACCCCGCCCTGACCCGCGACCTCGCGGCCCGGCAGTGGACGACCGCCCGCGCCCTCGCCGAGCTCGACCCCGCCACCCGGCTCCTGCCCACCCACACGCCCCGCAGCCGCTGCGCCGGGCCGCTGCTGTGTACCGGCGTCGGCGAGCCCGCCCGCGACGCCGGGACCCTCGCCGACGAGCTGCGCGCCCACCCCGCCCTCCTCCTCGACCGGGAGACCTTCGTGACCGAGCTCCTCGCGGCCCTGCCGCCCGCCTCCCCGCACCTGCAGCACCTCGCCCCGCTCAACCGCGCCGGCGCCGGCCGTGCCAGCCTGCGCACCGCCCGTCTGGCCACCGCCGCCCAGGTCACCGACGCCGTCGTCCGCGGCGCCTGGGTCATCGACCTGCGCGGCCCCCGCGCCCACGCCGCCGGCCACGTGCCCGGCTCGCTGAGCCTCGGCGCCGCCGGGAGCCTCGCCGAGCACGTCGGCTGGCTGGTGCCCTGGGAGGACGACATCGTCCTGCTCAGCGACTCCTCCTCCCTCCTGCCCGAGGCCGTCGCCACGCTCGCCGACCTCGGCATCGACGCCGTCGGCACCCACGTCGTCGACGCCGCCTCCGACGCCCGCACCGAGCAGCCGCTGCTCGCGGCCCGCAACCGCCGCGCCGACTGGGCCACCTTCGTCGCCGAGCTCGACCTCGCCGACGCCACCAGCGCCGCGCCCGTCCTCATCGACGTCCGCCCCCGCGAGGACTGGGAGGCCGGCCACCTGCCCGGCGCCATCCCGCTCGCGCTGCACGAGGTCGAGTCGAGGGTGCACGAGCTGCCGCCGGGCGTCCTGTGGGTGCACTGCCGCAGCGGTCACCGCGCCGGGCTCGTCAGCAGCCTGCTGGAGCGGCACGGACGCCACGTCGTCCACGTCGACGACCGGTGGGAGAGCGTCCACGACCTCGCGCTGCCGGTGGTGCGCGAGAGCGAGGTCGCCGCCTGACCTCTGCTGCCTGAACCCTGCTGCAGGCCTCTGGGCTCGGGGCGTCTCGGTCCCGCGCGAGGCGAGACGAAAACCAGGTGCGCACGCCGTCCGGTCTCACGCAGACTGGGCGGCGTTCGCGCGTCCGGAGGGGATGCGCCGGTGAAGAGGAGGAAGCCATGACGGTCCTCGGCCTCGGCCTGCCCATCACCTTCATCGGAGAGCGACACCACCATGCAGCAGGAGCACCGCTCCACCTCTAGCCCCACCCCCACCTCCGGCCCCACCTCCAGCGCCGATCCCTTCGCAGCGCTGGAGTTCACCGCCCTCGACGACCTCGAGCCCGACCAGCGCTGGTCGACCTGGCTCGCGGTCCAGCCGCTGTGCCGCGGCCCTGAGCCCCGCCCCGACTGGGTCGTCACCTCCCAGGCCGCCGTCGACACCGAGCTCGGCGTCCTCAAGACCGGCAAGGAGGCCGAGGCCCACCTCGTGCACCGCGGCGTCCCCGGCTCCGAGGCCCGGGGCGAGTCGACGATGCTGGTCGCCAAGCGCTACCGCGGCGCCGAGCACCGCGACTTCCACCGCTCCGCGGTCTACACCGACGGCCGCCGCCAGCGCCGCAGCCGCGACGCCCGTGCCCTCGACCGCAAGAGCGCCTACGGCCGCTCGGTGGCGGCCGGCCAGTGGGCGTGGGCGGAGTGGGAGGCGCTGGGACGGCTGTGGTCGCTCGGCGTGCCCGTCCCCTACCCCGTGCAGATCGACGGCACCGAGATCCTCATGGAGTGGATCAGCGTGGCCGACCCGGCGACCGGCGAGCCGATCACCGCGCCCCGGCTGGCCCAGAGCCGCCCCGACCAGCACCTGCTGGCCACCTGGTGGGAGCAGCTCGTCGAGGCGATGGGGACGATGGCGCGCGCCGGGCTCGTCCACGGCGACCTCTCGCCGTACAACACCCTCGCCGCCGGCGAGCGGCTGGTGATCATCGACCTGCCGCAGATCGTCGACCTCCTCGCGAACCCGCACGGCGTCGAGCTGCTGCAGCGCGACTGCCTGAACATGGCGCGCTGGTTCGCCTCCCGCGGCCTCGAGGTCGACGGGGAGGCGCTGCTCGGGGAGCTGCTCGCGCAGGCCTGGTGACGCCCGGCCACCGTCGGCTCGACGGCACGCGGCACAGTGGGGGCATGACCCGCACCCGTGGACGCGTCGCGCACGTCGAGCCGGCGGGCGGCCTGGGCCGCACCGACGCCGCGGCCCTGCTCGACGGCGCGCTCGCCGAGGCCCCGCTCGACGTCGTCCGCACCCGGCTCTACACCGCCGCCGAGCTCTACGACGCCCCCGCCTACGCCGACACCCTCGACGCCCGCGCCTACGCCTGGGCGCGCGCGCCGCGCACCCCGGCCGCCGCCCTCGCCGGCGCGCTGCACGACCACGCGATCGACCAGGCTCTGGAGGCGTGGATCGCCGAGGAGCGCACCGGTGGCCGGCGCGTCGTCGGCGTCATGGGCGGGCACGCCGTCGACCGCGACGACCCCGCGTACCTCGACGCCGCCCGCCTGGGGCACCTCCTCGGGCGGCACCACGTCGTCGCGACCGGCGGCGGGCCGGGCGCGATGGAGGCCGCGAGCCTGGGCGCCCGGCTGGCCGAGCACGATGACGCCGACCTGCACGCCGCCGTGGCGCTGCTCGCCCCGGTGCCGACGTTCCGTCCCTCGATCGACGCCTGGCTCGCGGGCGCCCGCGAGGTCCTGCAGCGCTGGCCCGACGGCGCCCCGAGCCTCGGGATCCCGACCTGGCACTACGGCCACGAGCCGCCGTCGCCGTTCCCCACCGCGATCGCGAAGTACCTGCGCAACGCCATCCGCGAGGCGATCCTGCTCGAGGTCTGCGACGGCGGCATCGTCTTCCTCCCCGGCGCGGCCGGCACCGTCCAGGAGGTCTTCCAGGACGCCTGCGAGAACTACTACGCCACCGGCGACGCCGTGGCGCCGATGGTGCTCGTCGGCCGCCGGCACTGGACCGAGGAGCTCCCGGTCTGGCCGCTGCTGCAGGCCCTGGCCGCCGACCGCACGATGGCCGGCTCGGTGCATCTCGTCGACGACGTCGACGAGGCCGCCCGCCTGTTGGAGCCCTGAGGTTCGCCCCGCCTCGCCTGGGGATGACGGCGTCGTCCACAGGGATTGGTCAGGGGAACTTGGGCGTGGAGGCCCCCAAGTTCCCCTGACCAACCAGAAGTTCCCCGGTCAGCCGGGGAACTCCTGTGGATGGTCAGCCCGCGGCCCGCACCGCCCGCGCCGGGGTGCCGACGACGTCGCGGTAGTGCGCGACGAGCGCGCGGTTGACGGCCTCCCAGGAGCGCTGCTCGACGCTGCGACGGGCGGCCAGGCCCATGCGACGGCGCAGGAGCGGGTCGCGGGCGAGGCGGTCGACGTGGGCGGCCAGGGCGTCGGCGTCACCGGGCTGGTAGAGGAGACCCGCGGCGCCCTCGGCGACGACGTCGATCGGCCCGCCGCTGCGCGGCGCGACCACCGGGACGCCGGAGGCGAGCGCCTCCTGGGCCGACTGGCAGTAGGTCTCGTGGCGGCCGGTGTGCACGAAGACGTCCAGGCTGGCGTAGGCGGCGCCGAGCTCGTCGCCGTGGCGCACGCCGAGGAACGCGGCGTCGGGGAGGATCCGGCGCAGGCGCTCCTCCTCGGGGCCGCCGCCGACGATGACCAGGCGGTAGCGCGGGTCGCGGTCGATGACCTCGAGGAGCTCCAGCTCCTTCTCCGGCGCGAGACGGCCGACGTAGCCGACGAGGAGACGGTCGGGCCGGCGGCCGAGGAGCTCGGCGCGCAGGACGTCGTCGCGCCGCTCGGGGTGGAAGCCGGCCAGGTCGACGCCGCGCGGCCAGAGCGCGACGTTCGCGATGCCGAGGTCCTCCAGCTGCGTCAGCGAGGCGGTGGAGGGGGCGAGGGTGCGGTCGACGCGGGCGTGGATGCGGCGGGTGAGCGCGGCCATCGCGCGGACGCCGCCGGCGATGCCGTAGCGCTCGGCGAAGCCGACGAGGTCGGTCTGGTAGATCGCCACCGTCGGGATGCCGAGCTCCTCGGCGGCGCGGACGGCCTGGTGGCCGAGGGTCGCCGGCGAGGCCACGTGCACGACGTCGGGGGCGAAGCCGAGCATCACCGTGCGCAGCCGTCGACGCGTCTCCAGGCCGATGCGGAAGTCGCGGTAGAAGGGGAGGTTCGCCCCACGGGCGCGCACCACGGGGAACCCGGCGTAGGAGTCGGGGCCGGTGGGCGCCACGAGGACGGCGTCGTGGCCCTGGGCGGCCAGGTGCTCGAGCACCCGACGCACCGAGTTGGTGACGCCGTTGACCTGGGGGAGGAAGGACTCGGCGACGACGAGGACCCGGAGGCGGTCGCCGCTGCGGGGCAGCGTGTGCAGGTTCGTCACGTGCCGTCACGCTAGGAGCGCCGCGTCAACGGACGAGGGCACCGATGTGGCCGTCGCGTGCCTGCCTTGTGAATGGCTCGTGGCGTGACGCCCGTCACGGCTAGAGTCCGCCCATGGCTCTCTCCCGTCGCCGGATGCTGGGCTCCGGCGCAGCGCTCACGGCCCTCACCGCCCTCCCCCAGTGGCTCGGCACCGTCGCCGCACGCGCCGCCTCCGCCCCCGCGACGCTGGGCCGCACGCTGGTGCGCGCCCCCGCCGGCACCACCGGCTGGCGGAAGGTCATCGCGGCGCCGGGCGAGGTCCACGCCGTCCGCACCGGCCTCGGCGCGAGCGCCGCTCCCGGCCGCGCCGACGTGCGCCGCAGCGTCTCGGCGTTCGTCCAGCTCACCGACATCCACATCATCGACACCCAGTCGCCGGCCCGCCTGGAGTTCCTCGACCGCTTCGAGGACCAGTCGCGTCCGGGCGACCCGGTGCCCGGGCTGCTCACCTCCTGCTACCGCCCGCAGGAGATGCTCAGCGCCCACGTCGCCGAGGCGATGGTGCAGGCCGTCAACGCCCAGGCCGTCGGACCGGTCACCGGCCGGCCGCTGGCCTTCGCCATCCAGACCGGCGACAACTCCGACAACTCCCAGTACAACGAGATCCGCTGGAACATCGACCTCCTCGACGGCCAGACGGTCACCCCCGACTCCGGCAGCCGCACCCGCTACGAGGGCGTCTCGGACTCCCACCCGCTCTACTACGACACCCGCTACTGGCACCCCGAGGGCGCTCCCCTGCTGGCCCCGCGCGACATCGCCCGCAGCCGCTACGGCTTCCCGCTGGTGCGCGGGCTCCTCGACGCCTGCCGTCGCCCCTTCAAGGCCCAGGGCCTCGCGATGCCCTGGTACGCCGCCTTCGGCAACCACGACGGCCTCATGCAGGGCAACTTCCCCGACCAGACGCTGCACCTCACCGCCCTGGCCACCGGCCCGCTGAAGCTGACGACGCTGCCGCCCGGGGTCTCCCAGGCCGACCTGCTCCAGCTGCTCCGCGGCGACATCTCCTCGCTGCTCGGGCTGATCGCGCTCACGCCCGGCGTCCGGCTCGTGACGCCCGACCGCGACCGCCGCCTGCTCACCCGCGGCGCCGTCGTCGAGCAGCACTTCCACACCGCCGGCCTGCCCGTGGGCCACGGGTTCACCGACGAGAACCGTCGCACCGGCACCGCCTACTACACCTTCGATCGCGACGGCATCCGCTGCGTCGTGCTCGACTCGGTCAACCCCAACGGCTACGCCGACGGATCGCTCGACCCCGCGCAGCACCAGTGGCTCACGCAGGTGCTCGCCGACTCCGCCGACCGCCTCGTCATGGTCTTCAGCCACCACACCTCCGACACCATGGGCAACCCGCTCATCGGCACGGGCGGCACCTTCGGGCCGCGCGTGCTCGGGCCCGAGGTGCTGGCCACCCTGCTGGCACACGACTGCGTCATCGCCTGGGTCAACGGCCATACCCACAAGAACCAGGTGTGGGCCCGCACCCGCGCCGACGGCGGCGGGCTGTGGGAGATCAACACCGCCTCCCACATCGACTGGCCCCAGCAGTCGCGCATCATCGAGGTCGCCGACAACGCCGACGGCACGCTCTCGATCTTCACCACGATGCTCGACCACGCCGGCGTCATCGACGGGGCGAACCGCACCGACACCGTGCTCGCGCTCGCCGGTCTCTCCCGCGACCTCGCGGCCAACGACTGGCAGGAGCAGGACGAGGACCTCCGCGGTGAGGTCGACGCCCGCAACCTCGAGCTGCTCGTCCGCGCACCCGCCGGGTACCGGGCCGCGACGTCCGCGCGCACCCGGGCCCTGCCCGCGCGGGCCTGACCTCCCGCTGGCTCAGCGCAGCGGAAGGCGCAGACCGCGCTCGGTGCCGTAGGAGGCGAAGCCGCAGCGCCGCAGGATCGGCGCGCTGGTGTCGACCCGCCCCTTGACCAGGGCGAGGTCGGCGCCGGCGGCCGCTCCGGAGCGCAGCCGGTGGTCGATCAGCGCGCGGTAGACGCCGAGCCCGCGGGCGTCGGGGTCGACCCCGCCGCCCCACAGCCGGACGACGTCGCCGGCCATCGTCGCGCCCGCCGACCCCACCGGCCGGCCCGCGCGCCGCGCCAGGCACCACACGGCCTCGGGGAGGTCGACGGAGGCCTGCAGGACGCCGCGCAGCTGCTCCTCGTCCAGGCGCGGGGTGCCGAACGCGCGGGCGCCGACGTCGGTGGCCTCCCGCAGCGCGGCGAGGTCGAGCGCGTCGCTCACCTCGACGTCCGAGGGCGCGTCGAGGCGCGCGAGCACGTCGGCGATCGGCGCCGCGAGCACCTGCACCTCCTTCACGAGCGTGCCGCCGCGCAGGAGCACCTCCCGCTCGAACTCCGGTGGATGGTCGCCGCGCACCCACCAGGTCATCGCGTCGACGCCCCAGCCCAGCGCGATCTCACGGACCTCGTCGAGGACCACCCGCACGGTGCGGCGCAGCGGACCCAGCCAGACCAGCTCGACCCCGGCGCCGAGCCAGGAGGGGTAGGACACCAGCCGATACTCCGGGGTGCTGACCTCGACGGCGTCGTCGGGCACGAAGACCCAGGCGGCGCTGGCGGCGTGCACGCGCGCGGGATCGAGGGTCGAGGACACCATGCGAGGGAGCGTATCCAGCGCTCCGAGGGGCAGGCTGGCCCCATGACCGCGATCCGCTTCGACCACGTCGGCGTCACCGTCAGGGACCTCGACGCGGTCACCGACTTCTTCCTCTCCCTCGGCCTGGAGGTCGAGGGACGCACGCCCATCGAGGGCGCGTTCCTCGACACCGTCATCGGCTCCGAGGGAGCGGCCACCGAGATCGTCATGCTCCGAGCCCCCGGCGGCGGCACGGGCATCGAGCTGAGCAGCTTCGTGCGCCCCGCCCCGCTGCCCGGCTCCCCCGACGCCCCCGCCCACGAGCTCGGCCTGCGCAGCCTGGCCCTCGAGGTCGAGGACCTCCGCGGCATCGTCGCCCGCCTCGCCGAGCAGGGATACGGACTCGTCGGCGGGGTCGGCGAGCACGAGGGCGCCTGGCTGATGGCCTACGTGCGCGGCCCCGAGGGGCTCATCGTGGCGCTGGCCGAGCGGATCGGCTGAACGGCGTCCCCCTCCCCTGAGACTCAGGAGCGAGCCACC
>NZ_JBUZJI010000009.1:7868-47627 GCF_055282735.1 Nocardioides sp. B129/18 | reverse complement strand
AGGTGGCTCGCTCGCTTCGAGGTCGGTGCCGTCCTGACTACTCCATGCGGGCGATCGTCAGGTTCGTGCTCCCGTCGTCCGTCGTCCAGGCAGTGGTGCTGGTGGACACGCTCTGGGCCCGGAACGCAATCGACTCGCCTGCCGCGAGGTAGACGATGGTGTTGAGGCGCGAACCGTTCTTGACGTACGTGCTCACGTTGGAGATGTCGTAGGTGCTCACCGCGTAGGGGAAGGGCGTGCCGTAGGTCCCGCTGTTGTAGAGCGGCGGGTTGTTCCCGACCGCGCCATTCTTGTCCATGAAGACATGCAGCCCAGCGGAGAACGGAGCCTTAGTGCCCTGGGCGTAGGTCATGAACTGCGCGTTGACCTGGTACCAGCCTGCACCCGTCGGACCGACCGTGAACGTCGTCCCGTTCCAGGTGTTCCCACCCGTGAGGGACGCATTCGGGTTGTTGGTCGCCGAGAACTGCACCGCCTGATAGTTGTTCGTCGACATCAACCCCGTGATGTTCTGCGACGTCGAGGGGCTCACGTTCAGCTCGACGTTCGGGAACCTCTCACCGGCCGACGCTGGCGTGTAGATGGCGGTCCATGCGGTGCCGTCCGCGGTATAGACCGCGCCGGTGGTGGTGTTCAGGTAGTAGGTGCCGTCGGTCGGGGTCACCGTCCCCGGCGTCGGTGCAGCCGTGCCGGACGCCCAGGGCGTCCCCCCGCCGCTGCCCGAGCCACCAGATCCCGCCGGGCCGGTGGGGCCGGTCAGGTTCGCGATCGGCGAGCCCCAGGAGCCGGACGTCTTCTTGTAGACGTCGCCGTTGGAGGTGTTCAGGTAGAGGTCGCCGTCCGCGCCGCCGGTCGTGGGAGCACCCGCGCCGGTGAGCCACGTCGACCCGTTGGCCCCGTTCGTGCCGTTCGTGCCGTTCGTGCCGTTCGTGCCGTTGGCGCCCGGGTCGCCCTTCTGACCCTTGATGTTCGTCAGCAGCGACCACGAGCCCGACGCCTTGCGATAGACGTCGCTCGTGGCGGTGTCCAGGTAGAGATCAGCGTTCGCGCCCAACGAGTCGGCAGGAGCACCCGAGCCGGCGTACCACGTCGCGCCCGCCAGACCGTTGGCGCCGTTCGTGCCGTTTGTGCCGTTCGTGCCGTTCGTGCCGTTGGTGCCGTTCTGGCCGGCGTCGCCCTTGTCGCCCTTGTCGCCCTTGTCGCCCTTGACTCCCTGGAGGTCCACGCGGAACGTCCACGTCCCCGCGGCCTTGCGGTAGGCCTTGCTGGTGGTGGTGTCGAGGTACCAGTCGCCGTCCGCACCCAGGGTGTCCACAGGCGCACCGGCGTCGCTCAGCCAGGCGCTGCCGTCGGCGCCGTCAGCGCCGGCATCGCCCTTGTCGCCCTTGTCGCCCTTGTCGCCCTTGTCGCCCTTGGCCCCATTGGCCCCATTGGTGCCGGCGACGCCCTGGTCGCCCTGGTCACCCTTGTCGCCCTTCGCGCCCTGGTCGCCCTTCGCGCCCTGGGCCCCCTTGACGTTCACGACGAAGCCCCAGGCGCCACCCAGGCGCGTGTAGACGTCGTCGCTGGAGGAGTCGAAGTACCAGTCGCCGTCAGCGGCCGAGAGACTGCCCGGAGCACCAGCACCGGTGAGCCACTTCGAGCCGGGCACGCCCGGCTGACCCTTGAGCGCCGCCCGCGTCGCGGCGGTGAGGTCCTCGGACTCGATCGTGCCGTCAGCGATGATCCGCGTGCCGACCGCACCGGTCTTCAGGTCACGCCACTGGATCGTGTAGTCCTCGATCTGGCTGCTGGTCACCAGCCCACCGGCCACTGCACCACCGGCGCCCGAGGCAGCGATCAGCACCGCCGCCCCGACCACCACAGGAACGTGACGACGCCACCCGCGCGTCCGACCGTCCTCCGGACCCATCTGCTCATCGCCTCGTCGCGACCGCATCAGACCACTCACTCGACTTCTCCTGACGTCAGCTCATGGCGGCGTCGAGCGCCGCACCTGGGGAGTTCACGACAGTCAAGAGGAGTCTTAGGATTCGCGCAGGCGAATCCCCGAGATGGGACCGATCTCGCTGCCGCGAGATGTCGGTGCCGGACGGTCACACCGCAGAGAGCGTACGAACGCGGTGACTAGGCCTCGTCGAGCGCGGCCAGCTGACCGCAGGCGGCGTCGATGTCGTTGCCGCGGGTGTCGCGGACGGTCGTCGGGATGCCCTTGGCCTCCAGGCGGCGGACGAACTCGTCCATGTCGCCGTCCTCGGAGCGGGTGAAGATCTTGCCCTGGAAGACCGGGCCGCCCTTGGTGGGGTTGAGCGGGATCAGGTTGACGTGCACCCAGCCCCAGTCGCCGTGGGCGTTGAGGACGTCGGCGAGGAGGTCGGCGCGCCAGGCCTGGTCGTTGATGCCGCGCATCATCGCGTACTCGATGGAGACGCGGCGCTTGGTGGTGCGGGCGTACTCCCAGGCCGCCTCGACGGTCTCGGCGACGGAGTAGCGGGTGTTGATCGGCACGAGCTCGTTGCGCAGCTCGTCGTCGGGGGCGTGCAGGCTCAGCGCCAGGGTGACCGGGATGCCCTCGGTGGCCAGCTGCTTGATGCGCGGGACGAGACCGACGGTGGAGACGGTGATGCCGCGCGCCGACATGCCCAGCCCGTCGGGCGTGGGGTCGGTGAGGCGACGCACGGTGCCGATGACGGCCTTGTAGTTGGCCAGCGGCTCGCCCATGCCCATGAAGACGACGTTGGAGACGCGACCGGGGCCGCCGGGGACCTCGCCGCGGGCCAGCGAGCGGGCGCCGGCGACGACCTGCTCGACGATCTCGGCGGTGCTCATGTTGCGCTGCAGGCCGCCCTGGCCGGTGGCGCAGAACGGGCAGGCCATGCCGCAGCCGGCCTGGCTGGAGACGCACATCGTGGCGCGGTCGGGGTAGCGCATGAGCACCGACTCCACGAGGGCGCCGTCGAAGAGCTTCCACAGCGTCTTGCGGGTGGTGCCGCGGTCGGCCTCGAGGGTGCGCAGCGGCGTCATCAGCTCGGGCAGGAGCGTGGTGACCAGCTGCTCGCGCTGGGCGGCCGGCAGGTCGGTCATCTGCGCGGGGTCGTCGACCAGCCGCGCGAAGTAGTGCGTGGAGAGCTGCTTGGCCCGGAAGCCGGGCAGGCCGTTGTCCTCGAGCAGCGCCTTGCGCCCGGCCGGGTCGAGATCGGCCAGGTGGGCGGGCGGCTTGGCGCGCCCCTTCGGCGGGTCGAACACCAGGGGCAGCGGCTTCGGGGAGTCGGTCATCGCCCCCATCCTCCCACCGCGACGCGGTCCGGCCCCAATCTCAGGTGCGCGACCCGCGCCCGCGCATCACCGCTGGCATCACTGCTGGCATCACTGCTGGCGGTTGATGAGGAACCACAGGACGCCGCCGGCCACCAGGCCGACGACCAGCAGCGTCGAGACGATGCCCAGCACCATGTAGCGGCCGAAGCGTCGGGTGCCGGGGATGGCCAGCAGGGCGATGGGGATCGCGAGCGCCACCAGCACGTAGGGGAACAGCGACTCGGCGGTGTCGTAGCTGAAGACCGCCGAGAGCACCGCGCCGTAGACGCCGGGCACCAGGATGATGAAGAGCATGCCGGTGAAGAAGCCGGCCAGCGAGGAGAAGACCGGGTGGCCGCGGTGCCACCAGCTCGGCTCCGGGGCGGCGGACTCGGACTCGGAGGGGGTCACCTCGTCGTCGACGGCCGGCATCGCCTGGGTCTGGTCGCTCTCCACCTGGCGAGCCTACTCGTCATCGATCCCCGTCCGCGGGAGGGGCGAGCGGTTCTCGGGAGTGACGACGCGCAGGTCCGGCATCGCGAGGGCTCGCCAGTCCTCCAGCCGCGGGGGCGCACCTGCCAGGTCGGCGAGCAGCACCGTCCAGGCCAGGCCGTGGCCGACGAGCACGACGTCCTCGCCCGCGTGGCCCTCGAGCACGGGCGCCAGCGCGCGTCGCAGCCGCACGCGGCACTCCTCCAGCGACTCCCAGCCGGGCCGGGCCGCGGCGTCGGGACGGGCGAAGGCCGCCTCGACGGCGGCGTCGACGTCGTCGATCCAGCCGCCGGGACGCCGCAGCTCGGCGAGGTCGTCGAGGATGCCGACCGGGCCGTCGCTGAGCAGCTGGGAGGTCTCGACGGCCTTCGTCTCCGGCGAGGTCAGCCAGGTCGTCGCGCGGCATCTGCTCGCGCAGCGCCCAGACGTCGTCGAAGCCGGCCGGGTCGAGCGTCCAGGCGACGGGGTCGACGGCCGGGTCGACGCTCACCCGACCGTGCCGCACCAGGTGCAGGCGCACGGGTCAGAAGACCGCGTAGTGCAGGAGCAGCCAGATCGGGGCGATCGTGGCGAGCAGGGAGTCGAGCCGGTCCATCAGGCCGCCGTGGCCCGGGATCACCTGGCTCATGTCCTTGATGCCGAGGTCGCGCTTGATGACCGACTCGCACAGGTCGCCGAGGGTGGCCATGACCACCGCGATCAGGCCCAGGGCGACGCCGACCCACCAGTCGCCGTCGAGCAGGGTGACGACGAGCGCGACGCCGGCGCCCATGCAGAAGACCGCCGAGCCGGCGAAGCCCTCCCACGACTTCTTCGGCGAGATCACCGGCGCCATCGGATGGCGACCGAAGAGCACGCCCGCGACGTAGCCGCCGATGTCGGAGGCGATGGTGACCAGGATGAAGGTGACGATGCCGGCCACGCCGTCGTCGTCGAGCCCTCCCCCGGTGAGCCCGCCCTCGGAGAGCAGCAGCGCCACGAACGAGCCGAGGAAGGGGATGTAGATGAGGGTGAACACCGACGCGGTGGCGTTCATGACGTAGCCGTCGATGCCGCGCTGGAGCAGCCACAGCATGATGACCAGGCCGGTGACGGCGGTGCCGGTGACCAGCGCCGGCGCGCCCCAGACGTAGGCGACGACGACCATGACGACGCCGCCGACCATCAGCGGCTGCTCGGGCAGGTCGATGCCCTTGGCGAGGAAGCCCTTGCGCAGCTCCCAGATCGCGACGACGACCGCCACGGCGACGATCACCATGAACAGCGTCTTGGCGAACGCCAGCGAGGCGGCGATCGCGCCGAGCAGGACCACCGCCGAGGCGACGGCGGCGCGGAGGTCGCGACCGGCCCGCCCGTGGTCCTTCTGGGCGGGTGCGGTCGTCTGGCCGGTCATCGGTGCGGAGACTCGAGGTCAGACCTCGAGGAGCTCCGCCTCCTTGTTCTTCAGCATCTCGTCGATGGCGTCGGTGTGCTTCTTGGTCATGCCGTCGAGCCGCTTCTCGGCGCCGGTGACGTCGTCCTGGCCGACCTCGCCGTCCTTCTCGAGCTTCTCCAGGCCCTGCTTGGCGGTGCGGCGCAGGTTGCGCACGGCGACCCGGCCGTCCTCGGCCTTGCCCTTGGCGACCTTGATGAACTCCTTGCGGCGCTCCTCGGTGAGCTCGGGGAAGACGCAGCGCAGGACGCGACCGTCGTTGGCGGGGTTCACGCCGAGGTCGGAGTCGCGGATGGCGCGCTCGATGTTGCCGATCGCGCCCTGGTCGTAGGGCTGGATCAGGATGACGCGGGCCTCGGAGGAGGTGAAGGAGGCCAGCTGCTGCAGCGGCGTCGGGGAGCCGTAGTAGTCGACGACGATCTTGCTGAACATGCTCGGGTGCGCGCGGCCGGCGCGGATCGCCGCGAACTCCTCACGGGTCGACTCCACCGACTTGCCCATCTTGGCGTCGGCGTCGTTGAGGATGTCGTTGATCACGGGTGCTCCTGACAGAGGTGGGTGGACGTGCGGGCGCGCGCGAGGACGCCAGTCACGGGTGGACCAGCGTTCCGATCCTCTCACCCTGCACCGCGGAGAGGATGCTGCCCTCGACGTCCATGCCGAAGACGATCATCGGGAGCTTGTTCTCGCTGCACAGGGTGAAGGCGGTCTGATCCATGATGGCCAGGCCGTCGGCGATCGCCCGGTCGTAGGTGAGGTCGTCGTACTTGGTGGCCGTGGGGTCGTGGCGGGGGTCGGCGCTGTAGACGCCGTCGACGCCGCTCTTGGCGACCAGCACGACCTCGCAGCGACTCTCGAGGGCGCGCTGCACCGCGACGGTGTCGGTGGAGAAGAAGGGCATGCCCATGCCGGCGCCGAAGATGACGACGCGGCCCTTCTCCATGTGCCGGATCGCGCGGCGCGGGATGTAGGGCTCGGCGACCTGGCCCATCGTGATGGCGGTCTGGACGCGGGTCTCGACGCCCATCTTCTCCAGGAAGTCCTGCAGCGCCAGGCAGTTCATGACGATGCCGAGCATGCCCATGTAGTCGGCGCGGACGCGGTCCATGCCGCGCTGCTGGAGCTCGGCGCCGCGGAAGAAGTTGCCGCCGCCGGTGACGACGGCGATCTGGGTGCCGGTGCGGGCGACCGCGGCGATCTCGGCGGCGATCTTCTGCACGACGTCGGGGTCGACCCCGACCTTGCCGCCGCCGAACACCTCGCCGGAGAGCTTCAGGAGCACACGCTTGTAACCGGACACCGGGAACCTTTCGATCGCGAGCGGAGGCGGGGCGAGATTATCAGTGACCGAGCCGGGCACCCCGCCGGGCGATGCCGCCGACGAGGCTCAGGTGACTCAGCGCACGCGGTCGACCCGCGAGCGGTGCTGTCGGTGGTTGTCGCCGTCGATGTCGGAGTCTCGTGTGCGGGAGACGTGGTCGATCCTCTCCTCATCTCCGTCGACGGGCTGGGCCACGATCACGGTGTCGCGTTCGAACTCGTGCGTCTTGTCGTCGTTGCGGTAGTAGCGGTGGATCAGGCAGTACGTCGCCACGGCCCCGGCCGGTCCGGCGGCGAGCAGCCAGGCGGCGCCGTCGGTGGCCAGCGGGCTCAGCTGGACGACGTGGGCCAGCCCGAGGGCCAGTGCCGCGCTCATGTGGTCGCCGCCAGGATCGCGGCGGCGACGCCCTCGAGGGCGGTGCCCACCGTCAAGGCGGCGAGCAGCAGCCGCGGCTTGGAGACCGGGATGCTGCCCATCGTCTCGCCGGTGCGGGCGTTCACGGCGATGTAGTGCAGGAGGCCGTTGCTCTCCTGCCGGTACGAGTAGAGCCACACCGGCAGGTACATCGAGACCCACCGCGAGCCCCCGACGTCGATCCTCTCCTGCTCCCAGCGCACACCCCGGTTGAAGCGCCCCAGCGTGGGCTGCACCTGCGAGCGACCGATGGAGAGCAGCTGGTCCTCCAGCACGGGCCCGAGACCCTCGACGTCCAGGTCGCGCTTCTCACTGGTGAACCCGACCAGGTAGCTGGCGTTCCAACGCACGGCGTTCTTGGTGTCGAAGGGCAGCACCGAGTTGACGATGTTGTTGGTCGTGTCGCTGCTCAGGTCGGCACGCTCGGCTGACCCCTCGATGGTGAGATCGTCGACGGTGAAGGCCACGGTGCGCGAGATCCGGTAGACGTCGGCGGCGTAGTAGGTGACGCTCCTGTCGCCGTGCTTCTCAGTCCAGCGTCGGGTCTCGACCTCCGCCGTGCCCCAGTACTCCGACTGCGCGCGAGCGTCGATGACGAGATAGGGCAGGTAGACGCCCAGGACGTTCTCGGGCACGAACTCGGCCTTGAACCGCTGGTGGGCGAAGAGGCGTCGCTTCGAGGCGAACCCGCGGATCCTCTCGACAGCATCGTCCTTCGTCAGCCGGAACGGCAGGACGGCGTCCGGCACCGCGCCGTTGGCGATCTGCTGGTTCACGTTGAGCGTGTGCCGGCACCAGTGGCAGCGGGCGTTGAGCGCGTGGGCGGTGTCGACCACGACCTCGGCGCCGCAGGCCTCGCACTTGAAGGTGAGGACGTCAGCGACGTCGGCCTGGATGCGCCGAGCACCACTGGCGATGACGGTGCCGTCGAGCTGGTCGATGCCCTCACCGAGGCCGAACTCCTCCTCGACCCTGGCCTCCTGCCACTCGTTGCGGCAGAACAGGCACACCAGGTTGCCGGTCGACCCGCGCAGCTGGACGTCGGTGCCGCCGCACTTCGGGCAGCGGTTCAGGCCGTCCTTGAGCGACTCGTTGATCGTCTCGATGCCAGGTCCCGACTCGGGCTTGGCCCGAGCGGCGTCGAGCTCCTCCTCCAGCGACAGCGGCGGCCCGTCGAAGGGGGGCTGCTGAGGCGCTGACTCCTGTGTCATCGACGGATCGCCCTCAGAGCCCGAGGGCCTTGGCCTTGGCGGCGTCGTAGTCGGCCTGGGTGATCAGACCGGCGTCGAGCATCTCCTTGGCACGGGTCAGCACGGCCACGGGGTCGGCTGCGGGGTCGGGAGCGGGGGCGGCGGCGGGATCGGCTGCGGCGGGCGCGGCTCCCGCGGGAGCCGCGGGCGCCGAGGGGGACGAGGGGGCTGCCGGGGCTGCCGGGGCTGCCGGCGGAGCCGGAGGCGCCGCCGGGGGCACGGGCTGCTGCAGGCCGCCCACGCCGAGACCGCCCACGCCCAGGCCCAGGCCGACCAGGCCACCCGGGCCGGCGTTCTCGCCTGCGGCTTGGATGCCGGCTGCCACCGAGGCCTGCAGGTTGGAGTTGCCGCGGGCGCCGGAGAGGGCGTCCGCGCGCTGCACGTTCGTGAGCAGCTCGCGGGTCGTGGCGTCGTACTCGATGGCGATGATCGCGGTCTTGACGATCTCGAGCCCGCGGTCGGTACGCCATCGGTAGTTCTGCTCGACCGCGGCCGAGAGCGACTGGGCGAAGCCGATGGAGTCCTGCTGCAGCCTCGTGATGCGGTTGCCCTTGGCGGGATCGTTCGTGTACATCGAGAACGCGGGGGCCAGCGAGCCCACGACCTCGTTGAACAGCTGCTCGCCGGCCGGGTTGTCGAGGTCGGTGAAGTCGAAGGTCGCGCGGCCGTCGATGACGTCGGCCGGCACGAAGTTGCGGATGAACGTCAGCGGATCGGTGATCTTGAGCGTGTACGTGCCGCGGGTGATGGCGCCGACCTGGGTGTTGAGGAAGGCGTCGTCCCAGTAGATCTCGGACTGGGTGCCGAACTTGTTGTTCGGAAGCTCCTTGAGCGAGACGAACACGGCCGACTGCTGCGACGAGGGCCGGCCGCCGAGCTTGAAGCGCTCCCAGCTCTGCCTGACGATCGAGTCGACCAGGCCTCCGCCGCTGAAGATCGACTGCGAGGCGGCCTCCTCGGAATCCCAGATGTAGGCGCCGGGCTCCGCAGCGAAGCCCGTGAAGGCGCCGTCCTCGATCAGCACCAGGCCGTAGCCCTGGGGGACGATGATCTTGGATCCCCGGGTGATGACGCCGTCGGACGCGCGGGTGTTGCTGCCGCGGCCGGCATTCTGGCCCTGCTGCACAGCCGGGAAGATGGCCGCCGTGGCGCCGATGCCCGCGGGGACTCCGTAGAAGTCGACCCACTGGTCGGCGAGCGTGCCGCCCATCGCGCCGATCGCGGCCTGGATGAGTCCCACCTGACGTACACCTCCACCTGGAACGGTGCGCCCCGCTCCCGCAGGACGCCGGTCGCCGAGGGGCGGACGACCGGGATCAACCTACTGCTGCCTCCGGGCCGACGGGAGGGAATGAGCGCACCGGGGGCGTCCTGCGGGGTCGTCCTGCGGGGTCGTCCTGCAGGGTCGTCCTGCAGGGCAACGGATCGAGAGTCGAACGGCGCCCGAGACGTGCGAACGGCCGGTCACCCCGTGCGGGTGACCGGCCGTTCGGCTGACGCGGACGACGCTCAGGCGCCGACCTCGAAGCGCGCGAAGCGCGACACGGTCGTGCCGGCGGCGTCGAGCACCTGCTTGACCGACTTCTTCGCCTCGAAGACCGACTCCTGGTCGAGCAGGACGATCTCCTTGTAGAAGGCGTTGATGCGGCCCTCGACGATCTTGGCGACGGCAGCCTCGGGCTTGCCCTCCTCGAGCGTCTTCTTGGTGAGGACGTCGCGCTCCTGGGCCACGACGTCGGCCGGGACCTGGTCGCTGGTGAGGAACTGCGCCTTGAGGGCGGCGGCCTGCTGGGCGGCCTGCTTGGCCGCGGCCTCGTCGCCGGTGTACTCCACCAGGACGCCGAGGGTCGGGGGCAGGTCGGACGCCTTCTTGTGCAGGTACACCGTGGTGGTGCCCTCGAAGTAGGCGACCTGGCCGAGCTCGATCTTCTCGCCGATGGTGATGGCGAGGTCCTGGACGGTCTCGCCCACGGTCTTCTCGCCGAGCGAGACGGCCTTGAGGGCCTCGGCGTCGCCGGTCTTGTGCTGGTCGGCGGCGTCGGCGATCTGCTGCGCGGCAGCGATGAACGCCTCGTTCTTGGCGACGAAGTCGGTCTCGGCGAGCAGGCTCACCAGGGCGTTGCCCGACGCGGCCACGAGGCCGGCCGAGGTCTCGCGCTCCGCGCCGCGGGCGGCCGCCTTGGCGGCGCCCTTCACGCGGAGCAGCTCGACCGCCTTGTCGAAGTCGCCCTCGGACTCGTCGAGCGCCTTCTTGCAGTCCATCATGCCGGCCTGGGTCAGCTCACGGAGCTTCTTCACATCGGCAGCGGTGTAGGCCATGTGTGTCCTCTTCGGTACGGGGTGTGTACGGGTGGGGAGTGCTCAGGCCTCGGTGGAGGCGGCCTCGGTCGCAGCCTCGGCCGGAGCGGCCTCGGCGGCGGCCTCGGTGGCGGCCTCGCCCTCGGTGCTCGCGCCGGTGGCGGCGGCAGCGGCCTCGCCCTCGGGGGCGGCGGTGGCGGTCTCGGCGGCCTGCTCGGCGTCGCCGGAGAGCAGCTCGCGCTCCCACTCGGCCAGCGGCTCGGCCGCGCCGTTCTCGGAGCCCTCGGTGGCGGTCTTCGCGCCCGAGCGGGCGATGAGGCCCTCGGCGACGGCGTCGGCGATCACGCGGGTCAGCAGACCGACGGCGCGGATGGCGTCGTCGTTGCCCGGGATCGGGAAGTCGACCTCGTCGGGGTCGCAGTTGGTGTCGAGGATGCCGATGATCGGGATCCGGAGCTTGCGGGCCTCCTCGACGGCGAGGTGCTCCTTCTTGGTGTCGACGATCCACACCGCGGAGGGGGTGCGCGACATCTCGCGGATGCCGCCGAGGGTCTTGTCGAGCTTGTCGCGCTCCCGCTTCATCTGCAGGAGCTCCTTCTTGGTGCGACCCGAGCCGGCGACGTTGTCGAAGTCGACGTCGTCGAGCTCCTTGAGGCGGTTGATCCGCTGGTGCACGGTCGAGAAGTTGGTGAGCATGCCGCCGAGCCAGCGCTGGTTGACGTAGGGCATGCCGACGCGCGTCGCCTGCTCGGCGATGGCCTCCTGGGCCTGCTTCTTGGTGCCGACGAACATCACGGTGCCGCCCTTGGCGACGGTGTCCTTGATGAACGCGTACGAGCGGTCGATGTAGGCCAGCGACTGCTGCAGGTCGATGATGTAGATGCCGTTGCGCTCGGTCATGATGAAGCGCTTCATCTTCGGGTTCCAGCGACGGGTCTGGTGTCCGAAGTGGACGCCGCTCTCGAGGAGCTGGCGCATGGTCACGACTGCCATGGTGGTTCTCTCCTGTGTGGGCGTCCGCCGTCCGCGCGACCTTGGCACCGGCGCTCGCCGGCAGGACGCACCGGCGGACCGCCCGGTGGTGGGTTTCGAGTTGCTGCCGCGACGACGGGTGCCGCGCGGCCCTGATGCCTGCGCGTCGGCCCCACCCGCGCGAGCGGGACCGGGGGCCGGCGCCCACGGGTGGTCGACTCCCGGAGCGGGAGCCGTCGTGGACAGCAGGCATGCGATGTCAGCCCCGGAGGGCTGCACCTCCACCCTACGCGAGGCGGACGGCAGCGGGCCAATCCCGGATCCTCCGCCGCCGCGCCCGCCACCTCCCGTCCACAGGGTCGGGCGCGACGGCGTCGTCCACCGATCGCGGACGACCCTGGCCGCTCCCCCGACCCGACGCGCAGGCTCGCACCATGCGCCCTCTGCGTCCCGCTCTCCCGGCCCTCCTGCTCGTCCTGGCCGCGGCGGTGCCGAGCATCGCGGCCCAGCCCGTCCCCGGGGCCGCCGACCCCGTCCCGCGCGAGGGGGCCTGGCCGCTGAGCCCGGCCACCGTCGTCCGCGGGTTCGAGCCGCCCAGCGGCCCCTACGGCCCCGGCCACCGCGGGGTCGACCTCCTGGGCGCGCCCGGCCAGGCCGTGCACGCCGCCCTCGGCGGCACCGTGACCTTCGCCGGCCGGCTCGCCGGACGCGGCGTCGTCGTGGTCGACCACGGAGAGACCCGCACCACCTACGAGCCGGTCGACGCCGCGGTGCGGCGCGGAGAGGAGGTCGCCCCGGCCGCGGTCCTCGGACGCCTCGAGGCCGCGCCGTCGCACTGTCGTCCACGGGCATGTCTGCACTGGGGCTGGCGACGCGGCGAGACCTACCTCGACCCGCTCGGCCTGGTCGGCGGCGGGCCGGTGCGGCTCCTGCCCCTGGCGGGGCTGGGTGAGCGCGCTCTGCGGGGCGCGCCGCCCGCCGCGGGAGCCGGAGCGACCTCGCCGGGCGGGTCACCCGTGCCATCCGCGGCGGTCGGGTCCGCCGCCACGGCGGCCCTGCCGCTGCTCGGACCGGCCGGGCTCGCCCTGGCTCAGGCGCGGGGGTGGGCCTGGCGGTAAGCCCGGCGCAGCCGGTCGGTGCTGACGTGGGTGTAGAGCTGGGTGGTCGCCATGGAGGCATGTCCGAGGAGCTCCTGCACCGAGCGCAGGTCGGCGCCGCCCTCGAGGAGGTGGGTGGCGGCGGTGTGTCGCAGTCCGTGAGGCCCGATGTCGGGCGCTCCGGGGACCTCGCTGATGCGGCGGTGCACCATCCGACGGATCGTGCGCTGGTCGACCCGTGCGCCGTGGGCGCCGAGGAGCAGCGCCGCGCCGGAGTCCGGCTGGGCGAGCGCGGGCCGGCCGTGGGCGAGCCAGAAGTCCAGGGCTCGGGCGGCCGGACGACCGAAGGGAACCGTGCGCTCCTTGTCGCCCTTGCCGAGCACCCGCACCACGCACCGGCGACGGTCGACGTCGTCGACGTCGAGGCCCACCAGCTCCCCCACGCGGATGCCGGTGGCGTAGAGCAGCTCCAGCGCGGCGACGTCGCGGAGGCCGACGGGGCTGCCGTCGTCGGCCGCCCGGGTCGCCGCGGCGATGAGGTCGCTGGCCTCCTCGGGCCTCAGCACGGCCGGCAGCTCGCGGTGCGGCTTGGGACGGGCGAGCGCGGCTCCGACGTCAGCCGGCGCGCGACCCGACCGTGCGAGCCAGGCGGTGAAGACCTTCGCCGAGGTCGAGCGGCGGGCCAGGGTGGACCGGGCGCGTCCGAGGGTCTGCTGGCGGGCCAGCCAGCTGCGCAGGGCGCGCAGATCCAGGTCGGCGACGTCGAGGACGCCCAGCCGGCCCGCGTGCTCGGCCAGCGAGGCGAGGTCGGTGAGGTAGGCCCGGATCGTGTGCTCGGCCAGCCCCCGCTCGGCCCGCAGGTGCCGCTCATAGCGGGCCAGCGTCCGCGCCCATGCCTCGGGGACGGCCTCGATGGAGGTCTCGCCACCGGCCTCGGGCGCGACGTCGTGCTCCTCGCGTCGCTCCGTCTGCTCGCCCACCCCACCGAGTCTAGGAAGGCCGGTGCCTCGCGGCGGGGCGGCGCGCGGGTCAGACCAGTGCGGCCGGGGTGAGGTGCCACCGCTCCTCCCGCTGCTCGAGCAGCCCTTGAGCGGCCAGGCGCTGCAGCTCGCGCTCGACGGTGTCCACGGCCAGACCGGCCGCACGGGCGAGCACGATCGCCGAGCCGACCCCGCTGACCGGCACGGCGTCGAGCAGCTGCGCCTGCACCGGGGTGACGAGGTCGCGCGGGCGGTCGCGGCCGCGCGGGATCTCCTGCAGGTGGGTGCCGGCGGCGCCGACGAGCTCGAGGACGTCGTGCGGGCCGGTGACCAGCGTGGCCGCGCCCTGGCGCACGAGGTGGTGGACGCCCTGGCTGGCGGCGCTGGTGACCGGCCCGGGCACGCCCATGAGCACCCGATGGAGCCGCCCGGCCCAGTTGGCGGTGTTCAGGGCTCCGCTGCGCACGGCCGCCTCGACCACCACGGTGCCGCACGAGAGCGCGGCGATGAGCCGGTTGCGGGCGAGGAACCGCACCCGCATCGGCGCGGAGCCCGGCGGGGCCTCCGACACCACGAGGTGCTCCTCGGCCAGGTGCGTGAGGAGGGCCCGATGCGCCTCGGGGTAGACGCGGTCGGCGCCGCAGGCGAGGACGGCCATCGTCGGACCCTGCGCTCCCAGCGCCCCGCGGTGCGCGGCCTGGTCGATGCCGAACGCCGCCCCCGAGACGACGCCGCGGCCCTCGCGAGCCAGACCCGCGGCGATCTCGCCGGCGACCTCGCCGCCGTAGGTGGTCGCCGAGCGCGAGCCCACCAGGGCGACGGCATCGGACCAGGCGTCCAGGCGCAGCGGACCGCGCAGCCACAGTCCGAGCGGGACACCGCCACGATGGTGCAGGGGCTCGGCGCCGGCGAGGTCGGTCAGCGAGTCCGGCCACTCGGGGTCGCCCGGGATGACGAAGCGGATGCCGAGACGCTCGGCCTGCTCGAGCTCGCGGACGGGGTCGACCTCCGCCAGCCGAGGACCGAGGTCCTCGCTCAGCTCGGGCACCCGGGTGCGGGTCAGCAGCGCCTCGTAGACCGTGGGCGCTCCGAGCTCGGCGACCAGCCGGCTGGTGGGCAGGTGCCCGGGCTCGACCAGACGGCTGAGCGCGGCCCGCGCCAGGCGCTCGGCGTCGGAGGCGCTCATCCGGCCCGCTCCGCGAGCGTCGCGAGCAGCAGGGGGTCGCCGCGTCGCAGCCGCCAGGCGACGTCGAGCTCCTCGAGCCCCGGAGCCGGGGTGGGGGCGCCGCAGACGTCGGCGCGCAGGTCCGCGACGGTCCAGGCCAGTCGGTGGACGCGCACCGCGCCGCGACCGGACAGCTCGCCGTCGTAGATGCGGGCGTCGAGGGCGTCGCGCGCGGCCGCCTCCAGCGGCCACTCCTCGCGCAGCGCCGGGCCGGGGACGTGTGCGTTCAGCCGCCAGCCACGGCCGGCGTAGCGGGCGGCCTGACGCTCGCGGGCGCGCGCGACACGAGCGCGGACGGTGGCGGAGGACTCGACGACCGCGAGCGGATCGCGACGCTCGTGGGGCCGCAGCCCCTCGACCTGACGCGTGATGTCGATGCGGTCGAGCAGCGGGCCGGAGAGCCGGGCCCGATAGGCGCGACGCACCGACTCCCGGCAGGTGCAGCGGTTCTGGCCGGCCTGGGCGCGGTACTCGCCACACGGACACGGGTTCGCGGCCAGCACCAGCAGGGCGCGCGCCGGGAGGGTGACCATCTCGTCGCGCCGCGCGATGGTGATGTCGCCGCTCTCCAGCGGCTGGCGCAGGGCCTCGAGCACGTCGAGGCGGAAGAGCGGGAACTCGTCGAGGAACAGCACCCCGGTGTGCGCGCGGCTCAGCTCCCCCGGCGTGACCTGGCCGGTGCCGCCGCCGACGATCGCGGCCTTGGACGCGTCGTGGTGCGGAGCGGCGTAGGGCGGGCGCCGCACCAGGCCGGACGCGGGGTCGAGGGAGCCGGCCAGCGAGTGCAGCGTGGTGGCCTCCAGGCTCTCCTCGGCGTCGAGGTCGGGGAGGATCGTGGGCAGGCGCTCGGCCAGACTGGTCTTGCCCGAGCCCTTGGGGCCGATCAGGAGCAGATGGTGTCCGCCGGCCGCGGCCACCTCGGCGGCGAACCGGGCGTCGGCCAGCCCCGCGAGGTCGGCGAGGTCGACCTCCTCGTGCCGGGTGCTCCCCCGCCAGGTCAGCACCTCCGCGCCCGACCGCGCGGCGACGGGCGCCGCCTCGGGGACGGCCTCGCCGGTGAGCACCGCCAGCACCTGGGCCAGCGAGCGCACCCCGAGGACGGCGACGCCCGGCACGAGCGCGGCCTCCTCGGCCTGGGGCTCGGGGACGACCACCGTGTGCGCGCCCCGTCCGGCGGCGGCCAGCACCATCGGCAGCACGCCGACGGCCGGCCGGAGGCCGCCGTCGAGGGTCAGCTCCCCGATGAGCACGACGCCCTCCAGCACCGCGGGGTCGAGGCGGGCGTCGGCGGCCAGGATCGCGACGGCGATCGCGAGGTCGAAGTGGCTGCCGCGCTTGGGGAGGTCGGCCGGTGCCAGCAGCACGGTGATGCGCTTCGTGGAGGGCCACGGCAGGTCGGAGTTGACCACGGCCATCCGGCAGCGATCGCGCGCCTCCTGCAGAGCGGTGTCGGCCCGGCCCACCAGGGTGAGCCCGACCTGCCCGGGCGAGACGTCGGCCTGGACGTCGATGAGGTGGCCCACGGCGCCGTCGAGCGCGACCGTGCGGGCCCGCGCGACCGGCATCAGACCAGCCCCCGCACGTGCTCGACCACCGACGGCCCACGCCGGGGTCGAAGCACCGCGACGAGGTCCAGGCGCACCTCGGGGGCCCGGACGCCATGGGCGGCCTGCCACTCCTCGGCCAGCCGGACCATCCGCTCGAGCTTCACCGGGGTGATGGCCTCGTGGGGCGTGCCGCGCTGCACGCTGGCGCGGGTCTTGACCTCGACGACGACGAGCACCGCTCCGTCGCGGGCGACGAGGTCGATCTCGCCGCCGGCGCCGCGCCAGTTGGCGTCGAGCACGACGAGCCCGGCCGCCTCGAGGTGGCGCCGGGCGACGAGCTCGCCGTGGCGGCCCAGCGCGACCGAGCGGAGGTCGTGACGGGCCGGACGGCCGGGCCGGGATGCTGCTGTGGGACGTGGCATGGGGGCCTCCTTCGCCCTCCAGCCTCGGCGGCGGGACGGACGAGCGGCAGCCCCCGCGCAGGATCTGGGGAGGAGGCGGTCAGCGGGTGGGCTGTGGAGGCCAGGTGGCTCGCGGCCGGGTCACTGACGCAGGATCGGGGTCGAGCAGGACAGCGCCGGAGTGCTGTCGAGGATGACGTCCGCACCCCCGACCCGCACGCCGAGCAGGTCGGTGAGCGGCGAGACCACCGCCGAGTTGACCGCCGAGATCAGCGGCGAGACCACGGCGGAGATCACCGGGTCCAGGATGCTGTCGAGCTGCGCGGTGGAGAGGGTGATCGGGAGGCCCAGGAGCGTCGCGGTCACGGTCGTGCCGAGCCTGGCGGTCGTCGTCCCCAGCGAGAGGTTGCCGGTGCCGGTGGAGTAGACGGTGTCGAAGGCCTGCGGCGGAACGGTGATCGTGAAGTCCGTCGACGTCGGGCTGACCGTGCTGGTCACCGAGACGTTGGTCGTGATGTCGACGCTCACCAGTCCGACCAGGCCGAGCAGGCTCACCGTCCCGTTGACCCGCAGCGGCACCGAGATGCTGGTGGAGGCCAGGGCGTTGTCCATCGCGAGGGTGACCCCCTGGCTGTTCGAGACGCCGCTCGTGCAGCGCACCGAAGTCAGCGACGCCGAGGTCGGCGCCAGGTTCACCGCGATCTGCACCGGCTTGCCGGTCGGCGAGCCGGCCGTCACCGAGCCGACCAGCGGGATCGGGATCGTCGCGCCGAGAAGGTTCGAGCTGAGCGAGACGACCGCCTGGGAGGTGCCCGGCGAGGTCGCGGTCGTCTCCTGGGAGCCGACGCGTCCGCAGTACTTCATGATGTTCTGGACGATCTTGACCTGCGCGTTCGCCGTCACCAGCCCGGGGAAGGAGGCGGCGAGGGGCAGGTTCAGGAAGTTGGTGCCGTTGATGAGGAAGGCCGAGCCCGCGACGAGGTCGAGCAGGTTGGCCGTCGCGCTCACCGCCGCGTTGGACCCGGTGCCCAGCGCGAGCAGGCTGCCGATCGTCAGGTTCGCCGACGCCGAGACCGACGCCGCCAGGGTGTTGAGGAGGGCGACGTTCGCGGTCTGTCCGTTCGAGCCGAGCACCTGCGCGAGGGCGAGGTAGAAGCTGCGGTACGAGACGGTCGTCGTCGCGAGGTCGTCGACGCTGGCGACGCCGAGGGCGACCGCGAGGTCGCTCAGCTTCAGCGAGGTGCTCGCGAGCCCCTGGTAGCCGGCGGCGGTGAGGTTGAGGCTGGAGTTGATGGCGCTCAGCAGCGGGTTCAGCAGCGCGGAGCTGCCGGACCTCACCGCGGCGGCGTAGGAGCCGATCTCGAAGCAGGCCGAGGAGTCGGTGATGGCCACCGCCGAGCGGTTCGCAGCGCCCGTGCCGGGCGCGAAGGCGAAGGCCAGGCTGGTGCCGGCGGTGACGCGCGTGGCCGAGGGGATGTCCTCGGCGCTGGTGATCGAGATGGAGCCGACGGTCGCGCCGCCCGCCTGGTAGGACACCGCGCCCGAGGGCACGAAGGCCCCGTTGACGACCTGACCGATCTCGACCTTCACCAGCGGCTTGTCCCCCACCGTCGTGGCGTTGCGGCTCACCGAGGACACGATCGCGGCCTTGAAGGCGGCGTCGCCGAGCAGGGACGCCGAGGTCTGGCCGGCCAGGAGCCGCGCGATGTCGAGGGCGACGACGTCCGAGAGCGCCTGCATGTCGCTGCGGGCCACCCGCTGGCGGCCGAGGTCGACGGCGAAGGCGGTGGTGGCGATCAGCGCCACCAGCAGCATCGCGACGATCGGGATGATCGCGCCCGCGTCGTCACGACGGCGTCCCCGTCCACGCAGGAGGCGGCGCATCAGCTGACCCCCGCCACGGCGGTGTAGCCGAGCTTGGGCGGCAGCACCGCCCCGAAGCCGGGGAAGGACGGGATGAGCGGATTGGCGGCGTAGGCGTGGTTGACGTCCACGCGGACGCAGTCGGGCACCGCGGTGGTCTGGGTCGGCGTGCCGGAGGTCAGGCTGCTGCAGTCGTAGACGCCGACCGCGCAGGTGCCGACGGTGCTCGTGCCGCGCAGCAGGTCGCCGCTGGTCGCGCTGCCGGTGATCGAGCAGGAGACGCCGTAGGTGCGCAGCGCGTTGTTGAGCGAGGTGACCGCCGCGCTCACCTTCTGCGTCGAGGTGCTCGACGCCGGCAGCACCGCCGCGGCGCGGGCGGCCTCGGCCGAGCCCTGGCTCAGGCCCTGCCGGTAGCTGAGCATGTAGCCGTAGCTGATGATCCCGAAGAGCAGCAGGAACAGCAGCGGCGCCAGGAGCGCGAACTCCACCGCCGCGGCACCCCGTTGATCGGGGCGACGGGTCCCTGCACCGAACATCGACGTCACCTCTGGGCTCAGGCGGTCCCGGCGGCTCGTCGGGCCGGGTCCGTCGTGGCTCCCATCGGCGGGGTCGGCGCGCACCTGACCCGTTCGGGGCTACGGCTTGGGCGGGTCGATCTCGGAGGGATTGAGCTCCTCGACGTTGACGTCCTTGAAGGTGAGCACCTTGACCGTCTTGGCGAAGCGCGCCGGGCGGTACATGTCCCACACCCAGGCGTCGTTCATGGTGACCTCGAAGAAGACGTCCCCGGCCTCGGTGCGGGCCTTCACGTCGACCTGGTTGCACAGGTAGAACCGGCGGTCGGTCTCCACGACGTACTTGAAGATGCCGACGACGTCGCGGTACTCGCGATAGAGCGTCAGCTCCATCTCGGTCTCGTACTTCTCGAGGTCCTCTGCGCTCACGGTCGCGACTCTAGTGCCGGGGCCCGCACGGCGTCCTCGCAGCCGGGCAGGCGCCAGGAGACGCGATGATGCGGCGTCGGACCGAGCGCGGCGAGCGCCGCGAGGTGCCCGGGCGCGGAGTAGCCCTTGTTCTCCGCCCAGCCGTACTCGGGATGCTCGCGCGCCAGCGCGACCATGATCTCGTCGCGGGCGACCTTGGCCAGGATGCTCGCCGAGGCCACGGCGGCGCAGCGCAGGTCGGCCTTGATCATGGTGACGACCGGCGGCATCGACTCGAGCACGAACGGCGGCTCGGGAAGCTGCGCCGCCGTCAGGAGCTCGAGCTGCGGCTCGGGCGCGGGCGTCGTGAGGTAGTCGTGGTTGCCGTCGAGCAGCACGGTGTCGGGCGGCGTCGAGAGCTGCGCCAGGGCGCGGTGGCCGGCCAGCCGCAGCGCCGCCATGATGCCGAGGGCGTCGATCTCGGCGGGGCTGGCGTGGCCGACGCCGTGGGACGGCGCCCACCGCTGGATGCGCGGCACCAGACGGCGCCGGGCGTCGGCGCTGAGCAGCTTGCTGTCGCGCACGCCCTGGGGCGCGGTGCGGGTGTCCTCGGTGACCAGGACGGCGCCGACGGTGACCGGGCCGCACAGCGCGCCGCGTCCGACCTCGTCGGTGCAGGCGAGCGTCGCCAGCCCGCCGCGCAGCAGCCGACGGGCCACCCGCAGCGACGGCGGCGGGCTCGGGCTCACTTGCCGGCCGGCACGCCCGCGAAGCTGTCGGGGCGCGAGATGAAGGTGAAGCGGTCGAGGGGCCAGAGCAGGACGAAGACCTTGCCGACGATGAGGTCGTTGGCGACGTACTCGTCGCCCGGGACGCAGTCGGTGGCGCCCTTCGCGCACATGTGCACGGTGGAGTCGGCCGATCGCTCGCGGTTGTCGCCCATGACGAACACGTGGCCCTTCGGCACGGGGCCGGCGGTCCAGGCGTCGGTGCTGCAGTCGGAGATCATCGGGCCGTAGCAGCTGCCGGCGCTGATGCGGGCGTAGCCCTGCTCGTCGATGCTCTTGCCGTTGATCTGCAGGCGACCCTTCTCGTCGCAGCAGTGGATCGTGTCACCGGCGACGCCGATGACGCGCTTCACCAGGTGGCCGCCCGAGGGGTAGAGGCCGATCTTGGTGAGCACCCGGCCGACGATGTTCGTCGGGCCGGCCTGCTCGGCGGCGGTGAGCCAGTCGCCGGGGTCCTTGAAGACGACGACGTCGCCGCGCTGCGGGCTGCCGCCGCCCCAGTAGGAGACCTTCTGGACCAGGATCCGGTCGTTCTTGACCAGCCCGGGCTCCATCGACTCCGAGGGGATGTAGAAGGCCTGCACGAAGAAGGCCTTGAGGACCACGGCCAGGCCGACCGCGATCACCAGCAGCAGGATGCTCTCCTGCCACACCGGCAGGCCCTGGCGCGTGCGGCGGTCGGGCCCGGCAGGCCCGACGGGCTCGGCGGGCGGGGCGTCCGCGGCGTCGGGTCGGGCGTCGTCGCCCGCAGACGACGAAGACCGCGACCCTTCGACGTCGGTCTGGGGGTCGCGGTCCTCGGAGGTCACGCGGATGAGTGTAGGCACGCCCACACCCGAAGGAGCACTCAGGCCTCGCGGCGCTCCTTGATCTTGGCGGCCTTGCCGCGCAGGTTGCGCAGGTAGTACAGCTTGGCCCGGCGGACGTCACCGCGGGTGACGACCTCGATCTGCTCGAAGATCGGGGAGTGCAGCGGGAAGGTGCGCTCGACGCCGACGCCGAAGGAGACCTTGCGGACGGTGAAGGTGCGGCCGACGCCGGAGCCCTGGACGCGGATGACGACGCCCTGGAAGACCTGGACGCGGGAGCGGTTGCCCTCGGTGACCTTCACGTGGACCTTGATGGTGTCACCGGCGCGGAAGGCGGGGATGTCCTCGCGCTTCGCGGCGTTGCCGATCTCGGTGATGACGTTGTTGCTCATGGTGTCTCCTCGCGGATGCCACAGGTCGGCCGCGGTTCGGATGAGAGAGGTGGTGCGGCCCGGGTGGTCGGCCGGCGGCGCGAGGCTCCCCCTGTGGCAGGAGCCCGGCGCGGATCCTCCGTGCGTTCCTCGGAGCGACCCTTCGGCCTACGGGCTCCCCGAGTCTGCCACAGCGCGGCGGACCGCTCGAAATCGCGCGAGGGACGGTGCGGGGACGATGCGGGGACGGCGCGGCGGTGCTGCGGGCGGCGCGGGAGCGCTCAGCGACGACGTCGCGGACGGGTCAGCACGACAGGTCCCGACGAGCCGTCGAGCACCTCGCGGACGCGGTAGCCCGCGCGCTTGTAGCGACGCAGGTTCGCCTCGCTGCGGGCGCCGGTGAACAGCAGGAAGGACGTCGCCTCGGGCGGCGCCATCGCCTCGGCGTGCTCGAGCAGCACGCGTCCGAGGCCCTCGCCGCGCAGGTCGGGGGCGACCATGAGGCGTCCGATCTCCCAGACCTCGCCGTCGAGGCGCCCGCGGACCGCGCCGACCAGGCGTCCGCCGCGGCGCACGATCCACACCCGCCAGGCGACGAGGTCGCGCTCGACGTCGGCGAGCTCCTCGTGCAGCGGGGGGATCGAGAGGTCGTCGTTGACCAGCGCCTCGGTGACCCAGCAGCAGCGCTGGAGCACGAGGATCTCGGGGGCGTCGGCCGGCACGGCCGCCTCGATGCGCCACTCCCCCGGCAGGCTGCCGGCGGACAGCAGGTCGGGACGGCGGGCCGCGGTGCGCTCGAGGCGCTGCTCGTGGCGCCACACGGCGATGCGGCCGTGGTCGCCGGACAGCAGGACGTCGGGCACCTCGAGGTCGCGCCACGACGGCGGCTTGGTGTAGCTCGGGTACTCCAGCAGGCCGCCCTCGTGGGACTCCTCCTCCAGCGACGCCGCGTTGCCCATGAAGCCGGGCAGCAGGCGGACGACGGCCTCGGTGACCGCCAGCGCGGCCACCTCCCCGCCGTTGAGGACGTAGTCGCCGAGCGAGACCTCGACGAGCTCGGCGCGCGAGGCCGCGTGGTCGAGGACGCGCTGGTCGATGCCCTCGTAGCGTCCGCAGCAGAAGACCAGCCGCTCCCGGGTGGCCAGCTCGCGGGCGAGCGCCTGGGTGAGCGGACGTCCCGACGGCGTCGGGACGACGACGGTGGCGCCGTCGATGGCCAGCTCGTCGAAGGCCTCGCCCCACGGCTCGGGGCGCATCACCATGCCGGCGCCGCCGCCGTAGGGCGTGTCGTCGACGGTGCGGTGCCGGTCGCGGGTCCAGTCGCGCAGGTCGTGGACGTGGACGTCGATGAGCCCGCTCGCCAGCGCCTTGCCGGGCAGCGAGAGCCCCAGCGGCGCCAGGTAGTCGGGGAAGATCGTGAGGTAGTCCAGGCGCACGAGGATCAGTCCTCGTCGGGCAGCGGGGTGACCAGGCCGGGACGGTCCGCGACGACCACGCGGCCGGCGTCGAGGTCGACCTCGGGCACCAGCGCCGACACGAACGGCACGAGGCCCTCGTGGCCGCCGGGCGTCCGGACGACGAGGAGGTCCTGCGCGCCGTGGGTGATGGAGGCGACGACGCCCAGGTGCGTGCCGTCGACGTCGTGGACGGCCAGGCCGACGAGCTGGTGGTCGTAGAACTCCTCGGGGTCCTCGGGACGCTCGTCGGCGTCGACCGTGGCGTGGAGGAGCAGGCCGCGGGCAGCCTCGGCGGCGGTGCGGTCGGCGAGCTCCTCGAAGCGCACCAGCAGCGTCTGCTGGTGCCAGCGGGTGCTCGCGACCGTCAGGGTGCGCGGCGCGGCGTCGACGCCCCGCGGGGCCTCGGCGCGCACGCGGGTGCCGGGGGCGAAGCGGCGGTCGGGCTCGTCGGTGCGGACGTCGAGGGTGACCTCGCCGCGGATGCCGTGCGGCTTGCCGATGCGGCCGACGACGACCTCGATGCTCTCCACGCGGGGCTCCTCTGCGCCTCGGGACGGGGTTCTCGCCGGGGCCCTCGGCCCCGGAACCAGCGACCCGCCCGGGAGGTCTCCCGGGCGGGTCGCTGGTGCTGCTGGATGCTGCGGATGCTGCGTGCCGTGCGGCCGGGCCTCAGCGACGACGGTCGACGTCGACGAAGTCGATCCGCGCGCCGCCCTTGCCTGCCAGCGCGCCGATGACGGTGCGGAAGGCCGACGCGGTGCGGCCGTTGCGGCCGATCACCTTGCCGAGGTCGTCGGGGTGGACCCGGACCTCCAGGATCGAGCCGCGTCGCAGCTGCTTGTCGCGCACCACGACGTCGTCGGGGTGGTCGACCACGCCACGGACGAGGTGCTCGAGGGCCTCGGCGAGCACGATGCTCAGGCCTCGGTCTCGGCGGCAGCGTCGGCGGCGGGGGCCTCGGCGGCCTCCTCGGCCTTCGGCTCCTCGACCTTGTCCTCAGCCTTCTCCTCGGCCTTGGGCTCGGCCTTCTTCGCGGCCTTCTTGGTGACGGCGTCACCGGAGGCGTCGCTGTGCGCCTCCTTGAGGGCCTCGTTGAAGATGTCGATCTTGTCGCGCTTCGGCGCGGCGGTCTTCAGGGTGCCCTCGGTGCCCGGCAGGCCCTTGAACGTCTGCCAGTCGCCGGTGATCTTGAGGATGGCCTCGACGGCCTCGCTCGGCTGCGCGCCGACGCCCAGCCAGTACTGCGCCCGCTCCGAGGTGACCTCGATGAAGGAGGGCTCCTCCTTGGGGTGGTACTTGCCGATCTCCTCGATGACGCGGCCATCGCGCTTCTTGCGCGAGTCGACGACGACGATGCGGTACTGCGGGACCCGGATCTTGCCCAGGCGCTTCAGACGGATCTTGACGGCCACGGTTGTGGTGTCTCCTTGAGATGATGGATGCGGTGAGCGGGACGGCCGCCTGGTGGGGAACACCGGGCCGGACCACTCGATGGGCCTCGTCGCGCTCGGTGAGAGGGTCCGGGCGCGCAGGACTCAGCGTCAGATGATGCCAGAACCCGGCGTCGGCCCACGAATCCGGGCACGGAGGCCGGACCCTCCCCCGCCGCGGGTGCCCGATGGCCTTGGATGGAGGCGTGGAGACCCCCCTCGACGAGCTCGTGCGGCTGCTCGACCTGACGCCTGCCGACGCAGGCACCGCGTCCGTGCCGGACGCCTGGATCGGCGAGCACTCCGCGCAGGCGCTGACCACCGGCCACGTCTTCGGCGGGCTGGTGCTCGCCCAGGCCGTGCGGGCCGCCGCCCGGACCGTCGACGAGGGTCGACGCCTCCACTCCCTGCACGCGCTGTTCCTCCGCGCGGGCACCACCGATCGGCCGGTGCGCTACGAGGTCACCCGGCTGCGCGACGGACGCCGGCTCTCCCACCGTCGCGTCGAGGCGGTGCAGGCCGGCGTCATCTGCGAGCTGCTCCTCGGCTTCGCCGCCGACGGGCCGCAGCGTCGTCTCGTGCACGCCGACGCCGCGGCGCCCACCGACGTCGACCCCGAGCTCCTCCCCCGCGACCAGGACGCCCTCGCCGACCACCCCGAGGTGCCGTTCGCGCTGCGCTCGACCCGTCCCGTCGACCTGCGCTACGCCCGCCACCCCCAGCTGGTGCGCGACGCCGGCGAGCGCGCCGAGGTGCTCGACGCCTGGTTCCGCGCGGACGGGCCGCTGCCGGAGGACCCGGTGCTGCACGCGTGCATCGCCGTCTACGCCAGCGACCTGCTCGCACTGGAGCCGGTGGCCTCGCGGCAGGGCGTCGCGCTGCGCTCCTTCGACGTCTCCCCCGCCTCGCTCGACCACGCGCTGTGGCTGCACGCGCCGGTGCGCGCCGACCGCTGGCTGCGCGCCCGCCTCGACAGCCCGTGGGCCGACGAGGGCCGGGGCCTGGGTCGGGTGTCGGTGCACCAGGACGGCGTCCGGGTGATGGAGGTCGTCCAGGAGGGGCTGCTGGTGGTGCCGGAGGCCGGGGACCAGGCGCCGGCCTAGGTGCCGGCTGCGACCACCACCGCCGGCGCGGCGGCGTCGAGGGCGAGGCGGGCGACCTCGTCGAAGGCGGCGACGTCGTCGCCGAGGAGGAGCCGGTCGACCTTGGCGCGGCGCCAGTAGAGGTGGGCGTCGTGCTCCCAGGTGAAGCCGATGCCGCCGTGCACCTGGATGAGGGTCTCGGCGGCGCGCTCCAGGGCGGTGGCCGCCTGCGCCTTGGCGGCGGCCGAGGCCAGCGGGAGCTCCTCGGGCGCCTCGTCGGCGGCCCAGGCGGCCCACCAGACCAGCGAGCGCAGCTGCTGGACCTCCACGTAGGCGTCGACGAGGGCGTGCTTGACGGCCTGGTAGGAGCCGATCGGACGCCCGAAGGCGTGACGCTGCTGGGCGTAGGCGACGCCGATCTCGACGGCGCGCTCGGCCGTGCCGAGGTCCTCGGCGGCGAGGATCACCCGCGCGACCCGCTCGGCGTGCGCCCAGCGCGGGCCGACGTCCTCGCCGACGACGCGGCCGGCCCCGAGGCTCACCCGGCCCAGGCCGCGGGTGGCGTCGATGGGCGCGCCGACGTCGACGCCGCCCTCGGCGAGCACGAGCCGGTCGCCCTGGCGCGCCAGGAAGGCCTCGGCGCCGACGGCGTCGAGAGTGGCGGCGCCGTCGTCGACCACCGCGAGCGCCCGGCCGGCCACCGTCTCGGCGAGCAGCTCGTCGTGACCCGCCAGCAGGACGGCGACGCGGGCGGGCGTCACCAGCGACGGCGAGGCGAGGACGCGGCCGCCCTGCTCGGCGACGACGGCGAGGTCGAGCAGCGAGCCGCCCCCGCCGCCGGCGGACTCGGGCACGGTGATGGCGGCGAAGCCCGACTCGGCCAGGGCGGCGCGGCCGGGGCCGGGCGCGGCGGCGGGGTCGTCGAGGAGGGCGCGGGCCCGGGCCGGCGAGGCGGTGCCGGCGAAGAAGTCGCGGGCAGCGGAGGCGAGGTCGCGCTGCTCGGCGCTGAGGTCGAAGTCCATCGTCGTGTCTCCTGGGTGGCAGCGGGGGCGCTCAGGCGCCGGTCTGGGCGAGGGACTCGCGGAAGGTGACGCCCTTGTCGGCGCGGGGCTCGGCAGGCAGGCCGAGCACCCGCTCGCCGATGACGTTGCGCAGCACCTCGTCGGTGCCGCCGGCGATCGCCATGCCGGGAAGCCCGGCCTGAGAGGCCTGCCACAGCGACTCGCCGTCGGCGGTCTCGGCGAAGACCCCCTCGGCGCCCAGCGCCCGGACGGCGAGGTCGGAGAGCTCACGGGCGGCGCGGGTGCCGGCGAGCTTGCCGGCACTGGCCTCGGGGCCGGGGAAGGCGCCCTTGCTCAGCGCGGAGAGCTGCCGGTAGCCGGTGTAGCGGATGCCGAGCGAGGCGACGTACGCGCGTCCGAACGCCTGGCGGGCCAGCGCCTGCCGCTCGGCGGACTGCGCAGGCAGGTGACGAGCCAGGTGGGCGGCCGCGGCGTCGACGCCGGCGCCGATCTCGGTGCCGCCGCCGCCGAGCGAGAGCCGCTCGCTCATGAGCGTCGTCAGCGCCACCTGCCAGCCCTGGCCGACGTCGCCGAGCCGCTCGGAGTCGGGGACGACGACGCCGTCGAAGAAGACCTCGTTGAACTCCGCACCCCCGCTCATCTGGCGCAGCGGACGGGCGGTGACGCCGGGCGCGGTCATGTCGACGACGAACATCGTCAGGCCGCGGTGCTTGGCGACGTCGGGGTCGGTGCGGGTGAGCAGGATGCCGTAGCGCGAGAGGTGGGCCATCGTCGTCCAGACCTTCTGGCCGTCGATGCGCCAGCTGCCGTCCTCCTGCTGCACCGCGCGGGTGCGCAGCGCGGCGAGGTCGGAGCCCGACGCCGGCTCGCTGAACAGCTGGCACCAGATGTCGTCGGCGCGCAGGAGGCGGCGCAGGTAGCGCTCCTGCTGGTCGGCGGTGCCGTGCGCGATGACGGTGGGGCCGCACATGCCGACGCCGATGAGGTTGACCAGTCCGGGCACGCCCGCGCGAGCGAGCTCCTGGTCGACGATGGCCTGCTGCATGGGGGTGCCGCCGCGTCCCCCGGCCTCGACGGGCCAGGTGACGCCGACCAGGCCGCCGTCGTGCAGCAGGGCCTGCCGGGCCTGGGCCTCCTGCACCGAGGCGGGGTCGCCGTAGTCGGGGCGCTCGCCGACGAGGCGGTCGCGGTGCGCCTCGAGGTAGGCCCGCACCTCCTGCCGCCAGGCGGCCTCCTCGGGGGTGTCGTCGAAGTCCATGGGCGCTCCCGGTGCTCGGGGCCGACGCGAGGCGGTCGGCGTGACGCCGGTCACCCTGCCACAGCAACTTACCTGCACTCAAGCATGTAAGTTGCGGACGCTCGCACGGGCGTCCGCTGGATCAGACCAGCACCCCGCCGAGCACCTGCTCGCGCACCTCCGGCCACATCCGGCGCAGCTGCCGCGGCTCGTGGACGACCCCGAGCATCAGCAGCCCGCGGATCGCCGAGAGGGCGGTGACGGTGACGACCTTGAAGTCCGCGCGCTCCACCAGGCTCCCCGCCACGCGGGCCGCCGCGGTCTCGAGCGTCGCCTGCACCTCGGTCTCGAAGCGGGCGAGGTGGCGGCGCAGGTCGGCGTCGGTGCGCGCGGCGACGAACAGCTCGAGCTGCGCGGCCGACACCGGCCCGCTGAAGATCTCCCACAGCCGGTCGAGCAGCAGCCGGTACTGCTCGAGGACGTCCTCGGACCCGCCGAGCGGCTTGGAGACCAGCTCGGCCACCAGCTGCTCGGTGAGGTGACGCAGCGCATCGACGACGAGGTCGGCCTTGGTGGCGAAGTAGTGCGCCTGCGCGCCCCGGGTGACCCCCGCGCGCTGGCACACCGCGGTGCCGGTGAGCCCGGCGTACCCCTGGTCGACGAGCACGTCGATGGCGGCGTCGAGCAGCGCGCCGCGCGTGGCGGCCCGACGCTCGGCCTGGGTGCGGCGCCGGCGCGGCGCCGTCCCGGCCGGATCGGGGGCGGCGACCGAGGGGACCATGCCCGCACCGTAGCCCCCGGGACGCCGACGAGCGACATTTGTCGGCACCGGTGCAGATAAGTAGTGACACCGGTCACATCCGGGTCTAGCGTGGCCCGCACTCGCCCCCTCCCGAAAGGCGACGCTCCCGTGCCCCTCCCCCGCATCCCGCGCTCCACCCGGCGTCCGCTCCGTCGCCCCCGGCGCGCGACGGCCCTGGCCGCCGCCGCCGTCGCCTCGCTCGTCCTCGGCGCCTGCGGCTCGCAGGTCGACCCCCACACAGCCGCCATGGTCAACGGCGACTCCAGCCTCGCCTCGGCCGACACCGGGTCCGGGACGGGCGAGGGCGGCGGCGCGGTCATCGACGGCGGCGTCGGCCAGCCCGACGCCACGGGCGGCGACGCGAGCGCGAGCGGGACGTCGTCCGGCAGCGGGTCCGCCGGCGGCTCGACGGGGGCGGGCGCTGGCTCCGGCGGGGCGTCCGGCTCCGACGGATCAGGTGGCTCGGGGGGTGCGGACGGTGCCGGGCGCAGCGCCGGCGCCACCGGTGCGTCCTCCGCCGACTGCGCCGGTCTCGCCGACCAGACCGGCGTCACCAAGGACGCCATCACCATCGCCAACGTCTCCGACATCTCCGGCCCCGTGCCGGGCGTCTTCCAGGCCGCACAGGACGGTGCCAACGCCTACGCCGCCTACGTCAACGCCTCCGGCGGGCTGTGCGGGCGCAGGCTCAAGGTGCTCGCGCTCGACAGCCGCGCCGACTCCGGCGCCAACCAGGTGGCCTACGCCCGGGCGTGCGAGCAGGCGTTCGCGGCGGTCGGCTCGATGTCGGTCTTCGACGACGGCGCCGCGACCGCGGGCAAGTGCGGGCTGCCGGACCTGCACGCCCTCACCGTCTCCAAGACCGCCTTCGAGTGCCGCACCTGCTTCGGCGCCGCGTCGATCAACCCCACCCTCCAGCTCGGCGCGATGGCCAAGTTCGTCAAGGCGCAGTACAAGTCGGCCGCGCAGAGGACGGCGGTGCTCTACGTCAACGTCGCCGGCGTCGCCGACGCCGCCCAGGCGCTCGCGGCGTCGTGGAAGAAGGTCGGCATCGGCGTCCGCTACGTGCAGGCCATCGAGGTGGCCGAGTTCAACTACGCGCCCTACGTGCAGCGCCTCAAGCAGGAGGGCATCGAGGTCGTCCACTACATCGGGCCCTACCAGTTCACGATCCGGCTGCAGCAGGCGATGCGACAGCAGGGCTTCACGCCGAAGGCCTTCATCCAGGACCAGACGATCTACGACCAGAAGTACGTCGACGAGGCCGGCGAGAACGGGAACGGCACGGTCGTCTACACCTCCGTGGCGCGCTACGACGACGCCTCCAACAAGGAGATGCGGCTCTACCTGCAGTGGCTCCAGCAGGTGCGCCCGGGCGCGACGCCCACGATCTACGGCGTGTTCGCGTGGTCGGCCGCCCGCCTGTTCGTCGAGCGGGCGGCGGCCCTGGGCGGACGACTGACCCGCCCCGCGCTGGTCACCGCCCTCTCCCGTGTCGGCGACTGGACCGGCAACGGCATCCACGGCGCGCAGGACGTCGGCGGCAAGACCACCGGCGAGTGCATCCGCGTCATCCAGCTGGGCGGCGGACGCTGGAGGCAGATCTCGCCGGGCGACTACTACTGCGCCCCGAACATCCGGCTCCCCTAGCCCCCGACCTGGTCGCTCGACCTAGCCTCCGGCCACCACGCGTCCGCGCAGCACCACCAGCGAGGGCCGGGCCAGCACGGCGAGGTCGTCGGCCGGGTCGGAGTCGAACACGGCGAAGTCGGCCGGCGCGCCCTCCTCGAGCCCGCCGGGCAGGCCGAGCCACGCCCGGGCCCGCCACGACACCGCGCCCAGCACGTGCTCGGCCGGCAGCCCCATCGCCGCCATCGCCAGCACCTCCTCGACGAGGACGCCGTGGCGCTGCGAGCCGCCGCCGTCGGAGCCGACGTAGAGCTCGACCCCGGCCTCGTAGGCGCTCATCAGGGCCTCGCGACGACGCGCGTGGAGGCCCTCCATCGTCGTGGCGTACGCGGGGAAGCGCTCGCGGCCGGCGTCGGCGAAGCCGATCAGCTTCTCGGTCTGCAGCACCGTCGGCACCAGCGCCACCCCGGCGGCGGCCATCTGCTCGACGTGCTCGACGGTGAGCCCCGTGCCGTGCTCGATGCAGTCGATGCCGGCGTCGAGCAGGCCCTGCAGGACGGTCGTGCCGAAGCAGTGGGCGGTGACCTTGGCGCCGTGCGCGTGGGCCGTGGCGATGGCCTCGGCGAAGGCGGGCTGCGGGAAGGATGGCGCGAGATCGCCGTCCTCGCGGCTGATCCAGTCGCCCACGAGCTTGACCCAGCCGTCGGAGCCCGACGCCTCGAGCGCGACCTGGGCGGAGAGCTGCTCGGGCTCGACCTCGACGCCGTAGTCGCGCAGGTAGCGGCGGGTGCGCGCGATGTGACGGCCGAAGCGGATCAGCCGCGGCAGGTCGTCCCTCTCCTGCACCCAGCGGGTGTCGGCCGGAGAGCCGCAGTCGCGCAGCAGCAGGATGCCGGCGTCGCGGTCCTGCACGGCCTGCCGCTCGACCTCGGCGTCGTCCACGGCGCCGCCGTCCTCGAGACCGAGGTGGTTGTGGGCGTCGACCATGCCGGGCAGCAGCCAGCCGCGCGCCACGGTCTCGGCGCCGGCCTGCGGCTCGTAGGTGACGTGGCCGTCGACGACGTAGAGGTCGCGGGTCTCCCGCTCGGGCAGGACCACGCCGGTGAACCGCATCGCGCTCATGGGGCGAACCTAGTCCAGCTGGTCGATGAGCCAGTGCGGCCCCAGCGCCAGCGCGCCGGTGGCCGCGACCCGCGCCTGGAGGGCCCGGTCGGCGCTGACGACGGTGATCCGGCGCCCCGCCTCGGCGGCGTCGCGCGCCTCCTGGAGGATCGTCGAGTCGCCGTCGCGCGGTGCGTGGACGCAGCGCACGTGGGCGTCACGTCCGGCCTTGACCCCCTGCTTGGCCTGACCCTCGAGCACCAGCACGATCTCGTCCTGCGGCAGGTCGGCCACGAGCAGCGCCTCGTGGAGGCGACGGGCCGCGCCGGCGCGATCCTTCCACCAGCCGTCGGGACGCGCGCCCACGACGTTGGCGCCGTCGACGATCAGCACGGTGTCGATGCGCCGCCGCGGGCTCAATTCAGGAACTTGGAGAGTAGGCGGCGGTGTGCGCTGTGCGTAGACACGTGTTTCACGGTATCGGTTCGAGCGCTATGGGCTCGAATTCCCTTTAGTGACAGATCGGCCCCGGACGGTGCTGGAAAACCGCGCGGGGCCTAGGCACCAGTGCATAGGAGGCACCAGGACCATGACCGCATCAAACCGCATCCGAATGGATCGTGCAGCCGAAGGGCTGCTCCCCTGCCCTGTGTGGTGCACCGCACGGCCCGACCACGAGCAGTGGGACAACGAGCGGTGGCACCGAGGACCGACCTTCGGGATCTACGTCCCCGGCGCGGAAGACCACCACCCGGACGACCGTGCCGAGCTCGGCGACCGCCGCGACCTCTACATCCTCGTCGACGCTGACGCGGCGAAGGAGATGTGGCAGCTGACGCCTGCCGAGGCGAGAGCTCAGGCCGCCGCTCTGCTGGCAGCCGCCGCTTGGATCGACAGCGTGTAGCCGTGACAGACGCGGCTCAACGAAGGAGGAACCAGAATGACGACCAAGCTCGAAGCCGACTTCACCGTCGTCGAGGTCGCGAAGGCGCTGCGCATGTCGACCCGCTGGGTCCAGGACCAGTACCGGCTCCACGGCGCCGCGCACCAGCGGTACGGCCGAGCCGTCCGGTTCACCGCCGACCAGGTCGACCAGCTCCGCGCCCGTGCCGCCGCCGGCACCACCCACACCCCCGCGGCCCCCACGCCGCACCGCATCACCACCGGCCGCATGAAGATCGCCGGCTAACCTAGGGCCGACATCGGACTCGGGAGGTCACCGGTAGAGCCACGCAAGCGGCGCAGCGGAGCAGGTTGTTCGGTGAGCCCTACGCGTCGGGCAACCCCTCGATCCAACGACGGAGATCGGCGACCCGGTATAGATCCTTGTCCCCGCGCGGGGCGGTCTTTTTGGCGCTGAGGCGGCCAGCGTGCTTCGCGCGCAGCACCGTCTCTCTGGATAGTCCCACCCACGCCGCGGCCTCGACCAGGGTGAGCCACTCACGTTCCGGAATTTGAGCGGTCGACATAGACGCGAGCGTAGGGAGCCCAGCGGGTCTACCAGGACACGGAGCTGCTCAACGCCCTGCTCGACAAGCCCGAGGCGCTCGCCGCGGACCCGCTCACCATCAAGCGGCTCCGCCGGCTCCGTGAATCTCGCAGCTGGCGCCGCTCGACTGCCGCACCGGCCGCCTGGGCGTAGCGGCCATCAGGTCGGATCTGTGGTGTGACATGTCGCTCGGTTCACGCGTAGGTCACGGTTCCGGCGGCCTCTGGGGACCCGGCGCCGTGACGCAATGCGAGCGACAGCGCGGTCGCGTCTTGGATGGGGAGCCGCCCGAGAACGGGCCAGACGATCGCTTGATGAAACGGCGATCGCGACAAAATTCTGAGGTAGTTCGTCTGCTCGTCGGTGAACTCGAACGAACCGACAAGCAGATCGGCTGACCAACCCCGACTGACAGCGAGTACCTCGACCCCTACCGGAAGGCCGGCGTCGTCAAGATCCACGATCAGGCCATCGTCCAACTCGACAGTTCGGTCGATGTCCGGCGAAGCGAGCTGTACGTACAGCGCGTCGGCGTCGGCGTCGTGCGTGAACGCGAGCACTCCGGTTCCGCCGCTCATGCCATCCATACCGAGATGATACGCCGCCGGTCATCGGACGCGACGACTATGTACACCATCGATCCGCTGGGAAGTTTCCCCTTGAACTTCAGGGTGTCAGGGCGTCGGCCCGCGCTGGTCTGGCCGACGGCGTGGTGCCAGGCGTACTCGACGGCTTCCTGATCTACGCCCCTCCCGAGGACTCTGTCTAGCGCATGCTCGGTGAACTGCAGTGTGGGCATGTCACGCCTGCGGAAGCGACGTCGACGCGATCAGGCGCAGCTTGACTAAGGGCTCGCCATCAATAGTCAGTTCAGTGACGTAAGCCCCGGGGCGGCGAGCTTGAAAGGCGATCGACACCGGTACGAGAACAAACGGAACTAGCCCACCAGGCACCGCTGAAGATACCTGCAGTGTCCCGCCGTGCCTGACCACGACCTCGCCATCGCCCTCGAACTTCGTCGTGAGATCCCACATGTGCAGCTGGCCCACGTTTGCTTCGGGGAAGCTCACCTCCGCGACGAAGACCACGGGGACGAAGAAGGGGAACTCAGGGGCCTCCCAGGTCTTCAGGCCGGCCTCGACGACGGTCCAAGTGCCGTTGCTGTGCTGGTGGAAGCTCGTGGCGAGCGTGGCCATCTGGACTTCAGGCATCTGAGACTCTCCGCGGTGGGGTGACGGAGCGGCGACTCTACGCGCCGCTAAGCCGGTCAGGACACAAATGCCGGCTCATGGGTGTCGGCGCGTGCCCTGCTGGCCGTCGAGGCGGGCCTTAACGTAGGCGGCCCACTAGTCACGCAGGTCGGGGTCGGCGCCGGCCGCGTCGAGGAGCCGGGAGACCCGGGCGCCCCAGTGGCTGCCGACCGGGTTCGACTGGTGCGCGCCGAGCGCGGTGCCGGAGGCCTGCCCGAGCAACGCAGAGTCAGTGGTGATCGCGCGGACGGCGGCGATGGCCTGGTCGCCGGGGACCTGGTCGTGGATCATCCGGCGCGCGGTCCCGTCGAGGCGGGCGATCCTAATGCGGTCGGCGTCCTTGCTCACGGGTTCTGACGCTAGAGAACAGCGCTGACAATTTCGCGCCCTGGAAGTGCGGATCGCTGCTACGTTCCGCCGACCTCGGGCGTGCATGCAGGCATATCCCGTGCAACCCCAGGAGAACTCGTGAAGCTCACCCATCTCAGCCTTGCCGGCGTCGTCGCCGGCAGTCTTCTCATCGGCAGCGGTGCCGGTGCGACGGCAGCGCGACTCATCAGCTCGGGCGACATCCGCGACAACAGCATCCAGTCGGTCGACATCAAGGACGGCGCTCTCAAGACCGTTGACCTGTCGGGGGCAGCGCTCAAGGCGCTGCGAGGAGCCCAGGGATCGGTCGGGCCCCAGGGCCCCGCGGGTGCCGCGGGGGCGACAGGGGCTACGGGGCCTGCCGGCGCCACGGGCGCCGCTGGTGCGACCGGGCCACGCGGAGACGCCGGCCCTCGGGGTCCAGCCGGACCGAAGGGTGGGCCGGACGACGTCGTGCGATGGCACTTCAGCTTCATGGGCGATGGAACGACCACCGGATTCGTTCCCGGCCAGGAGGATGGGCCTTTCATCGCGCTAGACCAGAGCACCTACAAGATCCCCGCGCACTCGCGGATCGAGCCCGTTCAGATGGTCATCGCCGACGGCGACTTCTCAGGGTGCAAGCGCGCGTATCTGGCGGTTGGCGACGAGCGGGAGCAGGGACGGGCTGGTTTGGTCCTCATTGAGAACGGAGGCGCAATGACTGCTCCCGTCAACGAGGACTACATCGCGATGGAAGCAGCTGCGCTGCGGCTGGCTGGGTACTGCGGGGCGAAGGACGGATCGACCTCGCCCTACGCGCCGTTGCCGTCGTTCTCTGGCTACGTCGATTTCGCCATCACATCCATCCCGACTGCTGTCACCAAGACGGTCGACTGATTGAGTCGAGCACCCCCTGCATTGCGTAGGCGCAGGGGGTGGCATGGGACCGTCTAACGCGATCTGACGCGGACCGCGGGAAGGGCTCAGCCAAGTGCGCCGGGTCAGAACATTCGCGTGACGCTCCAGGTGCCGAACGTCCAGATTGGACAGCCGATTACCCCGGGCGTCAGCCGAGCCGCTGTGCGAGGCTGCGGCCCGTGGAAGCCGCCAGCCTCGCTCTCAGCATCGTCGCCCTGATCGTCTCGTTCGCCGGCCTCGGCTGGACGATGTTCGAGTGGCAGCGGAGCGGGGCTCGCCTGAGGGTCCGGGTGACGTCCATGGTCGTGATGCAGCCGCTCGGTGATCGCTGGCTGCTGGGCTTCGATGTCTCGAACGCGGGGCGGACTGCGACCACCGTGCACACCCTGGGCTTCGAGCTTCCAGAGGGCTCCTACCTTTTCTGCACGGAGCCGGCCGTCGGCGCCCAGCCTCTACCGAAGCGTCTCGAGCCCGGCGAGGGCTTCCAGTTCTCGGTCGATCCCGCGGAGCTGATCAGGCTCAGGAAGGGCCCGGTCGACCTCAAGGCTCTCCGCCCGTTCGCCAACACTGGCCACGGGCTGTTCAAGGGGTCTTCGGACAAGGTGGCTGCTGACGTGATGAGGAGCGAGAATGATGCGCATCGTCGGACGAAGGCAGCTCTCGACGACCTCGGCCAGGGTCCGGAACGGTACTTCGGCGCTGCGGAGGATCGGCCGGCCGAGGACACCTGATTCGGTTAGCTGCTGCGACCCCGGGAGCCGGCGCGAGCAGCGCTGTTGATCTCGTGACCGACGTCCTTGCCAACGTGCTTGGTCGCGGCCTCGATCTTCTTGGCCGCGGTCTCGATCGCGCTCAGCCGGCTGTTGGCGATCCGGTTCTCGCGCTCGAGTGCCTTCTGGTGATCGAGGGTCTTGGCATAATCGGCGCGGAGGGCGCGGATCTGGTCGCCGAACGCGGCGGTTCCGGCCTGGCCCGCGACCTGCTGCGTGATCCGGTCGCGGGTGTTGTAGAGCCGCTCGTACTGCGCGACGTCGGCCCTGGAGCCGTTGGCCATGGCGCGGATCTGGTCGATGGAGGCGTTCTGCAGGAGGTCGGAGAGCGCGGCACCGTTGAGGCCACGCCACTTCAGCTTCCGGATCAGCGTCTGCATCTCGCGGGCGTTCTTGATGTCGCCCCACAGCGCCGACGCCGGCGACTGCTCGGCTGGCTGCTGTCCGAACCCGAGGGACTGGTTGAGCTGGTACTCGGTCTGGGGGAACTGCTTCTGCTGCTCAGGCGTGAGCTGGGCGAAGTTTGTCCGGCCGGTCGAGCTGGCGGTACGCCTGGGCCTGCTGGTCGGGCTGGTCGAAGATGTTCGTCTGCAGGCGGTTGCGGACACCGGAGGTGAGGTCGGCGCGCTCCTGGCGGTAGAAGTCCAGCCGCCGCTTGAGCGAGGCGGCCTCAGCCTTGTCGCGGGCGAGCATCCCGAGCAGGATCTTCTTGCGGGCGTTGTGTTTGTGCAGTTCAGACGGCATATCGCCGCCTGACCTCACTTCAGGAACTTGGAGAAGTCCTTGGGCAGGTCGAGCGCAGCGGCGGCCTGCTCGTAGTCGACGTCCTGGCCCGCGGGGTTGCCGAACGGGTTGGCCGCGGCGGCCTTGTCCTTCTGCGCCGCCGCCTGCTGGGCCGCCTTCGCGGGGTTGCCCGAGCGCTTCGCGCCCTTGCCCTTCTTCGGCTGCGGCTTCTGCTTGCCGCGGCCGCCCGCGCCGGGCATCCCGGGCATGCCCGGCATGCCGGGGATCCCGCCGCCGCGCGCCATCTGCGTCATCATCTTGCGCGCCTCGAAGAAGCGGTCGACGAGCTGGTTGACGTCGGTGACGGTGCGACCCGAGCCCTTCGCGATGCGCTGGCGACGCGAGCCGTCGATGATCTTGGGGTTGTCGCGCTCGGCGGGGGTCATCGAGCGGATGATCGCCTCGATGCGGTCGATCTCGCGGTCGTCGAAGTTCTCCAGCTGCTGCCGGAACTGCCCCATGCCGGGCAGCATCCCCATGATCTTCGACATCGAGCCGAGCTTGCGCAGCTGCTGCATCTGCTGCAGGAAGTCCTCGAGGGTGAACTCGCCGCCGCGGCCGCTGAGCTTCTCCGCGGCCTTGAGCGCCTCCTCGGCGTCGAAGGCCTTCTCCGCCTGCTCGATGAGCGTCATGACGTCGCCCATGTCGAGGATGCGCGAGGCCATGCGGTCGGGGTGGAAGAGGTCGAAGTCGGTGAGCTTCTCGCCGTTGGAGGCGAACATGACCGGACGCCCGGTGACCGAGGCCACCGAGAGCGCCGCGCCGCCGCGGGCGTCGCCGTCGAGCTTGGTGAGCACGACGCCGTCGAAGCCGACGCCGTCGAGGAAGGCCTGCGCGGTGGTGACGGCGTCCTGGCCGATCATGGCGTCGACGACGAAGAGGACCTCGTCGGGGCTGATCGCGGCGCGGATGTCGGCGGCCTGCTGCATCAGCTCGGCGTCGACGCCGAGGCGACCCGCGGTGTCGACGATGAGGACGTCGTGGAGGGTGCGCTTGGCCTCGTCGAGGGAGGCGCGGGCCACCGAGACGGGGTCGCCGACGCCGTTGCCCGGCTCGGGCGCGAACACCGGGACGCCGACGCGCTCGCCGTTGACCTGCAGCTGGTTGACGGCGTTGGGGCGCTGGAGGTCGCAGGCCACGAGCATCGGCGTCTTGCCCTGCTCCTTGAGCCACAGCGCGAGCTTGGCGGCCAGCGTCGTCTTGCCGGCGCCCTGGAGGCCGGCCAGCATGATGATCGTCGGGCCGGTCTTGGCGTAGCGCAGCCGGCGGGTCTCGCCGCCGAGGATCGTCACGAGCTCCTCGTGGACGATCTTGATGACCTGCTGCGCCGGGTTCAGCGCCCCCGACACCTCCTCGCCGCGGGCGCGCTCCTTGACCGACGCGACGAACTCGCGCACCACGGGCAGGGCGACGTCGGCCTCCAGCAGCGCGATGCGGATCTCGCGCGCGGTGGCGTCGATGTCGGCCTCGGAGAGCCGGCCCTTCCCCCGGAGGTTCTTGAAGGTGTCGGCGAGCCGGTCGGAGAGAGTGGCGAACAAGGTGGTCCTCAGCTGTCGATCAGGCGGGCCTCCAGCCTAACGGCCCGGGTGCGCGCGAGCCGATCCGACGTCGCTCGTCGGGCTGCTGTCGGCATCAGGACGGGCGATCCCTGCGGATGACAGGCGAGGCTTCGCCCGTCATCGGCAGGTTTCCCCGGTCGACCGGGGAAACCTGCGGCTCACGCCGGACTCAAGGCGGCCCGCACGGCATGGGCCGCCTCGGCGGCGCGGGAGTCGGAGAGGGCGCCGGCGCCGGACTCCTGGAGGTAGAAGACGTCGACGGCCTGCGGGCCGAGGGTGTCGACGTGGGCGGAGCGGACGGCGATGTCGAGACGGGCGAGGGCGGCGCAGACGAGGTAGACGATGCCGGGACGGTCGGCGGCGCGGACCTCGAGCACGGTGGAGAGCCGGGAGGCGTCGGGGCGCACCTGGACGGTCGGGGCCAGCTCGCCGGGGCCGGGGGGCTTGAGGCGGCGGACGGGGTCGAGGCGGCCGGCGACGATGGCGTCGTACTTGTCGCGCAGGAAGCCGGCGTCGAGGCCGGGGGTGGCCAGCTCCCACTCCGAGACGCCGTAGGAGTCCTGGGCCCAGATGCGGGCCGCGCGCACGGGGATGCGCTCCATGGCGAACATCGCGGCGAAGTCTGCGAGCAGGCCGACGCGGTCGGGGGCCACGACGGTGACGCGCGAGCCGTCGCCGGTGGACTCGACGTCGAGGGCGAGGCCGCCCTTGCGCACCGCCTTGGGGATCTCCAGCAGCTCCGGCTCGACGGCCGGCAGCGCGACGCCGGAGTCGAGCGCGGCGCGCACCCGGCGGGAGAGGTCGACGATGAGGCCGGCGCGCCAGGTGGTCCACGCCTGCGGCGAGGTGGCCTTGGCGTCGGCCTCGGTGAGGGCGGTGAGCAGCGAGAGCGCCTCGACGTCGCCGATGCGCTCGACGACCCGCTCGACGGTGGCGGGGTCGTCGGGGTCGCGGGTGGTGGCGGTCTCGGAGAGCAGCAGGTGCCAGCGCACCAGGGTCGCGATGAGGTCGACGGCGTCGGGGGCGAACCCCATCCGCTCGGCGACGCCCCGCGCGATCGGCTCCCCCGCCACGCTGTGGTCGACGAGGCCGCCCTTGCCGATGTCGTGCAGGAGCGCCGAGACCATGAGGACGTCGGGGCGCGCGACCTGGCGGATCAGCCCGGAGGCCTCGACGCAGGTCTCGACGACGTGCCGGTCGACGGTGAAGCGGTGGATGGCCGAGGCGTGCGGCAGCAGCCGGATGCCCTCCCACTCGGGGAGGATCCGCGCGAGCGCGCCGGTCTCCTCGAGGGTCTCCCAGACGCCGAGCAGGCCACGGCCGGCGGCGAGCAGGCGCACCAGGCTCTGGCGCACCTCGGCGGGCCAGGGCTCGGGCAGCGGCGCGGACTCCGCGGCCA
>NZ_JBUZJI010000009.1:0-7841 GCF_055282735.1 Nocardioides sp. B129/18 | reverse complement strand
GGCGGCGCGAGGACGACGTCGTGCTCGGCGGCCGCGGCGGCCGCCCGCAGCAGCAGGCCGGGGTCGTCGGCGGGACGAGCGCCCCGCTCGAGCACGATCTCGCCGCCGGCCAGGGCGACGCCGGGCGCCACCGGCGTGAGCGTGGGACGCCGCGGCCCGGTGGGGCGGGGCACGGTCCACACGTCGGCGGCCCGGCGCCAGGTGAGCCGTGAGATGTGGGTCAGGCGGCGTCCGAGCTCGCGCACGTGGCGCTGGGCGGCGCGGGCGTCGGGCAGGTCGAGCCCCTCGGCCAGCTCGCTCCACATCTCCGGGGCCACGCGGTCGGTGGCGCGCCCGGCGATGGCGTGGACGACGTCGCGGACGTCGAGCAGCGACTGACGGCTCTGCTCGAGCGCGACGTGCGGGACGTCGACGAGCCAGGTGGCCACGAGCGCCTTGAGCACGGTGGCGTCGCGCAGTCCACCGTCGGCCTCCTTGAGGTCGGGCACGGAGAGGTGCGCCATCTCCCCCGCGCGCTGGTGGCGCGCGCGGACGAGCTCGTGGAGGGCGGGCAGGCGCTCGCGGGCGTGTCGACGCCACTGCGCGAGCATGGTGGTGCGCAGGCGCAGCGTCAGGTTGGGGTCGCCGGCGAGGTGGCGGATGTCGAGCAGGCCGAGCGCGACGCGCAGGTCGGCGTCGGCGGCGCTCACCATCTCCCCGAAGCGCCGCACCGAGTGGTCGATGGTGCTGCCGGAGTCCCACAGCGGGTACCAGATCTCGCTGGCCACCGCCCCGGGGTCGACGTCGTCGTCGGTGACCAGCACGACGTCGAGGTCGGAGAACGGCGCGAGCTCGCTGCGGCCGTAGCCGCCGACGGCGACGAGCGCCATGCCCACCTCGCCCCCGCCGGCGTCCTCGTAGGCGCGCCGACACAGCGCGTCGGCCTCAGCGGTGCGCTGGGCGCGCTGGTCAGCGGTCACGGGAGCCGGGACGGGGTTGCGGGCTCGGGATGCGGGATCGGCCGGTCAGACGGCGGCGTCGTCGCGATCGCCGGTGCGCACGCGCACGACGGTGTCGACCGGGGTGACCCACACCTTGCCGTCGCCGATGCGACCCGACGCCGCGCTGGTGACGATGGTGTCGACGACCGTCTGGGCGTCCTCCTCGGAGACGACGATCTCCAGGCGGATCTTCGGCACCAGGCTGATCTCGTACTCCGCGCCGCGGTAGACCTCGGTGTGGCCCTTCTGCCGGCCGTAGCCCGAGACCTCGCTGACGGTCATGCCGGAGATGCCGACCGCCTCGAGGGCGACGCGGACGTCCTCCCACTTGTGCGGCTTGATGACCGCGGTCACGAGCTTCATGCGTCACTCCTGTTCAAGATGGTGCCGGCCGAGCGGGCGCCCGGGGAGGCCAGGAGGTCGTAGGCGGCCTCCGCGTGGACGACGAGGTCGATGCCGCTGACCTCGTGCTCCTCGTCGACGCGGAAGCCCATGAGCCTGTCGACCACCCACCCGATCATGCCGGACACGACGAAGGCGTACACCAGCACCGCGCCGACGCCGATGGCCTGCTTGCCCAGCTGGGTGAGGCCGCCGCCGTAGAGGAGGCCGTCGACGCCGGTGGGCGCGGCCGCCGTGGCGAGCAGGCCGATGCCGAGCGTGCCGACGATGCCGCCGACGAGGTGGACGCCGACGACGTCGAGGGAGTCGTCGTAGCCGAAGCGGTACTTCAGCCCCACGGCGTAGGCGCAGACGACGCCGGCCACAGCGCCCATGACGAGCGCGCCGATCGGCGAGAGCGAGCCGCCCGACGGCGTGATGGCCACGAGGCCGGCCACCATGCCCGACGCAGCGCCGAGCGAGGTGGCGTGGCCGTCGCGGAACCGCTCGACGAGCAGCCAGCCGAGGGTGCCGGTGCAGCCGGCGAGCAGGGTGGCCACCAGCACGACGGCCGCGGAGTGGCCGGCGCTGAGCGCGGAGCCGGCGTTGAAGCCGAACCAGCCGAACCACAGCAGGCCGGCGCCGAGCATCACGAGCGTCAGGTTGTGCGGACGCATGGGGTCGCGACCGAAGCCGACGCGCTTGCCCAGGACGAGCGCCAGCGCCAGGCCCGAGGCGCCGGAGCAGATCTCGACCGCCGTGCCGCCGGCGAAGTCCTTGAGGCCGACCTCGTTGGCCAGCCAGCCGCCGACGTGGTCGCCGGCGGAGAAGTCGAAGACCCAGTGCGCGACGGGCGCGTAGACCAGCAGCGTCCAGGCGCCGACGAAGACCAGCCAGGCGCCGAAGCGGGCGCGGTCGGCGATCGCGCCGGAGACCAGCGCGCCGGTGATGACCGCGAAGAGGCCCTGGAACATCGCGAAGAGGATGAGCGGGTAGGTCGACTCCCCGTTCGACGACGGCTCGAGCAGCTGGCCCAGGCCGGCGTACTGACGCGGGTCGCCCAGCAGGCCGGCGCCGAGGTCGTCGCCGAAGGCCAGCGAGTAGCCCACCAGCGTCCACACGACGAGGACGACGGCGAGCGCGCCGAAGGTCATCATCATCATGTTCAGCACGCTCTTGGAGCGCACCATGCCGCCGTAGAAGAGGGCCAGGCCGGGGGCCATCAGCAGCACCAGCGCGGTCGAGACCAGCAGCCAGGCGGTGTCGCCGGAGTCGATGCTCGACGGCGCCGCCGCGCTCGCCACGTGCGGCGCGAGACCGAGGACGGAGGGGGTCGCGAAGGTCATGGGCGACCACTCTGCGAGGCGTTTGTTTCAGGCGTGTAACAGACCACGGAGCGGGTCCAGCCCGCTGCGCCACGCTGGGGGCGCTGAGAGCAGCCAGGCTCAGAGGGCGGCCTCGTCGGTGTCGCCGGTGCGCACGCGCACGACCGACTCCACCGGCGTCACCCACACCTTGCCGTCGCCGATGCGGCCCGAGCCGGCGCTGGCGACGATGGCCCCGACGACGGCCTCCTGGTCGTCGTCGGGCACCACGATCTCGATGCGGATCTTCGGCACCAGCGCGACGTCGTACTCCGCGCCGCGGTAGACCTCGGTGTGGCCCTTCTGCCGGCCGTAGCCCGAGACCTCGCTGACGGTCATGCCGGTGACGCCGAAGCCCTCGAGGGCCTCACGGACGTCCTCCCACTTGTGCGGCTTGATCACCGCGGTCACGAGCTTCATGCCTGGCCTCCCTGGCCCGCGAGGACGCCGGAGCCGCCCGAGGTGTGCAGGTCGTAGGCGGACTCGCCGTGCTCGGCGAGGTCGATGCCCGCCACCTCGGCGTCCTCGTCGATGCGCAGGCCGATCGTGAACTTGATGGCCAGGCCGATGATCAGCGTGAGCACGCCGGAGTAGGCGATGGCCGTGAGGGCGCCCAGGGTCTGGTCGCCGAGCGAGCCGAAGCCGCCGCCGTAGAGCAGGCCGTCGACGCCGCCGGCGCCGTCGGAGGTGGAGAAGACGCCGATCAGGACGGTGCCGATGATGCCGCCGACGAGGTGCACGCCGACGACGTCGAGGGAGTCGTCGTAGCCGAGCTTGAACTTCCAGCCGACCGCCCAGGCGCAGACCGCACCGGCGATGGCGCCGATGGCGACGGCACCGGAGAGGTTGACCGCGCCCGCCGCCGGGGTGATGGCGACGAGGCCGGCGACGATGCCCGAGGCCGCGCCGAGCGAGGTGGCCTTGCCGTGCATGAGCCGCTCGACGATCAGCCAGCCGAGGATGGCGGCCATGGTGGCGAGGGTGGTGTTGCCGAAGGTGCGGCCGGTCTCGGAGAGGAACTGGGCCATGTTGGCCTTGGCGCCGTCGGCGGTGCTCCAGTCGTCGCCGAAGACGATCGAGCCGACGTTGAAGCCGTACCAGCCGAACCAGAGCAGGCCGGCGCCGAGCATGGTGAGGGTCAGGTTGTGCGGACGCATCGGGTCGCGGCCGAAGCCGAGGCGCTTGCCGAGCAGGAGCACCAGCACGAGGCCGGCCACACCGGCGTTGATGTGCACCGCGGTGCCACCGGCGTAGTCCTGCGCGCCGATCTTGCTGCAGATCAGGGCCGAGGGCTGGCAGCTGAAGACCATGTGGGAGAGCGGGAAGTAGACCACCAGCGCCCAGATCGGGATGAAGACCACCCAGGCGGCGAACTTCATGCGGTCGGCCACGGCGCCGCTGATGAGCGCGACGGTGATGATCGCGAAGGTCATCTGGAACATCACGTAGATGTAGTCGGACGTGTCGACGTCCTTCAGCCAGGCCAGCGTCGTCGGGTCGGCGAAGAAGACGCCGTCACCGCTCCAGCCCATCGACCAGCCGACGGCGACGTAGAGGATGCCCACGATCGCCGCGGCGATGTAGGACATCATCATCATGTTCAGCACGGACTTCGACCGAGACATGCCACCGTAGAAGAGCGCGAGGGCGGGCACGGTCATCATCAGGACCAGGGCCGTCGCGATCAGCATGAAGGCGTAATAGCCGTCCACAGAACCTCCAGGGATCTTTCGTTCCGGGGAGGCCGTGCCGGCGACCGACCGCACTGTCACGCCGGGCCTCGCCCCATTGCGGAGAACCTTCGCGGGGCGAGGTTTCGGCGGGCGCGCACGTCGTGTTGCGGGGGTGAAACGAAACCACTCCGGGTGTTTCAGGCGCGTAACGGGCTCCGGAGCCGTCCGTCCCGCGGGTGTCGCAGGGTCGGGGTGGCGTCAGCCGAGCAGGGCGTCGACGAACGCGCCGGGGTCGAAGGGGGCGAGGTCGTCCGGCCCCTCCCCCAGGCCGACGAGCTTCACCGGGACGCCGAGCTCGCGCTGCACGGCCACCACGATGCCGCCCTTGGCCGAGCCGTCGAGCTTGGTGAGCACGATGCCGGTGACGTCGACGACCTCGGAGAACACCCGGGCCTGGATCAGGCCGTTCTGGCCGGTGGTGGCGTCGAGCACGAGCAGCACCTCGGTGACCGGCGCCTGCTTCTCGATGACGCGCTTGACCTTGCCGAGCTCGTCCATGAGGCCGGCCTTGTTCTGCAGGCGGCCGGCGGTGTCGACGATGACGGTGTCGAGCTCGCGCTCGACGCCGGAGCGGACGGCCTCGAAGGCGACCGAGGCGGGGTCGCCGCCCTCGGGGCCGCGCACGACCTCGACGCCGACGCGCTCGCCCCAGGTGGCCAGCTGGTCGACGGCGGCGGCACGGAAGGTGTCGGCCGCGCCGAGGGCCACCGAGCGGTCGTCGGCGACCAGGATGCGGGCGATCTTGCCGACCGTGGTGGTCTTGCCCGCGCCGTTGACGCCGACGACGAGGACGACGCCGGGCTTCCCGTCGGCGCCGCTGACCTGGAGACCGCGGTCCATCTCCGGGGAGAGCAGCGTGACGAGCTCCTCGCGCAGCACCGCACGGGCGTCGGGGGCGGTGCCGCCCTCGACGCGCAGGCGGGTGCGCAGCCGCTCGACGAGCTCCTGGGTGGGCGCGACGCCGATGTCGGCGGTGAGCAGGACGTCCTCGATGGACTCCCAGGTGTCCTCGTCGAGCCGGTCGCGAGAGAGCAGACCGAGGAGGCCACGCCCGAGCGCGCCCTGGCTGCCGGCGAGCCGCTGGCGCAGCCGCACCAGGCGGGACGCGGCCGGCTCGGGGCGCTCCAGGACCGGCGCGGGCGGCGCGGGCGGCGCGGGCGGCGCCACCGGGGCGTCGAGGACGTCGGTGGCCGCCTCCTCCGCCAGCGGCGGAGGAGCGGTGGGGGCGGTGTCGACGGGACGCGGCGGCGCGGCGGGCGGCGCGGAGCGGCGAGCGCGGCCGACGACGAGGCCGAGCACGACCAGCAGCAGGCCGACGACCGCGATGGCCGCGACGAGGATGATCCATTCGAGCGAGGACAGGGCCATGCGCTCATCCAACCAGCAGCGGGCGCACGGGCCCCAGCCGGGCGGGGTGGGTCAGCGGTCGGCGAGCTCCCGCTCACGCAGGGTCGCCGGCGCCTCGGACTCCGCGCCCTGCGCGGACTCCTCGGTCGAGAGGGTGGGCATGGCGTCGACGGCGCGGGTGAGGACGTCGCCGAGCCACTCGGTCTGCGCCGGGGGCGTCTGACCGCGGTGGGGATAGGCGACGTAGAAGAGGACGAGGCCGGCCACCAGCAGGCAGATCAGGGTGACGATGGCGACGACGAGCACGGTGGTGCCTTCCGAGACGGGTGGTGCGAGGCGGGAGGGAGCGCGGCCGCGGGCGGCCACGTCTCCAGGGTGACACGCGTCTGGTGACTCAGGCCTCAGCCGTGCGGAGGAGCGGCGTGATCGCGTCGCGGATCACATCGGGCATGGGCGTCACCGGCCGGGCGGGATCGGTGTTGTCGACGTAGACGTGCACGAACCGGCCCTCGGCGGCGGCCTCGTCGCCGTCGCCCTGGAACAGGCCGATGCGGTAGATCGCCGAGGAGGTGCCGATGCGGTCGACGACCAGGCCCATCTCGATGGGCGCCGGGAAGCCGATCTCGACGAAGTACTGGCAGGAGGTCTCCGCGACCACGCCGATCTGCGGCAGGCGACGCACGTCGACGCCGGTGAACTCGTAGAGGTGCGCGTTGACCGCGGTGTCGAAGAGCTCGTAGTAGGTGGCGTTGTTGAGGTGGCCGTAGGCGTCGTCGTCGCGCCACCGGGTGGTGACGGTGCGCCAGGCGACGTACTGGTCGCGGGTGGGGCGGACGCGGGGCATGGCTCTCCTCGGCTTCGGCGCCGGGGTCCCGGCGCGCCGCGAGGCTAGCCGACCTCGGCCGCTGAGGCGTCGGCGGGCTCAGACGTCGGCAAGCTCAGGCGTCGGCGGGCTCGCGCAGGCGCTGGCTGATGACCGCGGAGACGCCGTCGCCGCGCATGGTGACGCCGTAGAGGGCGTCGCCGACCTCCATCGTCCGCTTCTGGTGGGTGATGACGAGCAGCTGGGAGCTCTCGCGCAGCTCCTCGTAGATCTGCAGGAGGCGTCCGAGGTTGGTGTCGTCGAGCGCGGCCTCGACCTCGTCGAGGATGTAGAACGGCGAGGGCCGGGCCTTGAACAGCGCCACCAGGAACGCCACGGCCACCAGCGAGCGCTCGCCGCCGGAGAGCAGCGAGAGGCGCTTGACCTTCTTGCCCGGCGGGCGGGCCTCGACCTCGACGCCGGTGGTGAGCATGTCGTCGGGGTCGGTGAGCACCAGGCGTCCCTCGCCGCCGGGGAAGAGCCGGGCGAAGGTGGCGTCGAAGGCGCGCTCGACGTCGGCGTAGGCCTCGGTGAAGACCTGCTCGACCCGGGCGTCGACCTCGCGGACGATGTCGAGGAGGTCGCGGCGGGTCTTGCGGAGGTCCTCGAGCTGCTCGGTGAGGAACTGGTGGCGCTCCTCCATCGCGGAGAACTCCTCGAGCGCCAGGGGGTTGACCTTGCCGAGCATCTGCAGGGCGCGCTCGGCCGAGCGCAGCCGCTTCTGCTGCTCCTCGCGGACGTAGGGCGTCGGGTCGGGCAGCTCGCCGTCCTCATCCGGCGCCGAGCCGGGCACGGGCTGGTCCGGGCCGTACTCGGCGACGAGGGTGTCGACGGCCAGGCCCAGCTCCTCGAGGGCGCGCTGCTCGAGCTGCTCGATGCGCATGCGCTGCTGGGCGCGGGCCATCTCGTCGCGGTGCACCGAGCTGACGAGCTCGTCGAGGTCGCGCTGGAGGTCGCGCAGCGTGCCGCGCACGGTGAGCAGCCGCTGCTCGCGCTCGGTGCGCGACTGCTCGACCTCGGTGCGGGCGCGGGCGGCGGCGTCGACGGAGACCTCGAGCCGGGCCAGCACCCAGCCGACGGCCGTGCCGACGGCCTCGGCGGCCCGGGCCTCGCGACGCAGGCGCTCGCGCCGGGCGGCGGCGCGGGCACGGGCCTCGCGCTCCTGGGCGGCGGC
>NZ_JBUZJI010000008.1:102308-162132 GCF_055282735.1 Nocardioides sp. B129/18 | reverse complement strand
CCCCCCCCAGGCCCGCGGCCCACTCCCGCAGGCTGGCCGCCAGTGCGACGTGCTCCTCGGAGATGCCGATCGACATGCGTCCCTCACCTGAACTAGAACGTGTTTCACTTACGCCGTCACTCTATAGGCTCCGCCCGTGACTGACGACTGGCACGCCCACGCCCTGGCCGCGAAGGGCTTCATGCCCGAGGACGAGGGCCTGCTGCTGCACCGCCGCGCCCTCGAGCGACTCCCCCACGGACCCGCCCTCGAGGTCGGCACCTACTGCGGCAAGTCCGCCCTGCACCTCGCCGGGGCCGCGCGCATCGTCGGCGGCCCGCAGGCGGTCGTCTTCACCGTCGACCACCACCGCGGCTCGGAGGAGAACCAGGCCGGCTGGGAGCATCACGACACCACGCTCGTCGACCCCGAGACCGGCCGCATGGACACCCTCCCCACCTTCCGCCGCACCCTCGAGCGCTCCGGCCTCGAGGAGCACGTCGTGGCCGTCATCGGCGCCTCCACCACCGTCTCCGCCCACTGGCGCACCCCGCTCTCGCTGCTCTTCATCGACGGCGGCCACGCCGAGGTGCACGCCCAGAACGACTACACCGGCTGGGCCCCCTGGGTCATGCGCGAGGGCCTCCTCGTCATCCACGACGTCTTCCCCGACCCCGCCGACGGCGGCCAGCCGCCCTACCACGTCTACCTGCGCGCGCTCGCCGGCGGCGCCTTCGAGGAGGTCGAGGCGCTCGGCTCCATGCGGGTGCTGCGTCGGGTCGCCGGGGAGGCCGGCGACGGGGTGGGGTGAGTCCCCCGCCCCACCTCCTGAGCCGCTCGTCGCCTCGGGCCCGCTGGTTCGCCTCCAGCTTGCAAGACGCAGCCGCGCGGGCAGGGGCTGGTCGAGCCTGTCGAGACCCCGGAGTCTGACACCGTGCCGAGCCCAGCACCCGGCCCGTGACCGAGACCGAGCCAGGGGCTCAGTGGCGCTCGTCGACCTCCACCGCACAGCCGCACTCCAGCGCCAGCTCGGCGAAGGGCGGGGCGAGGGAGGTGCCGCGCATGATGCCGGAGCCGGGCGTCGAGTGGCCGTAGGTCTCCCCCAGGGCGTCGACGGCCAGGATGACGGCGGCGGCGGTGTACGTGGTGTGCTCGTGGGGCCAGTAGACGTCGCCGGGCTCGTCGGTGCGGCCGGTGTCGTAGACCCAGCCGGTCCAGTAGCGGCCGTCGTCCTCGCGCAGGTGCTGCATGTCGGCGAGGAGGGTGCGGGCCCGGGCGTGGTCGCCGACGACGTCGAGGGCCATCGCGAGCTCGCAGGTCTCGGCGCCGGTGACCCACGGGTTGGTGTCGACGCAGTGGATGCCCAGGCCGGGCACGACGAAGTCGTCCCAGCGGGTGGCGAGGCGGTCGAGGGCGGCCTGGCCGCGGACGGCACCGCCGAGCACCGGGTAGTACCAGTCCATGGAGTAGGTGGACTTGTCGGCGAACCGATCGCGGTGCTCGCGCAGGGCGTGGCCGAGGCGGCCACCGGCGAGCTCCCACTCCGGCTGCGGCTCGTCGACGAGGTCGGCGAGGGCGACGCCGGCGCGCAGCGAGTGGTAGATGCTGGCGTTGCCGGTGAGCAGGCAGAAGTCGTCGACGGGGGTCCAGGCGATGCCGCCCCACTCCTGCTGGAGCGAGACGACGAAGTCCAGGCCGGCGCGCACCGAGGGCCAGAACCGACGGACGAACGCGTGGTCGCGGCGCAGCAGCCAGTGATGCCACAGCCCGACGGCGAGGTAGGCCGACATGTTCGACTCGCCGCGGTCGTCCTCGACGGCGTTCGCGACGATCTTCATCGGCCACGAGCCGTCGGCACGCTGCATCGTCGGCACCCAGGCGTAGGCGCGCTCGGCGGCCTCGACCTCGCCGCCGACGAGCATCGCCATGGCGGCCTCGACGTGGTTCCAGATGTCGACGTGCTCGCCGGTGGTCCAGGGCACGGCGCCGCAGGGCTCCTGCATCGCCGCGATCTGGCGGGCGGTGTCGGCGACCTGCTGGGCGTTCAGGACGCCCTCGACGAAGGGCAGGTCACGCACCGGCGACCTCGGGCTTGCGGAAGTACAGCACCATCGACTTGCCGATGAGCGGGTCGAGCACCTTGCCGGCCACCTTGAGGGCGGTGGGCTGCTTCATGATCTCCCACACCAGCAGGCGGTGGTAGGCCTTCGCGAGCGGGTGCTCGTCGTTCTCGACGCCGACGGCGCACTTGATCCACCAGTACGGCGCGTGCAGGCCGTGGGCGTAGTCCTTGCCCTCGAAGACCATCGCGGTGCCGGGGGTGCCGTCGTTGAAGCGGCCGGCCTTGGTGACCTTGTCGACCAGCTCGTGGTCGGTATAGATGCGGATGTGGCCGCCCTCGGCGTCGTGGTAGTCCGAGGAGAGCCGCCAGTTGATGACCTCCGGCAGCCAGCGCGGCACCGAGATCGCGAGCGTGCCGCCCGGGCGAAGCACCCGGACGAGCTCCTTGATGGCGCTGACGTCGTCATGGATGTGCTCGAGCACCTCGGCGGCCACGACGCGGTCGAACTCGCCGTCGGCGAAGGGCAGGGAGAGCGCGTCGCCCTGCTTGACGTCGGCCTGGGCGCCGGCCGGGGCCTCGCCGGCCTCCTCCATGGCGACGAAGAGATCCCGGACGCCGGCCAGCTCGTCGGCGTCCATGTCGAAGGCGATGACGTCGCCGCCGCGGCGGTACATCTCGAAGGCGTGGCGGCCGGCGCCGCAGCCCATGTCGAGGACGCGGTCGCCGGGGCGCAGACCGAGGCGGTCGAAGTCGACGGTGAGCATGGGGTTCCTCCTGCGCGGGGCGGGTCGGCGGTCGGGCTGGTGGGGGCGCGGCGTCAGTCGCGGTGGCGCGGCAGGCGTCGGGCCTGGCGCTTGGTGGCCGTCGGCATCGGGCCGGAGGCGTGCCACTCGGCGACGACCTCCTCGTAGGCCCGGGCCACGGTGACGGCGACGGCGCGCCAGCTGAACATCTCCTCGACGCGACGCCGGCCGGCCGCGCCCATGCGGGCCCGCCGCTCGGGGTCGTCGAGGAGGGCGGCGAGGGCGGCCTCGAGCTCGCCGACGTCGCCGGGGGTGACCATGTCGGCGCACTCGCCGTCGGGGCCGGTGACCTCGGGGATCGCGCCGGCGCGGGAGACGATCAGCGGGGTGGCGCAGGCCATCAGCTCGGCGGTGGGCAGCGAGAAGCCCTCGTAGAACGACGGCACGCAGGCCGCCTCGGCCGAGCCCATCAGCTCGACGAGCTCGTCCTGGCTGACGCCGTGGACGAAGCGCACGGAGTCGCCGATGGAGAGCCGCTCGATGAGCTGCTCGGTGCGCCCGCCCGGCTTGGGCTTGGTGACGAGCACCAGCTCGACGTCGCGCTCGGTGCGCAGCTTCGCGAACGCCTCGAGCAGCGTCGCGATGCCCTTCATCGGGGCGTCCGCGCTGGCCATCGCCATGATGCGCCCCGGCACGCGGGGCCGGTCGGCCGGCGGCGGCACGAAGGCGTCGTCGACGCCGAGCAGGATGGTCTGCATCCGGGCGGGGTCGACGCCGAAGTCGGTGGCGATGTCGCGGCGGCTGGTCTCCGAGGGCGTCATGATACGGCGCGCGGCCCGGGCGACGCGGCCCTGCATGCGCAGGAAGCCGTACCAGCGGCGCAGCGTGATCTTGCGCCACGGGTTGCGGGTGGCGGCGAGGTCGATGCGGCGGTCGAAGGTGATCGGGTGGTGCAGCGTGGTGATCAGCGGCATCGTCTGCTCGACGTCGAGCATGCCGTAGCCGAGCACCTGGTTGTCGTGGGCGACGTCGAACTCCTCGCGGCGCTCGCGCAGCAGCCGCGCGACGCGCGTGGAGAACGTCTTCGGCTCGGGGAACCCGGCCGCGCACATCGTCGCGAACTCCTCGACGTCGACGCGGTCGCGGAACTCGCGCAGGTGCGGCACGCGGAACGGGTCGGGCTCGCGGTAGAGGTCGAGGCTCTCGACCTTGGTGAGGCCGACGCCCTCGTCGAGCTCGGGGTAGGGCTGACCGGAGAAGACCTCGACGGAGTGCCCGAGGGCGACGAGCTCGCGGCTGAGGTGCCGGATGTAGATGCCCTGCCCCCCGCAGTGCGGCTTGGAGCGATAGGACAGCAGGGCGATCCGCATGCGGGCTGGATCCTCCAGAGGTCGTGTGGCGGACGAGGACGGACCCGGAGCAGGTCCGACCGAGGTGGAACGCGTTCCTATTATGGACCAGTCTTCGCTAGCCTAGTGGCGACATCTGCGAGGTCGGCCACCGGCGTCCGTCCTGCGGGCGGCCCGGTTCGCCCGCCTGGCACTTCTCAGCCATCACCAGACCCGACCAGCATCCTGACCTCGTAACGGAGCATCGTGAGTCCCTCCCGCACCCCCGGCACCACCGCGGACGCCGCCAGCGCCGCGCCGGCCCCGAGCGCCGACGACCTCGGCTCGACGGCCCAGCGCGAGCGCCGCAAGCGCATCCTCGACGCCACCATCGCCCTCGCCTCCGAGGGCGGCTTCGACGCCGTCCAGATGCGCGCCGTCGCCGAGCGGGCCGACGTCGCCCTCGGCACGCTCTACCGCTACTTCCCCTCCAAGATCCACCTGCTCGTCTCCGCCCTCGGACGTGAGTTCGAGAAGGCCGAGGTGGGCCTGCGCGACAAGCCGGTGCCCGGCGCCAACGCCGCCGAGCGGGTCATCAACATCCTCAAGATGCTCAGCCGCGGCCTGCAGGCCGACCCGCACCTCACCGAGGCGCTGACGCGCGCGTTCATGTTCGCCGACTCCTCGGCCACCGCGGAGATCCACCGCGTCGGCATGTCGATGACCGCCATGCTCAGCCGCGCCCTGCACCCCGACCTCACCGACGTCGGCGACCTCACCGACGAGGACGTCGCGATCACCAAGGTCATCGGCGACGTCTGGCTCTCCGCCCTGGTCGGCTGGGTCACCGGACGCTCCTCGGCCGCCGACACCGGCAACCAGATCGAGGTCGCCGTCACCCTGCTGCTGCGCGACTGAGCGCGCGTCGCTCCAGGCCTACTCCAGGAACGCCGCCGTGGTGCCGCCGAGCTCCATCGGCGGCAGCCCGAGCTTGCGGTGGTCCCAGGAGCGGACGCGCTCGGGCACCAGGCGGATCGCCGCGCGGTTGTGCGCCATGACCTCCACGATCGGGCGCATCTCCTCGGTGTAGGGGCCGTTGCAGCGCTCGAAGATGTCGACGCACACCCGCCAGACGACGTCCTCGTCCTCGACGACCTCCGCGCGTCCCTCGATGGCGACGCCGCGCAGCTGGTCGTAGGTGTGCCCGGCCTCGACGAGGAACGAGCAGCGCGGGTCGCGTCGGACGTTGAGGGTCTTCTGGGCCTTCTTCTTGGTCTCGAACCAGATCTCCTGCTCCAGCACGGCGTACCACATGCCGACGAGGTGGATCTGGCCCTGCGGGCCGAGGGTGCCGAGGGTCGAGGAGCGCTGCTGGCGCAGGAACTCCCAGACCTCGGCGTCGTCCATGACGACCTGCGAGCGCTGGTTCGCCACGGCGCTCAGCCGCCGAACGCGTGGGTCGCGGTGACGCCGCCGTCGACGGCGAGCTCGGCGCCGTTCACGTAGGCCGACTCGTCGCTGGCGAGGAAGACGTAGACCGGGGCGATGTCGCCGGGGGTGCCGACGCGCCGCAGCGGCACCTTCGAGGCGCCGAACTCCATGGCGGCGTCGCCTCCGTGCACGCGGGTCATGGGGGTGTCGATCATGCCGGGGTGCACGGAGTTGACCCGGATGCCCTTCGGTCCGAGCTCCATGGCCGCGCACTTGGTCATGCCGCGGATGGCCCACTTGGTGGCGGCGTAGGCGGTGCAGCCGGCCATGCCGGCCAGGCCTTCTACCGAGGAGGCGTTGATGATCGAGCCGCCTCCGTTCTTGCGCATCGTGCGGGCCACGGCCTGCATGCCCAGGAAGGTGCCCATCTGGTTGATCCGCCACAGCAGCTCGACCTCGGCGGCGTCGTGCCGCTCGATGTCACCGAAGCGGAGGATGCCGGCGTTGTTGGCCAGCACGCTCACTGGGCCGAAGCGCTCCTCGGTGGTGGCCACGAGCGAGGTCCAGGACCCCGCGTCGCTGACGTCGTGGTGCACGAAGTGGGCCGCGTGCCCCAGCTCCTCGGCCAGCGCCTGGCCCTGCTCCTTCGCGACGTCGGCCAGCACGACGCCGGCGCCCTCGGCGACGAAGGCCCGCGCGATCTCCGCACCCTGCCCCATCGCCGCACCGGTGACGATCGCGACCTTGCCGGCCAGCCGGCCACGGTCGTCCTTCTGCCGGGTCATCTCCTGCTCCATCCCCTCACACGCTCAGCTTCATGATCGAGTCGGCGGCGAACCCCTCGGCGAGCTCGCGGCCCTCGAAGAACCCGCCGAGCTGCCGGTCGAGGTCGTCGGCGGTCCAGGCCTCGCCGGCGGCGTCGAAGCGCTGCTCGACGACGGGCGCGGCGACCAGGGCCACCATGCCGCCGTAGACGACGAAGACCTGCCCGGTGACGTTGTCGGCGGCCGGGGAGGCCAGCCACGCCACCAGCGGTGCCACGTGCTCGGGCGAGTACGGGTCGATCGCCAGGCCCGAGGTGTCCTCGCCGAAGACCTGCGCGGTCATCGCGGTGCGGGCGCGTGGGCAGATGGCGTTCGCGCGGACGCCGATGCGCTCGAGGCCGCGGGCCGTCGAGAGGGTCAGCGCGGCGATGCCGGCCTTGGCGGCGGCGTAGTTGGCCTGGCCCGGCGAGCCGCCGAGGAAGGCCTCGGAGGCGGTGTTGATCACCCGGCCGTAGACCGGGCCGCCCTCGGACTTCGAGCGCTCGCGCCAGTACGACGCGGCGTTGCGCGAGAGCAGGAAGTGGCCGCGCAGGTGCACGCGGACGACGGCGTCCCACTCCTCGTCGGACATGTTGAAGAGCATCCGGTCGCGGGTCATGCCGGCGTTGTTGACGACGACGTCGAGCGAGCCGAGGCCCACCGCGGCGGCCACCATGGCATCGGCGGTGCTGCGCTCGGCGACGTCGCCCTCGACGACGACGGCCTCGCCGCCGCGCGAGCGGATCTCCTCGGCGGCCTCGTCGGCCGCGCCGGGCAGGTCGTTGAGGACGACGCGGGCGCCGGCGTCGGCCAGCGCGAGGGCCTCGGCACGGCCCAGGCCCGCGCCGGCACCCGTGACGACGGCGACCAGGCCGTCGAGCGAGGTGGTCATCGGGGGATCAGTCCTCCAGCCGGATCGCCGCGCGCGGGCAGGCCGCGACGGCCTGCCGCACCGACTCGAGCGTCTCGGGCGTGGTCTCCTCGGCCTTGACGACGAGGTAGTCGTCGTCGTCGAGCTCGAAGACCTCGGGGGCGAGCGCCTCGCAGAGCGCGTTGGACTCGCACAGGTCGAAGTCGACCGTGATCCTCATGGTGTCCTCCTCGGGGACATGGGACTCAGCCACCCTCGCTGGAGTGGCCCGGGAAGACCTTCGCGGTCGGGTCGATCGCGACGGTGGCGTTGTTGACGGCGGTGGCGGCCTCGCCGAAGCCGACGGCGATGAGGCGGACCTTGCCGGGGTACTCGGTGATGTCGCCGGCGGCGAAGACCCGCGCGAGGTTCGTGCGCATCGCGGAGTCGACCACGACGTGCCGCTTGTGCACCTCGATCCCCCACTGCTGGATCGGGCCGAGATCGGCGACGAACCCGAGCGCGGCGACCAGCGCCTGGCAGGGCAGCGTGGTGGTCTCGCCGTCGACGACGACGTCGACCTCCTCGAGGTGCTCGGCACCGCGCAGCTCGGCGACCTCGGCGCGGGTGATGATGCGCGTGCGCGAGGCCGTGACCTCCTCGACGGTGCGCGCGTGGGCACGGAAGGCGTCGCGGCGGTGCACCAGCGTGACCGAGGCGGCCACCGGCTCGAGGTGCAGCGCCCAGTCGAAGGCGCTGTCGCCGCCGCCGACGATGACGACGTCCTTGCCGGCGTAGGGCGCGAAGCTGGGGACGAAGAACTCCAGGCCGCGGCCCAGCCAGCCCTCGCCGGCGGGGAGCGGGCGGGGGCTGAACTTGCCGATGCCCGCGGTGATGAGCACGGCGCCGGCCCGGATCTCGGTGCCGTCGTCGAGGGTGACGGTGACGCCGTCGGCGTCCTCGACGAGGTCGCGGGCGGTGCGGTCGAGGAAGTAGTCGGGCTTGGCGGTGGCGGCCTGTGCCACCAGGCCCTCGACGAGGTCGCGGCCCTTCACCGACGGGAAGCCGGCGACGTCGAGGATCTGCTTCTCGGGGTACATGGCCGTGATCTGGCCGCCGAGCTCGGGGAGGGAGTCGACGACGGCCACGCGGTGGCCGCGGAACCCCGCGTAGTAGGCCGCGTAGAGGCCGGTGGGACCGGCGCCGATGATGAGGAGGTCCGCTGTGGTCTGGGTCACGGCGGGGATCCTTCCTGCACCGATGGGTGGCGGCAAGGGACCGCGCGCCGTCGCGAGACGGGCGGCCCCGTAACTGGAACGTGTTCTAGTTACGGGGCGACGCTAGGGCACGACGGGCGCCGTGTCCACCGTTCCGATCAGGTGCGTCAGCGCACCTTGACGCGGGTCCACGAGCCCGCGGTGCGCGACTCCCCCACGTAGGCGGCGGTGACGACGCGGCCGCGCCAGCTGCGCGGCACCCGCACCGTCGCGGCACCGCTGCGCAGGACGCGGCTGGTCATCAGCCGGCTGCCGATCCGCACGGCCACCTTGCCGCGAGCGGCCTGGCCGAACTGGCGCCGGACGGTGACCTTGAGCGTCCCGCCGCGCACGGTGGCTCGCGTGATCGACGCCTGACGGTCGACGCGGAAGGTGCCGATCAGCGGCGACTGCGAGGACGGCAGCGTGCAGGTCATCGGGGCCAGGCCCAGCCCGGAGATCGGAGTGAGGGCGAAGGTCTGCGGCAGCCGGATCGGGTAGCGCCCCGGCGCCGGCGCCGTGAAGCCGCCGACCTGGCCCGACACCGGGACGCTGAGGTCGCCGGAGGCCGGGAGGGTCGTCGTCCCGGCGGTCAGGCCGTTGAGCGGCAGGACGGTCGAGCCCGCCCGCAGCACGAAGTCGGTGAGGGAGACGCCGACGCCGTCCAGGCCGAGGCCGGAGAGGAAGCTCAGCAGCGCCGCGGGCAGCGAGGTGACGGCGTCGACCGACACCAGGTCGCTGGGCACGATCGCACCGGTCGGGAACCGGCGGGTCAGGGCGGTGGTGTCGACGGCCACCGGCACGTCGACGGAGCCGATGAGGGTGTCGCAGCGATAGGTCGCTCCGGCGTCGGCGGCCTGGGCGCCGGACGCGGCGCCGAGCAGCAGGCCGGTGCCCAGCAGCGTGGTGGCCAGGGCCGCGGCGAGCGAGGTCCTGAGGGGTCGCGGGGTCGTTCGGGGGGTGGTCGTCATGACCGGCTCCTTGCATCCTGCACGGGATCCTCGGGCGGATCCTGGGGGGTCGTGCCGACGGCCGCGGGGGACGAGCCGTCCCTGCTCCTGTCGGCCGGCCGGGCGCGGATCGGAGGAGAACCGGCCGACGAGATCAGGGAGCGGGGCTGGAGCCGAGGCTCGCGCTGGGGCTGGAGCTGGGGCTGGAGCTCGGGCTCGCGCTGGGGCTCGACCTCGGGACGACGTAGACCAGGCGGCCGTCGGCCAGCCGGTAGACCGTGCCGACCCGCTCCCCCGTGCCCACCACCTGCGAGCCCGTGGGCGGGACGTCGCCGGTGACGCCGCCGGGCGGCACCGTGACCTGCGCGTCCTGGCCGGTGCGGGCCGGGGAGTCGACGCCGCCGGCGAGCGCGCCGGTGAGGTCGAGCGAGGTGAGCGCGGCCAGCAGGAAGCCGACCGAGAGCACGATCCCGAGGTCGAAGAGGTTCACCAGTCCGTCGAGCGGGTCGCCGGCGCCGTCGCGTCGGCTGCGCGCCCGCGGGGTCACGCGGATCATGCGGGCTCCTCGGCGGGCTCCACCGCGGGCTGGGCCCGCGGCGGCAGGGGCGGGGCCTCGTCGGCGGTCAGGACGGCGGCGACGAACTCCAGGTCCGACCAGTCCTGGCCGTAGAGCCGCTCGCGCACCAGCGACACCGCGAAGGCGATCGCGCCCACGCCCAGGCCGATCACGGTGACCGAGAACGCGGTGCGCAGGTTCTCCGCGAGCGTGGCGACGTCGCCGCTGGCCAGGCCCTCCAAGGCCGGCGAGAGCGGGATGAGGGTGCCCATCAGGCCCAGCGCCGGACCGAAGCGCACCAGCAGGCGGGTGCGACCCAGACGGCGCTGGGCGTCGAGGTCGAGGTCGGCGAGCTCCTTGGCGAGCACGGGCTCGGCGGCGCTCGGACCCGCCACCGCCGCGAAGGTCTCGACGACCGCGGCCATCCGGGCGGTCCGGGCCAGCGGTGCGAGCGCGGCCGCCGCGGCCTCGCGGTCGTCGGCCTCGAGGTGCGCGCGGGCCTCGACGGCGCAGCCGGCCACCGTCACCAGGCGTCCGGGACGGCGCCGCCACAGCTCGGCGGCGAACGCGCCGAGCTCGACGAGCGTGGCCAGGACGGCCGCCACCGCCAGGACGAGCACCGGGCCCTCCAGGCTCGCGGCGACGTCGTAGACGAACTGGTGGACGCCGTCCATCAGGGCTGCTCCTTCACGGGCTGGCGCGGATGCCGGCGCAGCACGCCGGCGGTCTCCCGCAGGACCCCGAGCCCGATCAGGCCCAGGACGATCATCAGGTGCGCCACCCACGGCGGCAGGAGGAGCGCCGAGCCCACCGTGCGCGGCACCTCGGCGGCGGTGGGCGCGGCGGCCGGCTGCGCGCCGAGCAGGACGCCGGTGACGCGGTACTGCTGCGGCCCGGTGGGCGTCGCCGAGGGAGTGCGGACCAGCGGGATCTCCCCACCCGCGCTCAGCGCGGAGAGCTGCCGGCCGCTCGGCGCGGTCGGGACGCTCGCCAGCCGCCCGAGGGGTCGGCCGCCGCCCGTCACGACGCCGCGCGGACCGCCGACCGAGGGCTGGCCGGTGGGGTGCGTGCTCGGCTGGTCCGTGGGCTGGTCGCTGGGCTGGTCGCTGGGCTGGGTGCTGGGCGGCGCGCTCGGAGTCGGGGTCGGCGTCGGGGTCGGCGTGGCGGCGTCGACCTCGACGCTCACCGGGGCGGCCCGGCCCCAGGAGCCGTCGGGGCCCCGCACCTGCAGGCCGATCGGATAGCTGCCCGCCTTGGCCCAGGAGTGCTCCACCGAGAGGCCGCTGGCCTCGGATCCGTCGCCGAGGGTCCACGCCGCGGTGAGGCCGGACGGCGCATCGGCGACGTCGGCCTTCAGGGTGTAGGAGTCGGGCGCGGTGCGCGTGGGGGCGACGTCGACGTCGAGGAGGCGCCCGGAGGTGTGCAGCACGATCGTGAGGGCGCCGGTGGTCTGCTCGAAGCCCTGCCGGTTGGCGTCGGGCGAGAGGTTCGCGTCGTCGCCGCCGCGCAGCGGACGGACGTAGGTGACCCCACCCGGCTGGGCGGAGACCGCGGGCAGGAGGCCTGAGGCGAACCCGCCCGTGAGCTCGCCGCGCCCGAGCGGGTGGACGACGCCGTCGGGTCCGGAGACCTCGGCCCAGGTGACGGCGCCGGGCGAGGGTCCACCGGCGGCGGCCAGCAGCGCCCGCACCGAGACCCAGCCGTCGCCGCCGGCCGAGCGCTGCGCGCCCGACTCCTCGCGCAGCGTGTAGGGGGCGCCGGAGACGTCCTGGAGCGCGGGATCGGCCAGCTCTGCGGCGGTGAAGGTGCGCGTCGGTCCGCCCACCACCCGCAGCACGACCGACCCCGGCGTGGCCGCCGGCGCGGGCGCGGCGCCCAGCGGCATCAGCAGCAGCGCCCCGACGAGGGTCAGGAGCGCGGCAGCGGCGCGCGACGGCGTCAGCCCGAGACGGATCACCGGGCAGTTCTACCTGGCCGGTCCACATCCGCGCAGACCGATGGCGGCATCGACGGCTCGCTTCACCCGATGTTCACCTGCACGGGCGACCTCACAGCGGATGCAGCGCGACCTCGCTGGCCTTGACCACCAGATGCACCGCGAGCCCGGGCACCAGGCCGAGGTCGGCGACGGCGCCGGCGGTGACGTCGGCGCTGAGGCTGCCGCCCTCGGGCCGCGCGTCGTGCGGTTGGGCGACGACGCGGACGAGGTCGCCGTGGGGGTCCAGCCGCAGCACCCGCGCGGCGATCACCGTGCGCGGGCTCCCGCCAGGGGGGTCGAGGTGCACGGCGACGGCGCGCGGGGCGAACACCGCGACCGCCCGCTCGCCGGGCGCCGGCGCGGGACCGCCCGGCGCGGGCGTCGCGTGGACGTGCAGGGCGCCGTCGCGCACGCCGTCCTCGGTGGCCACGCCCGCGACGAGGTTGAGCCCGGCCAGCCGGGCGGCGAAGGCGCTGCGCGGGCGCTGCAGCACCTCGCGGGCCGGACCGTCCTCGACGATCCGGCCGGCCTCGAGGACGACCAGGCGGTCGGCGAGGGTCAGCACGTCGAGGACGTCGTGGGTCACCAGCACCGCGGTGCGCTCGGCGAGCACGCGGCGCAGCACCTGGCGGATCTCGGGGGCCACCGAGACGTCGAGGGCCGCGAGCGGCTCGTCGAGCAGCAGGAGGTCGGGGTCGGCGGCCAGGGCCCGGGCCAGCGCGACCCGCTGGGCCTGCCCGCCGCTGACCTCGCGCGGACGTCGCGCCTCGAGCTGATCGACGCCGACCTCCCGCAGCCAGGTGCGCGCACGCTCGCGGGCCGCCGCTCGGCCGGCGCCGGCGTGCCGGGGGCCGAAGGCGACGTTCTCCAGCACGCTCAGGTGCGGAAAGAGCAGCGGGTCCTGCGCCAGCAGCCCGACCCGACGCGCGTGCGCCGGGAGCCCCGCCACCTCGCGCTCGCCCAGCCGCACCGAGCAGCCGTCGGGCCGCAGCAGGCCGGCGGCGGTCTCGAGCAGCGTCGACTTGCCGGCGCCGTTCGCGCCGACGATCGCGACGGTCTCCCCCGGCGCGACCTCGAGCAGCAGGTCGACGTCGCGCTCGGGCACGCGCACCTCGGCGCGCAGCGATGGCGCGGCGCTCACACCGTGCTCCGTCCGGGCCGCGCCACGGCGATCACGACCACCGCGACGACCACGAGCACCAGCGCGAGCGCCACCGCGGCGTCGGGGTCGGTGACCCGCTCGAGGTAGATCTGGATGGGCAGCGTGGTGGTCGTGCCCTGCAGGGAGCCGGCGAAGGTGATGGTGGCGCCGAACTCCCCCAGCGCCCGGGCGAAGGACAGCACCGCCCCACCCAGCAGCCCCGGCAGCACCAGCGGCACGGTGATGCGCCGGAAGACCGCTCCGGGTCGCGCGCCGAGCGTCGCGGCGACCACCTCGTGGCGCTCCCCCGCGGTGCGCAGCGCACCCTCGAGCGAGATGACGAGGTAGGGCAGGGCGACGAAGGTCTGGGCCATCACCACGGCGGTGGTGGTGAAGGCGACCTCGACGCCGAGCACCTCCAGGCTCGAGCCGAGCAGGCCGCGGCGTCCGAAGGTGTAGAGCAGCGCGAGGCCGCTGACCACGGGCGGCACCACCAGCGGCAGCAGCACCAGCGAGCGCAGCGCGTCGAGCCCGCGCACGCGACCGCGGGCCAGCACGGTGGCCATGGGCACGCCGAGCACGACGCACAGCAGCGTGCTGATCGCGCTGGTGCGCAGGCTCAGCCACAGCGCGTCGAGCGCGGACTCCGAGGTGACCAGCGAGCCCAGACGCGTCCACTCGACGCGCGTGAGCATCGCTCCGAGCGGCAGCAGCAGGAACAGCGTGCCGAGGGCCGCCGGAGCCCACAGCCAGCCGGGGACGGCGCTGCGGGCTCGGGCGTCGCTCACGGGGGCGAGACTACGGTCAGCCGAGGATCAGCCGAGGATCAGCCGGTGATCACGGCGCGCCGAAGCCGGCGTCGGCGAGGACCTCCTGGCCCTCGGCGCCGCGCACGAACGCGACGAACGCCTGTGCCACCGTCGCGCGGTCCCCCGCGCCGGACAGGACGCTGATCGGATAGGTGTTCACGGCGTCGGCCGACTCCGGGAACGGCACGCCCTCCACTGCGTCGCCCGCGCCCTTGACGTCGGTGACGTAGACCAGGCCGGCGTCGGCCTCGCCCGAGGTGACCTTGCCGAGCACGTCGGTGACCGACTGCTCCTCGCTGACCGGCGTGATCGAGACGCCCGCGGCCTTCTCGACCTTCTCGGCCGCGGCCCCGCAGGGGACCTCGGGGGCGCAGAGCACGACCTTGACCCCCGTGCGGGCGAGGTCGGAGAGGTCCGCGATCCTGGCCGGGTTGTCCGGCGGCACGGCGATCTCGAGGGTGTTGGTGGCGAAGTCCTCGGGGTCGGTGGCATCGGCGCCCACCTTGTCCATGTTCTTCTGATCCGCCGAGGCGAACACGTCGGCGGGCGCACCGGAGGCGATCTGCTCGACGAGGTCGGAGGATCCGCCGAAGCTGAAGCGCACCGTGACGCCGGGGTTGGCCTTCTCGAACCGCTGGCCCAGCTCGGTGAACGAGCTCGTCAGCGACGCCGCGGCGAACACGGTGAGCGTCACCTGCTTCTGCGAGCCCGCGGAGCCGGAGTCCCCGGAGTCGTCGGAGCCGCCGCAGGCGGCGAGCCCTCCGGCGAGCAGCAGGGCTGCGGCGGCGGCCAGGACCCGGCGGGCGGGACGGGCGGGGCGGACGGGCGTGCGGCTCATGGGCGCTCCACGACGACGTTGGTGGACTTGACGGAGGCGAGGGCTCGCACGCCGGGAGCCAGGCCGAGCTCCTCGGTGGCCTCCCTGCTCATCAGCGAGACCAGGCGGTAGGGACCGCAGGCCAGCTCGACCTGGGCCATGACCGAGTCGGAGACGACGCGGGTGACGATGCCGGGCAGCCGGTTGCGCGCGCTCACGGCTCCGGCCCGGGGCACCGAGCCCGGGTCGGAGAGCAGCGAGGAGGCGAAGGCCGCGAGGGTCTCGCCCTCGACGACCGTGCGTCCCTCCCGCTCGACGGCGGCCAGGCGGCCGGCGTCGATCCAGCGGCGGACGGTGTCGTCGCTGACGCCGAGGATCTCGGCGGCCTCGGACGCGCGGTAGTCGGGCATGGACCCCAACCTAGCCGCATCTGCGGCATGAATGCGGCTATCTCACCCGCAGGTGCGGCGCACGGCGCCAGATCCCGCCCGAAGGTCACGGAATGATCACGGGGAGGTCACGACCACCGTGACCTCCCCGCGGGCGAGGGGGCGCCCCCACGTCAGTCGCGCCCTCGCGTGGAGCACCGTAGGCGGGTCGTGTGTCACGGATGTTTCGTCGAGGGCCGCTGAGGCGCGCCTCACTCCCAGAACACGCGATCGACGACGCCCGACGCCTGCCGGGTCAGCCGCAGGTGGTCGTCGAGCATCTCCTCGGTCGCGCCCGCGGCGTAGCCCAGGATCCGCGCCACGGCGGCGCGCTCGCGCGGGTCGCCGGGCAGCTGGTCCGACGGCTTGCCGCGCACCAGCGTCACGGCGTTGCGCACCCGGCTCACGTGACGCCACGCGTCGGCGAGCAGGGCGGCGTCGTCGGGCGCGATCAGGTCGGCGTCGAGCGCGGCCTCGAGGGCCGGGAGGGTGCGCGGCGTCCGCAGCCCGGCCACCTCGCCGGCATGCCGCAGCTGCAGCAGCTGGACGCTCCACTCGATGTCGGCCAGCCCGCCGCGGCCGAGCTTGAGATGGGTGGAGCGGTCGGCGCCGCGGGGCAGCCGCTCCTCGTCGACGCGGGCCTTGATCCGGCGGATCTCGCGGACGTCGGCCTCCGAGATCCCGCGCTCGGGGTAGCGCAGCGGGTCGATGAGGGCGGTGAACCGCTCGCGCAGGTCGGCGTCGCCGACGACGGCGTCGGCCCGCAGGAGCGCCTGGGCCTCCCACACCTGCGACCACTTGGCGTAGTAGGCGGCATAGGCGTCCAGGGTGCGCACCAGCGGCCCCTGCTTGCCCTCCGGGCGCAGGTCGGCGTCGACGACGAGGGCGGGATCGGCACCCGGCAGGGCCAGCTGGCGTCGCAGCTCGTGGGCGACCGCCTGCGCGTACCCGGCCGCCACCTGCGGCTCGACGCCGGGCCGCGCCTCGTGGACGAAGAGCACGTCGGCGTCGCTGCCGTAGGAGAGCTCGAAGCCGCCGTAGCGGCCCATCGCCACCACCGCCATCCGCGCCGGGACGGCCGCGAGGCCCCGCTGGGCGCGGACCTGCTCCCCCACGACCTCCAGGCTGGCCTCGAGGGTGGCGTCGGTGAGGCGGGAGAGGCCGGCGCCGATGTCGGCGACGTCGGTGAGGCCGAGCAGATCGCCGGTGGCGATGCGGAACAGCTCGCGACGCCGCACCGCGCGCAGGGCGCGCACGGCGCGCTCGGGATCGCCGCGCCGCCCGGCCGCCGCCCGCATCTCCTCCAGCACGCCCTCGGCGTCCAGCGGCGCCAGCGAGCCGGCGAGGAGTCGCACGCCCTGCGGCTCGCGCTCGAGGAGCGCGGTGGCGTACCGCGAGCGCGAGAGCAGCGCGGCCAGCCGCTCGGCCACCTGGCCCTCGTCGCGCAGCATCTGGAGGTACCAGTGGGTGTCGCCCAGGCTCTCGCTGATGCGCCGGAAGCCGAAGAGCGCGGCGTCGGGGTCGGGGCCGTCGGCGAACCACTGCAGCATCACCGGCAGCAGGGTGCGCTGGATGCTCGTGGTGCGGCTGACCCCGCCGGTGAGCGCCTCGAGGTGCCGCAGGGCGGCCTGCGGGTCGTGGTAGCCCAGCGCCGAGAGCCGCTCGGCGGCGGCCTCCAGGGAGAGCCGGGCGTCGGGGCCGGGGATGCGGGCGACCGCGGCCAGCAGCGGCCGGAAGAACAGCTTCTGGTGCAGCCGGCGCACCTCGCGACGCTGGTCGGCCCACGCCTTCTCCAACGCGGCCGCGGAGTCCTTGGCGAAGCCCATCGAGCGGCCGAGCCGGCGCAGGTCGTCCTCGTCGCGCGGCACGACGTGGGTGCGACGCAGGCCGAAGAGCTGGATGCGGTGCTCGAGGGTGCGCAGGAAGGCGTAGGCGCGGTGCAGGGCCTCGCCGTCCTCACGGCCGACGTACCCGCCGCGGGTCAGCTCGGCCAGCGCGCTGAGCGTGGTGGGCGCGCGCAGGCTCTCGTCGGCGCGCCCGTGCACGAGCTGGAGCAGCTGGACGGCGAACTCGACGTCGCGCAGGCCGCCCTCGCCGAGCTTGAGCTGGCGGTCGGCGTCCTTGGCGATGTGCTCGACGACGCGGCGGCGCATCGCCTGGGTCTCCTCCACGAAGCCCTCGCGCTCGGCGGCACGCCACACCAGCGGGGCCAGCGCCTCGCAGTACGCGCGCCCCAGGGCGAGGTCGCCCGCGGCGGGGCGGGCCTTGAGCAGGGCCTGGAACTCCCAGGTGCTGGCCCACCGCTCGTAGTAGCCGACGTGGCTGGCCAGGGTGCGCACCAGCGGTCCCGCCTTGCCCTCCGGACGCAGGGCGGCGTCGACCTGCCAGATCTCGCCCTCGCGCGTGGGCTCGGAGCAGATCCGGATGACGTGGCTGGCCAGCTGGGTGGCGCAGCGGTGCGCGGCGGCGTCGTCGAGCGGGGGCTCGCAGGCCCGCGGCTCGTGGACGAAGACGACGTCGACGTCGGAGACGTAGTTGAGCTCGTGGCCGCCGCACTTGCCCAGCGCGATGACCGCGAGCCGGACGCCGGCGGCCGCCGCGCCCACGCGCAGCCGGGCGATGGCCAGCGCCGCCTCGAGGGTGCCGACGGCGAGGTCGGAGAGCTCGGCGGCGACGTCGTCGACGCCGACGTGGTGGGCGAGGTCGCGCGAGGCCAGCCGCAGCAGCAGGCGTCGGTACTCCACCCGCAGGGCGTCGACGGCGTCGTGGTCGGCGAGGTCCCCGAGCCGTCCGGCCACCGGCTCGTCGGCGTCCGGGTCGGCGCCCACGACCTCGAGCAGGCACGCCCGCAGCCACGCGCGGCTGGGCCGGGTGCTGCCGAGGGCGGGATCGGTGAGCTCGCGCCAGTGCCGCGGATGGCGGTGCAGGTGCCGGCCCAGCGCCTCGCTGGCCCCCAGGACGCTGAGCAGCCGCATCGCGGTGCCCTCGTCGTCGACGACGGCGGCCGTGAGCGCGGCGCCCTCCCCCGGCTCGGCCTCCTCGGCGGCCCCGCGCAGCGCGACGAAGGCCGCCAGCGCGCGGTCGGGGTCGGCCGTGCGCCCCAGCAGCGCCAGCAGCGGCTCGGCGGCCTCGCCCAGGCCGTCGAGAAGCGGGAGCGCGGCGTCGGAGTCGACGAAGCCCAGCCGCAGCAGCTGGGTCTTGGTGGTGCCGCGCCGGCTCGTCGGGCTCATCCGGCGCGGCGCGCTCGTCGGGCGGCGGCCAGCGCGGCCAGGCGCGCGGCGAGGGGCGCCCACTCCTGCGCGAGCTCGTCCTGCGCCTGGGCCACCTCAGCGCGCCACGGCTCGGTGCCGGGCCAGCCGTCGAACACCGCGGCGTCGGCCTCCGGGTGACACTGCACGCCCCACGCCGAGGGCGCGTAGCGCACCGCCTGCACCTCGCCGCCCGGCCCGGTGGCCAGGCGCACGGCGCCCGGAGGCAGCACCTCGACGACGTCGTCGTTGAAGTGGACCGCCGAGGTGGCGGGCAGTGCGCCCAGCAGGGCGTCCTGCGCGCGATCCGGCTCCCAGCCGACCGGCACGACGCCGCTCTGGCGGCCGCGCGGGTTGCGCACGACCCGGCCGCCGAGCGCCGAGGCGATCAGCTGGTGGCCCAGGCACACGCCGAGCAGCGGGACGCCGTCGGCCACCGCCGCGCGCACCAGCGCCTTGGTGGGCCCCAGCCAGGCGTGCTCGGCGTCGTCGTCGGCGCCCATCGCGCCCCCGAGCACCACCACGGCGTCGTGCCCGGCGAGGGCGGCGTCGCCCGCGGGGATGGGGTCGCCCCGATGGCCGCGTCGCACGTCGAGCTCGCACCCGGCCGCCTCGAGCCCGCGCCCCAGCAGGGCCGGCGGACAGGCGTCCTCGTGCTGGACGACCAGGACGGTGGGAGTGGTCACCGGCGTCAGATGATCGGGAGCATCCGGTCGCGCTCGAACGCCGAGACCTGGCCGCGGTACTCGTCCCACTCGGCGCGCTTGTTGCGCAGGAGGAAGTCGAAGACCTGCTCGCCGAGGGTCTCGGCCAGCAGCTCGGACTCCTCGGCCACGGCGATCGCCTCGTTGAGGTTGCGCGGCAGCGGCTTGATGCCCAGCGCCGTGCGCTCGCGCTCGGTGAGCGACCAGACGTCGTCCTCGGCCTCGGCCGGCAGCTCGTACTCGTGCTCGATGCCCTTCAGACCGGCGGCGAGCACCGCGGCGAAGGCGAGGTAGGGGTTGCAGGCGGCGTCGACGGTGCGCAGCTCGACGCGGGTCGACTGGCCCTTCATCGGCTTGTACATCGGGACCCGGATCATCGCCGACCGGTTGTTGTGGCCCCAGCAGATGTAGGACGGCGCCTCGCCGCCGAACATCATCCGCTTGTAGGAGTTGACCCACTGGTTGGTGACCACGGAGATCTCGTTGGCGTGACGCAGGACGCCCGCGATGAAGCGGCGGCCGATCTTCGAGAGCTGGTACTCCGCGCCGGCCTCGTAGAAGGCGTTCTCGTCGCCCTCGAAGAGGCTGACGTGGGTGTGCATGCCCGAGCCCGGGTGGGTCGTGAAGGGCTTGGGCATGAAGCTGGCCCAGATGCCCTGGCTCAGCGCGACCTCCCGGATGACGGTGCGGAAGGTCATGATGTTGTCGGCGGTGGAGAGCGCGTCGGCGTAGCGCAGGTCGATCTCCTGCTGGCCCGGGCCGGCCTCGTGGTGGCTGAACTCCACCGAGATGCCCATCGCCTCGAGCATCGTGATGGCCTCGCGACGGAAGTCGGCGCCCTCGGACTGCGCGGTGTGGTCGAAGTAGCCCGAGCGGTCGACCGGCACGGGCTCCTCGCCGGCACCCGGCATGTCCTTGAACAGGTAGAACTCGATCTCGGGGTGGGTGTAGAAGGTGAAGCCCTGCTCCGCGGCCTTGCCGAGCGTCCGCTTCAGCACGTGGCGCGGGTCGGCGAAGGACGGCGAGCCGTCGGGCATCTCGATGTCGCAGAACATGCGCGCCGTGGCCGGGCCGTCGCCGCTGCGCCAGGGCAGGATCTGGAAGGTCGCCGGATCCGGCTTGGCCAGCATGTCGGCCTCGAAGACCCGGGCGAAGCCCTCGATGGCCGAGCCGTCGAAGCCGATGCCCTCCGAGAACGCGCCCTCGAGCTCGGCCGGCGCGACCGCGACCGACTTCAGCGAGCCGAGCACGTCGGTGAACCACAGCCGCACGAAGCGGACGTCACGCTCCTCGAGAGCGCGGAGAACGAAGTCTTCCTGCTTGCCCATGCTGCGAACCCTAGCGGTGCCGCGAGGCGCCCAGGACGGTCAGGCTCGGGTCAGCCTCCGGCGCGCACGCGCAGCAGCGTGCCGCTGCGGTGGACCAGCATGGCCGTGGCGCTCTCGGTGGTGATCACCAGGCGCAGCAGGCCGGTGCCGCAGTCGCTGCGCAGGCTGCTGGCGACGCCGCGCCAGCTGGGCAGGTGGTGGAGGTGGCGGTCGATGCGGACCCGCTGGTCGACCAGGGCCACGGCGCGGCCGCAGGTGCCGCCGCCCTGCTGGGTCAGCAGCACCCGGACCCGCGCCGCGGAGGCGGTGCGGCGCGCCATCGCGTAGGTGCACGCGTTGCGGCCGGTGACGTCGTCGTGACTGCCGCTCTCGGAGGTGCAGGAGGTCAGGTAGGTCGAGAGCGCCATCTGGAAGCCCGAGCGCAGCCCGCTCACCGGGACGGCCGCGACGGTGAGCGAGCGCCCCTTCGTGATCGCAGGGCTCGCGAGGTCCGGGCGGAAGTCCTCGCTCACGCCCTGTCCCGCACGGCTCACCCGCAGCTGCGCGGCGTCGCCGAGGAAGATGGCGTTGGTGTTGCCGCCGTAGCGCGTCGGACGCGGACGGCCGGTGCGGATGGCGATCTCGCAGTACTGGGCGCCCCCGACGCGGGCCGCGTAGACGAAGCCCGGCTGCAGCAGCGCGGTCTGGCCGCGGGCGATGTTGCGGGCGATGGTCATGGTGCGCCGGACCTTGTCGCCGGTGCTCCAGCAGACCGCGGAGGTGACCGCGACGAGGTGGGAGTCGCTGGCCTTGGCCGAGACGCGCAGTGGCAGGGTGCCCTCGACGACGACGGGCTCGCCGCGCCTGGCGGAGAAGCCGACGGTGAAGATGGTGCCGCGGCCGTTGCGCCAGGCCGCCCACGAGCGGCGGGAGGGCTCGGTGTCGATGACGTAGCCGCTGCTGGCCCGGCCGACGCTGGAGGCCTCCTGCGCGGGGATGGCGGTGCGGCTCACCGCGGCCTGCGCCGGCAGCGTCGTGGCGATGAGCGCGGTGATCACCACCGCGCCGAGTGCCGCCATCGCGCGACGCGTGCGCGTCGTCGCTCGTGCCTGCTCCTGCGCGCGCCGGACGGCGCCGCTCCCCTGCTCCACGTCCCGAGTCCTCCACGGCTCACAGCTCATCGACGCGGTCCCTCACCGCGCCGAGCGCTCGTTCTATCAGGAGAGCCCCGCGAGCACCCAGCTTTCGCGGTGGAACCACACCGGGGTGTGACCCCTCTCGCACGACGTGCGAGGGAGCCACACCCCGGTGCGGTTCGCCGACGACCTCAGCAGGCGACGGCCTCCTGGGTGTAGACGACGCCGTTGTAGGTCTTCTGCGAGGTGCCGATGAAGGGCTGGCTGACGGCCGCGAACGCGCGCGGGGCGACGACCTTCTCGCCCTGCGGGCTGTAGCCGGTGGTGCGACCGACCTTGACCGCGACGGTCAGGGCCGACTCCGCGGTGCCGGCGAAGCAGACGTGCGCGGCCTTGCCCGCGGCCGCCTGGGTGGCGCTCACCGGCGAGCCGACGCCGATGCCGCTGTAGTGCAGGGCGATCAGCGGCTGGGCCTCGAGAGCGCCGGCGAACGGGGCGTCGACGCTCATCACGAGGCCGCGGGTGCGGGCGGTCGGCACGGCGAAGACGGCGGTGCCCTCGACGACCTTCTGGGGCTCCGCGCTCCAGGCGGAGGACGCCGGGGTGCCCTTGGTCCACGAGGTCAGGCCGATCTCGCAGCCCTCACAGCCGGTGACCTCGAGGGTCAGCGTGGTCGTGGGGGCGGCGGCCGCGCGGGCCGCGGCGGGGGTCTTCTCGTGGGCGGCCGAGGCGCCGAGGGCGGACGGCGCGACGGTGGCGGCCAGACCCAGGGCGGGGGTCAGGACGGCGGCGAGGACGGCGCCACGAGAGCGTTACAGCGACATGGTGGTTCTGCTTTCTCCGAGAGGGCCCCGATGGGGCCGAATGGGGTTGAGGGCAGGGCCGTCCCGCCGAGGCGGCACGTCGGCGCACCGGACGTCCTCGTCCAGGCACGCCACGGGCGCCCGCCAGGGAGGACGGGCGCCCGCGTGCGGGGGGAGGTCCGAGCGTGGCTCGGGCCTCGGGGTCGTTCAGCAGGGGACGGCGGCGTCCTGCGTGGCGAGCTGGCCGTGGAAGGCGCGCTGCGTGCCGCCGATCCACGGCTCGGTGACCGAGGTGAAGGCCACGGGGGTGACGATGGGGTCGCCCGGGGGGTTGGTGGCCGGGATGCGGACCACGGTGATCGGGAGCGTCAGGGTCTTCTCCGCGGTGCCCGCGAAGCAGCCGGTGCCACCGCGGGCGGCCTTGGCCTGGGTCGCGGTCACCGGCGAGCCGACCTGGCGGCCGCTGTAGCGGAAGGCGACGACCGGCACCGCTCCGACGCCGCCGTCCCACGGGGCGTCGACGGTGATGCTGAGGCCGTAGGTGGCGGCGGTGGGCACCGTCCAGGAGGCCTTGCCGTCGACGACCTTCTGGGCCGAGCTGTTGTAGACGCCGGTGCGGTGCTCGAGCTCCTGGTGGAGCTGGAGGGTGCAGCCGTCGCAGCCGGTGACGGCCAGCGTCACCTTGGTGGTGGCGCCGGACGCGGCGGCGCTGGAGCTGCTCGTCGCGGAGGCGGCGGCTCCCGACGCCGAGGTCGCGGCGGTGGCCGCGAGGCCGAGAGCGGGAGCGAGGGCCGCGACGGCGAGGGCCGGCGCGAGGGAGCGGAGCTGAGGCATGAGGAGGTCCTCCCGAGAGGGTCCGGCATGGGCGCCGAGCCGTTCACCAGCAAAGACGCCGCCTGATCGGATTCGGTTGCACCGATCGTCGAGGAATTCCCGCGGATGCTCGGGCTCAGTCCTCGGGCAGGCGGTTGCGCTCGATCTCGGCGACGGTGGGACGTCCCTGGTTGCAGAAGACGTCCATCTCGACCGAGCGGTCGCCGCGGCCGAAGATCGCGTCGACGTCGTCGTCGGGCCCCGGCTCGAAGCTCACCACCCGCCACCCGGACGCCGGGGTGGCGCGCACCCCGCGGGCGTAGGCGCCCTGGCACTCCACGACGAACGTGCCGAACTCCCCGCCCAGCGAGCGACGCACGACGTCGGCGTCCGCGTCCGGGCTCGGGGCCGGGGCGCCGAGCTGCGCCTCGCGGACGGCCTCGTTGTCGCCGATCGGCCCACGGTCGCGGAAGCCCGCTCCGAGGCCCGCGACCGCGACGACGCCGACGGTCACCGCGAGCGCGGCGGCGAGGAGCCAGGCGAGGATCAGGCCGAGCGAGCGGCGGGAGGGCTGGATGGGCAGGGTGGGCATGACCCCAGGGTGCCGTCCTCGCAGGCTGCGCGCCGCCAAGGGAGGGTTAAGGCGCGGCTAAGGTCCGCGGCGGCAGGTTCGAGACCGCTCCCCCGGCGGCTAGGTTCGCCCCGTGCCCCAGGTGCTGGTGATCGAGGACGACCCGCGGATCCGACCGCTGCTGATGCGCTCGCTCGGCGAGCGCGGCTACGCCGTCGCGTCCGCGGCCACCGGCATGCAGGGGCTCAGCATGGCCGTCGAGCAGCGTCCTGACTGCGTGATCCTCGACCTCGGCCTGCCCGACGTCGACGGCACGCAGGTGCTGACGATGCTGCGCGCCGTCAGCGACGTGCCGGTGATCGTGGCCAGCGCCCGCGACGACGACCCGTCGCTGGTGGGCTGTCTCGACGCCGGCGCCGACGACTACGTCGTCAAGCCGTACACGACCGCGCAGCTGGAGGCGCGGATCCGGGCGGTGATGCGCCGCACCGGCGGGCTGCGCGAGCGCACGCCGCGGCTGGAGGTCGACGGCCTCGTCCTCGACCCCGCCGCCCGCCTCGCCACCCTCGACGGCACGCCCCTCGACCTCGCGCCGCGCGAGTTCGACCTCCTGCGCTACCTCGCCGAGCGCCCCGGCGAGGTCGTCACCAAGCGCGAGCTGCTCAGCGAGGTCTGGCAGCAGGCCTGGGGCGGCTCGGACAAGACGATCGACGTCCACCTGTCCTGGCTGCGCCGCAAGCTCGGCGAGACCGCCGCCGAGCCGCGCTTCCTGCACACGGTGCGCGGCGTCGGCGTCCGGCTCGGCGCCCCGCCCTCGGGAGCCTGAGTGCGGCGCGACCTCATCGCGACCGTCGCCGCCGCCGTGGCGATGGTGCTGCTGGCGATGCTCGTGCCCCTCGGCGTGCTGCTGCGCTCCTACGCGCTGGAGGACCGGATCTCCCGGGCGGCGCTCGAGGTGCAGGCCACCGAGACGGTCGTCAGCGGCCAGGACAAGGGCACCGTCGCGGTCTACCTGGAGCGGATCAACGACCACTCCGGCACCGCCACCACCGTGCTCTACCCCGACGGCACCGCCGTCGGACCCGACCCCGGCGAGGACGCCCGGGTGCGCGAGGCCCGCCAGAACGGCCAGGCGCGCCTCGACGACGTCGACGGGGGCGCGGAGCTGCTCGTCCCGGTGTCGCTCGGCGGCAGCACCGCCGGCTCGGACCGGACCCCGGTGGTCCGGGTCCGCGTCACCGAGCCGGGCCTGGAGTCCGGCATCCTGCGGGTCTGGGTGGTGCTGCTCGTGCTCGGCCTGGTGCTGCTGGTCGGCGCGCTCGTGCTGGCCGACCGCATCGGACGCGGCTTCGTCCAGCCGATTCGCCGGCTGGCCGCCTACGCCGGCGCGCTCGGCGACGCCGCCCGTCCCGAGGCCCCCGTCGCCGCTGGGCCGTCGGAGGTGCGCGAGCTGCAGGCCGCCCTGGTGCGGCTCGTCGAGCGCATCGACGCGCTGCGCGAGCGCGAGCGGCGCCAGGTCTCCGACCTCTCCCACCGGCTGCGCACCCCCGTGACCGCGCTGCGCCTGCGCATCGAGGGCGTCGCCGACCCCGACGAGCGCGCCCGGCTGGCCGCCGACCTCGACGACCTCGAGGCGATGGTCGACCACGTCGTCCGGCAGGCCCGGCGCACCGAGCGCGAGGGCCTCGTCGTCGGCTGCGACCTCCTCGCCGTCGCCCGCGAGCGCACCGACTTCTGGTCCGCCCTCGCCGAGGACCAGGGCCGACCGCTACGCCTGGACGCCGACCTCGCCGAGGCACCGGTGCCCGTCGACGCCGCCGAGCTCGCCGGAGTCCTCGACGTGCTGCTCGACAACGTCTTCACCCACACCCCCGACGGCACCGCCGCCGTGGTCACCGTGCTCCGCGAGGCCGGCGAGGTGGTGCTCCGCGTCGACGACGCCGGCCCCGGCCTTCCACCCGATCTGGACGCCCGCGCCCGCGGCGCCTCCGGCGCCGGCTCCACCGGCCTCGGACTCTCCATCGCCGACGCCTGCGCCGCCGACTCCTCCGGCTCCCTCCGCCTCTCCACCTCTCCGCTCGGTGGGGCTCGGGTGGAGCTGGTGTGGGGGGCAGGTGCGCCGGCAATTACCCGGCTGACCGGGTAACTGTCTGCTTGGCACGCGAAATGTCGCGTGCCAAGCAGACAAGTCGCGTGCCAAGTCACTGCGGATAGAGCGCGCGACGCATGCGTGCCACCGTCGCCTCCGGTCGACTGAGGTCGGCGCTGACGAAGCGAAGACAGCGCCAGCCCTTCAGCTCCCGGACGAGATCCTCACGGTCCTTCTCCTCGACGACCACCTGGGTGGCGTCCATCCCGGGCCGCAGCGGCTTCTGGTACTTGATGACGCCGTCGTACTCGGCCCACACCTTCCGCTCGGCCCAGGCCTCGTCGAGGTAGGCCACGATCTGGCCGGTGTGGTCGCGGACGGGCACCTGCAGCTGCGGCTCCGGGATGCCGTAGCGCCACCAGAGCAGGAAGAGACGGCTCTCACCGACGCTCTCGCACCCGGGGCGAGCGAGGCGCCGGACGAGCTGGCCGTCGAAGGAGCCGGGCCACGAGTCGGTGTCGACGAAGGCGTCATGGAGCTCCTCGACCGTCAGCAGACGCCGATGGATGAGCTCGTTGGCCATCACCACGGCCGCCTCCAACGAGCCGATCGTCGTGCACTCGGCGACCGCACGCGCGGGCGTCGTGACCGGCACCCCGTCACGCTCGACGACGTGCTCGGGCACGAGCAGCCCTCGGTGCTGCACGACGCCGGCCGATCGGCGTCCAGCCCGAAGGTCGAGCCGCGTCAGGTGGACCCTCGACAGGTCGTGGCCCCATCCCGAGGCCCCGTGCTCGAGGGCGGCGCTGAGATGCGAGAGGACCGCGTCGCTGTCGGAGCGCTCGAGCGTGGCTCTGGCCCGCAGCCGGTGACGATCCTGCTCGGAGAGCTCGGCCCAGAGGGGGCCGCCGACGTATGCGCCCTGGCGGATGCGGACCAGCTCCCCCGTGCTGAGCAGTCGCATCAGAGCACTGCTGGTCATGCCGAGATCAGCGAGCTCGCCGCGGCGTTGGAAGAGGCGCGGCTGGAGGGATCGGGGCGGGGTGACGAGGAGTCGACGCTGCATGCGGACCACCGTCGTCGTCGGATGGCACCTGACGGGAGGGGGCTGAGTGGATCTGGGGAGGACGTGGAAGAGGGTCGGCCTGTGGACGACTCCCGCCCCTGGCCGGCGGCGCCTGACTCGCCGGCCGAGGTGACTTGGCACGCGAACTGTCTGCTTGGCACGCGACATTTCGCGTGCCAAGGAGACAGTTACCCGGCCAGCCGGGTAATTGCCGGCGAACCCCGGCTCAGACCCGCACCGACGCACCACACGCGACGGAGGAGCCCGAGCGCTGGGCGGTGAAGCGGAAGGTGTCGGCGCCGGAGGTGTTCGGGCGCCAGCGGTCGAGCTCGAGCTCGCCGTCGGAGTCGGCGCGGAGCACCTGGTTGGCGACGACGCGGCCGTCGTGGCGCAGGACGACGCGCCAGGAGGTGCCGGGGCGCAGGCCGTCGACGTCGACGGAGACGTCGTAGCCGCGGCCCTCGCGGTCGACCTCGAGGGTGTAGTCGCCGGTGCTGCACAGGCCGCGGCGCTCGGTGTCGGCGGAGGCGGGTCCGGCGACGAGGACGGCGGCGGTGCCCGCGCCGGCGACGAGGGCGGCGGCGGTGGTGGCGACGAGGATCTTCTTCACGGCTGTCTCCTGGTGAGGTGGTGTGGACCTGATGAGGAGACGTTCCCGCGGCGGGCGCTAACCGGGCGCGAGCGCTGGGCTAAGACCCGGCAAAGGTGAGCGGCACCCGCGCGAGGTCGGCCAGCCAGGCGGCGGCGGAGGCGTCGGAGGGCATCCGCCAGTCGCCGCGGGGCGACATCGTGCCGCCGGCGCTGACCTTCGGGCCGTTGGGCAGGGCCGAGCGCTTGAACTGGCTGGCGAAGAAGCGGCGGACGAAGACCTCCAGCCACGACGCGATGACCGGCAGGTCGTAGGCCACGCGGCGGTCCTCGGGCAGTCCCGCGGGCCACGCGCCGGCCTCGGCGTCGCGCCAGGCGTGCCAGGCCAGGAAGGCGATCCGGCTGGGCGCCATGCCGTGGCGCAGCACGTGGAAGAGGGTGAAGTCCTGCAGGGCGTAGGGGCCGACGGTGTCCTCGGTGGCCTGCGGCCGCTCGCCCTCGCGGGTCGGGACGAGCTCGGGGGTGATCTCGAGCGCGAGGATCTCGTGCAGCAGGGCGGCGGCGTCGGCGTCGACCTCGCCGCTGTCGGCGACCCACCGGATGAGGTGCTGGATCAGGGTCTTCGGGACGCCGGCGTTGACGTTGTAGTGCGACATCTGGTCGCCGACGCCGTAGGTGCACCAGCCCAGCGCGAGCTCGGAGAGGTCGCCGGTGCCGACGACGATGCCGCCGCGGTGGTTGGCCAGGCGGAAGAGGTAGTCGTAGCGCAGGCCGGCCTGCACGTTCTCGAAGGTGACGTCGTAGTCGTCGGCGCCGGCGGCGTAGGGGTGGCCGAGGTCGGCGAGCATCTGCTCGGCGGCGGGCCGGATGTCGACGGTCTCGAAGGTGACGCCGAGGCTCTCGGCCAGGCGCGTGGCGTAGGAGCGGGTGACGTCGGTGGTGGCGAAGCCCGGCATGGTGAAGGCGTGGACGTCGCTGCGGGGGCGGCCGAGGCGGTCCATCGCGCGCACCGCGACGAGCAGGGCGTGGGTGGAGTCCAGGCCGCCGCTGACGCCGATGACGGCCTTCGGCGAGCCGATCGCGCGCAGCCGCTGCTCGAGGCCGGCCACCTGGATGCTGTAGGCCTCGTAGCAGTCGAGCGCGAGGCGGGCGGGGTCGTCGGGCACGAAGGGGAACCGGTCGACGTGACGCCGCAGCCCGACGTCGCCGGACGGTGCGCCGAGGGTGAAGGGCACGGTGCGAATCGTGGAGACCCGCGCGTCATGCGTGCGGCGGTTGTCGTCGAAGGTGCCCTGGCGCATGCGCTCCTGGCGCACCCGCACGAGGTCGACGTCGGCGACGGTGCGACGGGAGCCGGAGGGGAACCGCTCGCCCTCGGCGAGCAGGTCCCCGCACTCGTAGACCAGCGTCTGGCCGTCCCAGGAGAGGTCGGTGGTCGACTCCCCCTCGCCGGCGGCGGCGTAGACGTAGGCGGCGCTGCAGCGGGCGCTGGCGCTGCGCACCAGCAGCCGGCGGTCCTCGGCGCGGGCCACGGTGATGGGGCTGCCGGAGAGGTTGGCCAGCACCGTGGCGCCGGCCAGCGCGGCCTCGGCCGAGGGCGGGATCGGCACCCACATGTCCTCGCAGACCTCGACGTGCAGGCGCAGGTCGGGCAGGTCGTCGGCGACGAAGACGAGGTCGGGACCGAAGGGCAGGTCGCGGCCGGCCTCGCCGAGGCCGGGGATCGTGACGGTCTGGCCGCGCCGGTCGTCGCCGGGGGCGAAGTGGCGGCGCTCGTAGAACTCGCGGTAGGTCGGGAGGCTCGACTTCGGGGCGATGCCGAGGATGCGTCCGCGGTGCACGACCACCGCGCAGTTCAGGACCCGCGTGCCGACCCGCAGCGGAGCGCCGACGACGGCCACGGGCAGCAGGTCCCGAGATGCCTCGACGAGCCCGGCCAGCGCGGCGAGGACGCCGTCGAGCAGGACGTCCTGCAGCAGGAGGTCCTCGATGGCGTACCCGGAGAGGCACAGCTCGGGCAGGACGGCGACGGCGACGGCGTCGTCGTGGCAGGCGCGGAGCTCCTCCAGCACGGTGGCGAGGTTGCGCGCCGGGTCGGCGACGGCGACGGGCACGGTGCAGGCCGCCACGCGGGCGAAGCCCTGGGCGTAGGCGGAGAAGAAGTCCACGCAGCGCAGTCTAGGGAGCGCCCGCACTAGCCTGCGCTGCATGCCGCGCCTGCTCCTGGTCCACCACGCGCCGACGCCCAGCACCCGGGCGCTGGCCGACGCCGTGCTCGCGGGCGCCCGGCACCCCGATCTCGCGGCGCTGGTCGAGCCCGGCGACGACGCCCTGGAGGTCGTCGAGCGGGCCGCGCTGGAGGCCGACGCCGACGACGTGCTGACCGCGGACGCCGTGCTGCTCGGCACCCCGGCGAACCTCGGCTACATGTCGGGGGCGCTCAAGCACTTCTTCGACTCGGTGTTCCTCACCGTCGGCGGCGCGCTCGACGCCGACGGCGCGCCGGCGGGCGGCCGTCAGGTGCGGCGCCCCTACGGCCTGTGGGTGCACGGGCGGTACGACGTCACGGGCGCGGTGCGGGCGGTGACGTCGATCGTCGGCGCGCTGGGCTGGGTGCAGGCGGCGCCGGTGCTCGACCTGCTCGGCGACGTCGAGGACGACGCCCTTGCCGCGGCCGGCGAGCTCGGAGCGACGCTCGCCGCGCACGCGCTGAGTGGATGACCTCGTACGACCCTCAGAATGGTAACGATTCGGTAACGACCGCTTCGGTGGCGCCTCCTCCCGCCGATCCCGGACCGCATGACCCACCGGGGAACCACCGTCGTCGCGCGCCCGCGGCACCGCGCGCGTCGTGCCGCGCTCAGCCTCACCACCACGCTGGCGCTGGTCGCCACCTCGCTGGGCGTGCTCCTCGCGCTGCCCACGCCGGCCCAGGCGGCCGACCGCGGCTTCACCGAGCGGTTCAGCGTCAACGACACCGGTGACATCACGATGGTGGGCAACACGGTGATGACCTGCGCGGAGGGCACCCCGGGCTGCCTCACCGCGCAGAACGCCGGTCCCCGCACCACGCAGAACGCGAGCGTCAACAACAACGCGTTCGCGATGACCTACGTGGACGTCGACTCGAACCCCGACACCTTCGACTCCAGCACCTCCAGTCTCGCGCTGCCCGACGGCGCTCAGGTGCTCTTCGCCGGGCTGTACTGGGGTGGCGAGGTCGAGGCCGGCGCGAACGGCCTGGCCGCTCCCGACCGCGACGCCCGCGGCCGCGTGCTGCTGCAGACCCCCGGCTCGGACTCCTACCGCAAGGTCGAGGCCTCCACCGTCGACGACGGCCTGATCATCTACCAGGGCTTCGCCGACGTGACCTCGCAGGTGCAGGCCGCAGGCAACGGCGCGTACACGGTGGCCAACGTCCAGACCGCCACCGGCAACGACCGCCTCGGCGGCTGGTCGCTCGTGGTCGCCTACCACGACCCCACCCAGCCCGCGCGCAACCTCACGGTGTTCGACGGCCTCACCTCCATCGACGGCACGAACCCCGGGTCGATCACCGTCGACGGCTTCCAGACGCCCACCTCGGGCCCCGTGCGCAGCACCGTCGGCTTCGTCACCTACGAGGGCGACCTCGGCCTCGTCGGCGACTCCGCGAGCCTCAACGGCCTGACCCTGGCCGACTCCCAGCACCCATCGACGAACTTCTTCGACTCCCGCAGCAGCCGCGACGGCGTGCTCGCCACCGACGGCACCCCGGCCTACACCAACGGCCTGGGCTACGAGCACGCGATGCTCACCGTCGGCAACACCTTCATCGGCAACGACGACACCAGCGCGACGATCCGGCTCACGACCGCCGGCGACGTCTACGCGCCCGGCGTGGTCACCTTCGCCACCGAGCTCTACTCCCCCGACGTCACCCAGACCACGACGGTCGAGGACCTCAACGGCGGTGTGATCGAGCAGGGCGACCGCCTGCGCTACACCGTCTCCGGCACGAACGCCGGCCAGGACGGCGCCGCCCAGCTCCTCGTGCGCGACCCCGTGCCCGCCGACACCACCTACGTCCCCGGCAGCCTGCGGGTCGCCCCCACCGACGGCGACCTCGTGGCCTCCTCCGACGCCGCGGGCGACGACCTCGGCGAGTACGAGGCGGGCGCGAACCGCATCGTCGCCCGCCTCGGCGACGGCGCCACCGGCACCGCCGGCGGCGTCCTGGCCTCGGGCGGGAGCTACCGCCTGACCTTCGACGTCACCGTCAACGGACCGCAGCCCGCGATCGCCGACCAGACCACGCTCACCAACCGCGCGACCGCCACCTACGTCGCGGCCACGCTCGGCACGCCCTTCACGGTCCTCAGCAGCGTCGACGCGATCGTCGCCGCCCCGGACCTGCGCATCGCCAAGTCCCACACCGGCAGCCTCGTGCGCGGCGCGAACGTCACCTACCGACTCGCGGTCCGCAACGTCGGCCACGCCGGCACCCAGGGCACCGTGAGGGTCACCGACGCCCTGCCGAGCGGACTGACCTACGTCGACGCCAGCGGCATCGACTGGACCTGCGGCCACGCGCCGGTCAGCGGGGTCGACACCGTCACCTGCACCACCACCGACCGGCTCGAGCCCGGCGGCACCTACCCGCCGGTGCTGGTGACCACCCGCGTCGCCGACCCGGCCCCGGCCGCGGTCGCGAACACCGGCACGGTCACCGGCGGCGGCGACGGCGTCCCGGACGACAACTCCGACACCGACACCTCGACGCCGGTCTCCGTCACCGACCTCGCTCTGACCAAGACCGCCACGCCCACGACCATCCCGGTCGGCGGCACCTCGGTCTTCGACCTCAAGGTCACCAACAACGGCCCCTCGGCGTCGTCGGGCTCCACCGTCGTCGACACCCTGCCCGCCGGGCTGGTCTTCGTCAGCGCCGACTCCGCCTGCTCCGCCGACGCCACCAGCACCCAGGTCACCTGCGCCGTGGGCCCGCTGGCCGTCGGCGCCAGCACCACCGTGCACGTGACGGCGAGGGCCGCGCTCGGCACGGCCGGCAGCAGCCTCACCAACACCGCGACGGTGACGGCCCAGCAGCCCGACCCCGACCCGGTCGCGAACACCGCGAGGTCGACCGTCGCGGTGAGGCCGGTCGACCTCGCGGTCACCGACCGCGTCGAGGGCTCGCCGGCCACCCTGACCGCCGGCTCGACCTACACCTGGCTGCTCGACGCCTCGAACCTCGGCGGCTCCCCCGCCGCGGACTCGGTGCTGCGCTTCAACCTGCCGGCCTCCGTCAGCGTGGCGGCGTCCTCGCTGGACCAGCGCTGCGCGCTCGACCCCGCCACCGACGCCACGCGCCTGGTCTGCCAGCTCGGCACGCTCGCGCCCGGGTCGGCCGCCTCGCAGATCCGGGTCACCGGCACCGTCGCGTCCTCGGCCACCGCCCCGGCGACGATCGACTCGACGGCCACCGTGGCCACCAGCGAGCCGGAGACCGACCTGTCGAACAACACGGCCTCGACGTCGACGCCCGTCGCCGCGGTGGTCGTGGTGCCGAAGATCGCCGGCCTCTCGGTCACCAAGACCGTCGACAAGCCGACCGCCCACGCCGGCGACGTCCTCACCTGGACGATCACGGCCGCCAACTCCGGCCCGGCCGCCGCGGCCGGCGTCGTGCTCACCGACCGGCTCCCGGCCGGGGTGACGGTCACCGGCATCGGCAACGCCGTCGGCGCCCCGTCGGCCTGCACCCGCACCTCGACGACGATCACCTGCCCGCTGGGCACGATCGCCGTCGGCGCGAAGAAGGTCGTCACGGTGCGGGCCACCGTCGACCCGATCTCGAGCACCGACACCGGATCGCACACCCTGCTGACCGCCGACGTCGAGTCGAAGGTCACCGTCCCGGCGGGAGCCACCGCCCAGGGCACCGCCGCGTGCCCGAGCGGCTACACCGCCGTGGACGGCTCAGTGCGCCTCGACGCGATCGACACCCGGTACGGAAGCCTCACCGACGCCCTCGTCCTCGCCAGCGGCCCGACCGCCGACGGCGCCGGGTGGACCGGCAAGGTCAAGAACCCGACCCGCACGAGCGTCCAGGCCAGCGTGCTGGCCGTGTGCCTCGGCACGTCGACGAGCACCCGCGAGACGCGTCCGCACTCGCTCGGCGGCTCCAGCACCCCGAAGGCCAGCCTGACCTGGACCACCGGCACCCGCAGCAGCGGTCTCGACTGCCCCGCGGGCGCCCTGCCCGTCGCGCCGTCGTGGTCGCTGGGCGGCACCGGCCGGGTGCGCGTCAGCCAGCCGGGCACCACCGACTGGGGCTTCGTGGCCGACGTGCCGAGCGGCACCTCGAGCTACACCGCCGGCCTGGGCGTGCGCTGCCTGAGCCCGAGCCTCGAGGCCCGCGACGGCCACGACCACCTGCTGCGCACCAAGTCGATCGGCGGCACCTTCAAGGTGGCCCCCGGCCGCACGGTCACGGCCTCCCTCACCTGCGCGACCGGGTCGGCCGACCTCGTCGGCTCCTGGGGCGGCGACAGCGGACTGGCCTTCCTCGGCGAGGACACCCTCGACGCCGGGCGCACCTTCCGCTTCGCCAACATGACGTCGTCCTACCTCGACGCCCGGGTCGGCCTGCGGTGCGTGGAGTCCAAGACGAGCACCGGCTATCGCACGGCGACCCTGGTCAACACCGCCACGGTCACCACCACGAGCCCCGACGCCACCACCGCCGACGACACCGCCACGGCCACCACCGTCGTCGACGACTCCGACTCCGCCGGCAGCGGCGGGGGCGGCGGGAGCTGGGGCGGAGGCGGCTGCGGCCGCGTCGTCGCCGGCTCGCGCGACGGCAGCCGGCTGAGCCTGCACGTCACCAGCGACCGCGCCCGCACGGCGCGGGTGCGGGTCTACGCCGCCTCCGGCGCGCACCGCGGCGACCTCCTGGCCAGCACGACGGTGCGGCTGGCCTCGGGGCCGCAGCAGCTCGCGGTGCCGGTGGCCGACGTCGCCCGCCGCGCGGTCCGCGACGACCGGATCACGCGGGTGCGCGTCGAGCTGCGCCTGCCCGACGGCCGCACCCAGACCCGGACGGTGACGCTGCGCTGACGCGGGACTGACGCCGCGCAGGGCCCGCGCAGCACCCGGGTCCGGTCCGCCTCGACTGCGGACCGGACCCACCGCCCGGCTACCCTTCGGGGCGTGGAGGAGAGGAACCAGCACGACGACGCCGTCGTCGCCGCGACCCCTCGTCCTCGTCCCCGCAGGAGCCGGGCGTCAACCGTCACGGCCGTGGTCGTGGGCCTGGTGACTCTCGTGACCCTGCTCGCCGGCTGCAGCCAGGAGCAGGGCAGCAACACCGATCCCGACCAGGTCGACGCCGTCACGGCGCCGAAGGTGGGCCTGTGCCGCCAGCTGCAGCCCGCCGACCTCGAGCTCCCCGTCAACGCCTCGCGCACCGTGTCGTGCAGCGGGAGGCACACCGCGGTCACCATCGCCGTCGGCCAGGTGCCCGGCAGCCTCGCCGAGGACGGCCCCGACTCCCCCGCGCTGATCGGCTGGGCCTCGCGCACCTGCACCAAGCAGTTCGCCTCGCACGTCGGCGCCGAGGAGTCCACCGGCATGCGCACGGTGCTCGGCTGGACCTGGTTCCGCCCCTCGCAGAAGGCCTGGGACGACGGTGCCCGCTGGTACCGCTGCGACCTCGTCGGCGGCAGCGCCGACAGCCCGGCGCTGCTGCGCCTCCCGGCCCAGACCCGCGGCCTGCTCGCCGGCGTCCCCGGCGACGACTGGATGGCCTGCGCCCGCGGCACCTCGGTGCAGCGCGGCTCCAAGGTCCCCTGCACCCGCACCCACGACTGGCGTGCGGTCTCCACGATCAAGCTCGGCGAGCCGCGCGACCCCTACCCCGGCGACGACGTCTCGCAGCGCCGCACCCGGCAGTTCTGCGCCGACTCCGTGGCCGCTTGGCTGCGCTACCCGGCCTCCTACGACTACGCCTTCACCTGGTTCGGTCAGGCGGAGTGGGAGCGGGGCAACCGGCGCGCGATCTGCTGGGCCAAGACCACTCACTAGCCAGCCACCAGCCAGCCCGGAGTCACCGTGCCACCCATCCGTCCACTCGTCCCGCTCGTGCCCGCCCTCGTGCTGGGGCTGGTCCTGACCGCCTGCGGCGGCGGGGACGACGGCGGCGGAGCGGCCCAGCCGGCCCCCTCGGGCTCGGGCTCCGCCTCCTCGGGTGCCTCCGCGGGCGCCTCCGCCCGCGCGAGCGCCTCCCCGAAGCCCACCCCGCCGCCCCGGCCCGCGGTGTCGGTGTGCCGGGCGCTGACCTACCAGCGGGCGATCGCCGCGAGCGACGACACCCGCACGGTCACCTGCTCGCGCCCGCACACGGCGGTGACGATCGGCGTCGGACGGCTGCCGCGCTCGGGCGGCTCAGGCGGCTCGGTGCTCGACCCCACCGGCGAGGAGGCCCAGGGCCGCATCGCCGCGGGCTGCGCGCGGGCCCAGACCCGCTACCTCGGCGGCGACGCCGCCGACCGCGACCTCTCGATGCTCCACGTCGTGTGGTTCGTGCCCACCGCCGAGCAGCTCGACGCCGGCGCCTCCTGGTACCGCTGCGACGTCATCGCCCTGGCCGGCGACAAGCGGCTGGCGCGCATCTCCGGCGGCCTGCGCGGCATCCTGGACGACGCGAAGGCCCGCGAGCCGTACGCCGTCTGCGGCACCGCGCAGCCCGGCACCTCGGGCTTCGAGCGGGTCGCGTGCTCGCAGAAGCACTCCTGGCGCGCGATCGACACCGTGGCCCTCAAGGCCCGCAGCGGCGGCGCCTACCCCGGCGAGGCCGCGGCCAAGGCCGCGGGCCAGGACCGCTGCGAGAGCGTCGCGAAGGAGCAGGCCGACAACCCGCTGCGGTTCCAGTGGGGCTATGAGTGGCCGACCGCGGCCCAGTGGGACGCCGGCCAGCGCGTCGGCCTGTGCTGGACCACGGCCTGAGCGGTCCGGCCTGAGCGGTCCGGCTCAGAAGCCCAGGCGGCGCAGCTGACGCGGGTCGCGCTGCCAGTCCTTGGCGACCTTGACGCGCAGGTCGAGGTAGACCGGCGTGCCCAGGATGGCCTCGATCTGGCCGCGGGCGTTGCGGCCGACCTCCTTGAGGCGCGAGCCCTGGTGACCGATGACGATGCCCTTCTGGGAGTCGCGCTCGACGAAGAGGCTGGCGTGGATGTCGAGGAGCGGCTTGTCCTCGGGACGGTCCTCGCGCAGGCCCATCTCCTCCACGACGACGGCGATGGAGTGCGGCAGCTCGTCGCGGACGCCGTCGAGCGCGGCCTCGCGGATGAGCTCGGCGGCGATGGTCTCCTCGGGGCTGTCGGTGAGGTCGCCGTCGGGGTAGAGCGGCGGGCCCTCGGGCATGCGGGCGACGAGGAGCTCGGTCAGCAGGTCGATCTGATCGTCGCCCACCGAGCTGACGGGCACGATCTCGGCCCACTCGGTGCCGGTCTCCTCGCCCAGGCGTGCGATGTCGAGCAGGTGCTCGGCGATCCGCTCGGGCGAGGCGAGGTCGGTCTTGGTGGCCACGGCGATCTTCACGGTGCGCCGCACCTTGGCCAGCTCGGTGACGAGGAAGCGGTCGCCGGGGCCGATGCGCTCGTTGCTCGGGAAGCACACGGCGACGACGTCGACCTCGGCCCAGGTGGTCTTCACCAGGTCGTTGAGCCGCTCGCCGAGCAGGGTGCGCGGACGGTGGAGGCCGGGGGTGTCGACGAGCACCAGCTGGGCCTCGGGCCGGTGGACGATGCCGCGCACCACGGTGCGGGTGGTCTGCGGCTTGTCGCTGGTGATGGCGACCTTCGTGCCCACCAGGGCGTTGGTGAGCGTGGACTTGCCGGCGTTGGGGCGGCCGACGAAGCAGGCGAACCCGCTGCGGAAGCCCTCGGGGACCCCCGTCGTGCCAGACAGGCCAGGGAGCTCGGTCACGGCGCGTCGGCCTCCTTGCGGGCCTGCTCGTAGTCGGCCCAGATCTCGGCCTGCGACTTGCCGGCCAGCGTGCCCGCGCGCCAGATGGGCGCGGGGTCGACGGCGCGGGGCTGGCGTCCGGCCACCCCGCGCCAGTAGCCCATGACGTCGAAGCCGGTGGCGGGCAGCCGGACCTCGCGCATCAGGTGCTTGCGGATGGCGCGCATCTGCGCGGACTCCCCCGCCATCCAGAAGTAGCCGGGGCCCTCGGGGAGCGTGAGCCCCTCGACGACCTCGGCGAGGCGGCTCGCGCCGTCGCCGGGCTGCGGGAGCCAGGTGACGGCGTCGGCGGCCAGACCGGCGGGCAGGTAGCCCTCGGGGATCTCGGGCACCTCCACCCACAGGCGCGGCGCGAGGTGCCCGGGCGCGGACTCCGCGATCCGGGCCATCGCCGGGAGCGCGGTGAGGTCGCCGACGAGCACCAGCCAGCCGGCGTCCTCGGGCAGCGCGAAGGAGCCCTTCGGCTCGGTGACCGTGACGGTCTCCCCCACCACGACGCCCGGCTCGTCGGCGCCGTCGGCGGCCAGACCGCGCTGGGCCCACTCGGTGACCAGCCCGACGTCGTGGACCACGACGTCGAGCACCAGCGCGGCGCCGTCCCAGGAGCGCACGGTGTAGTAGCGGCTCTGGAACTGGCCGGGGACGGTCAGGCCGACCCACTCGTCGGGCACGCCGGTGGAGGCGAAGCCCTCGGCGAGCGCGGGCCCGCCGAGGGTGAGTCGCAGCAGGTGCGGGGAGAGTCGCTCACGACGCAGGACCTGCGCCTCGAAGGTCCTGGCCCGGGTGCTCACTCAGCGCAGGGTAGTCACCACGAGGGGCGCAGGGGGAATCCGTCGTTCCCCTCCTCGTCGGTGCGCACCGCCAGCACCTGGTGGAGCTGGATCTCGTTGCGCTCGAAGGCGATGCGGCTGCCGGCCATGTAGAGGCCCCAGACGCGGGCGGTGCCCTCGCCGACCTCGGCGACCGCGGCGTCCCAGTTCTCGACCAGGTTGCGGCACCACTCGCGCAGCGTCATGGCGTAGTGACGACGCAGGTTCTCCTCGTGCATGACCTCGAAGCCGACGTCCTGGGCGGCGGTGATGATCGTGCCGGAGCCGGTGAGCTCGCCGTCGGGGAAGACGTAGCGGTCGATGAACTGACCGGTGGCCTCGGGACGGTTGTGGGGGCGGGTGATGCAGTGGTTGAGCAGCCGGCCCTCCGGACGCAGCCGGTCGCGCAGGAAGGAGAAGTAGGCGGGGTACTGCTTGATGCCGATGTGCTCGGTGAGGCCGATGGAGCTGACGGCGTCGAAGTCGCCCTCGAGGACGTCGCGGTAGTCGCTGTGGCGCACCTCGACGAGGTCGCCGAGGCCCTCGCGGTCGGTGGCGGCCTTGGCCCACTCGGCCTGCTCGCGGCTCAGGGTGACGCCGAGCGCCCGGACGCCGTAGTGCTTCGCTGCGTGGCGCACCATGCCGCCCCAGCCGCAGCCGACGTCGAGCAGACGCTGGCCGGGCTGGAGGTCGAGCTTGCGGCACACGAGGTCGAACTTCTCGGCCTGCGCCTCCTCGAGGCTGGCCTGCTCGTCGGGGAAGACGGCGCAGGTGTAGGCCATGGAGGGGCCCAGGACGAGCTCGTAGAAGGCGTTGGAGACGTCGTAGTGGTGGTGGATCGCCTCGGCATCGCGGGTCAGGGAGTGCCGCACGCCCTCGATCGTGCGCCGCCAGCGCGGCAGGTGCTCCTGCGGCGGCGGGGCCGGCGGACGCAGGTGCGAGACGCCGAGCCCGCGCACCAGGCCGATCGCCTCGCCGACGCTCGGCACCCGGAAGCGCAGGTTGCTCTGCAGCAGCTGCATGGCCTCGTAGGGGTCGCCGGGGTGGACGCCGTGGACCTGGAGGTCGCCGGAGACGTAGGCCCGGGCCATGCCGAGGTCGCCCGGGGCGGTGAGCAGGTAGGAGAGGCCCCGGGGGGAGGTCAGCTCCAGGGTGATGTCGGCGTCGGACGGGCCGGCCGCCGAGCCGTCGTAGGCCTCGAAGCGCACGGGCATGCCCTCGCGCAGGAGCGAGGCCACGGCGTCGCCGATGCTGATGTCTGGCTTGTTGAGAAGGGTCACTTCCGCTTCACCGCCTTGTCGTAGAGGGAGGTCAGCCGGGCGTCGGGGTCGTGGGTGGCCTTGACCCGGCTCAGGTGGGGGCCGTCGTAGAGCGCGTCGAAGGTGGCGCGGTCGTAGAAGGCCTCGGAGTAGAGGGACTTGTGGCCGCCGAGGCCGTGCACGAACTCCTCGATGGCGCGGTTGGTGGGGCCCTCGTCGGCATCGGGGCCGACGTGGACGGTGCCCCAGAAGCCGACGTTGACGTAGGTCTCGCCCGGCTCGAGCGGGTAGACCGGCCAGCGGCCGCCGGCCTCGGTGCCGAGCGAGACGAGCGGGCACAGCCAGACCGGACGCATGCCGACCTCGCGGTCGAACCAGTCGAGGAACTCCCCCAGCCGCTCGAGGGGCACCTCGACGTCCTGGACGACGCGCTCGCGGCGGGGCCGCCCTGCGCGGCGGTCGAGCCGCTCGACGATGCCGTAGCGCTCGTCGAGGCCGACGAGGCGGTGGTAGACGTCCGAGCGGCGCCACCGGCGCGGCCACAGCCGCCGCACGGTGGGGTTCTGGACGCCGAAGGCGCCCGAGCACCAGAACCAGTCGGTGTCCCAGCGCCAGAGGTAGTCCTCGAGCGTGAGGAGGTCCGCGGGCCGCTCGGCGATGCTGCGGTAGAAGATCTGCTGGCCGGCGTAGTCCGAGGGCACGGCCGGCGTGCCGTCTTCCAGCCGCGGCTCGTCGGTCCAGGTGGCCAGGGTGAGGTAGAGCTCGCCGGGCTCGAAGGCGGTGCCGTCGAGGCCGTCGACGCGGACGCCGTCGTGCTCGCCGGTGCGCACGATCGCCGCGATCGCGGCGGTGAGCGAGGCCGCGTCGGAGAAGCGCACGTGGCGCAGCGCGGCGTAGGCCGGCACCGCCTCGAGGCGGATGCGCAGGCGCGTGGCGTAGCCGAGGCTGCCGTAGGAGTTGGGGAAGGCGTCGAAGAGCTCGTCCCCGGGTCGCACGGTGACGACCTCGCCGGCGCCGGTGAAGACGTCCATCTCCTCGACCGACTCGTGCGGCAGGCCGTTGCGGAAGCTGGTGGACTCGATGCCCAGGCCGGTGACGGCGCCGCCGAGGGTGATCGTGCGCAGCTGCGGGACGACGTACGGGATCAGGCCGTGGGCGAGGGTCGCCGCGGCGAGGTCCTCGTAGGTGCACATGCCCTGCACCTCCGCGGTGCGGGCGATGGGGTCGACCTCGATGACGCCGTCGAGCCCGCTGACGTCCAGGCCCGGCGCGGTGGTGGCGCTGCGCGGACGGAAGAGGTTCGAGGTGCGCTTCGCGAGCCTGACCGGCTCGCCCACCGGGATGGCTGCGTACGAGGCCCGGAGCCTCGCGACGGCCTGCTCGTGGGCGGCCCAGCCACCCGTCGCCGACCGGTTCCTCACACCGCTCTGCGTCACCCGCCGCACGCTACTCCTGGCATGTTCCAGCGTCGTGTCGGGACGTGGGGCATGCCCGTGAGGGTGAGGCGGAGAGGGTCTCCGGTGGCGGCGGCGATGCCGGGGATCAGGCGGTGCGGGTCTCCAGGACGGTGCCGCGCTGGTCGCCGCGGTGGACGACGACGGCGTCGCCGCCCAGCTCGCGCACAGCGGCGAGGTCGGCGTCGACGAGCGCGCCCTCGGTGAGGACGACCGCGGCCTCGAGGCCCTGGGAGCCCGACGCCACCGCCATCGCCACGCACACGCCCAGCGCCGAGACCCGCAGCGAGGGCAGGTCGACGGTGGCCGCGGCGTAGGTGCGGCCGTCGGAGTCGCGCACCGCGGCGCCCTCGGCGGCGCCGGTGCGGGCGCGGGTGGCGCGGGCGAGCGTGACGAGCTTGCGGTCCTCGGCGGAGAGCTCGGGGCGCTCGGGGCGCTCAGCGGTGTCGGTCATCGGGGGCCTCCTCGGGGGCGGTGGTCTCCTCGGCGTCCCCGCGCGCGGCCAGGGGCGCGACGAGGACCGAGCTGATCTTGTTGCGGCGGCCGGCGGTGCCCTCGGCGGTGAACCGCAGGCCGTGGGCCTCGACGCTGGACCCGGCGATGGGCACCAGGCCCAGATGCTTGGCCATCAGGCCGCCGACGGAGTCGACGTCCTCCTCCTCGACGTCGAAGCCGACGATCTCCTCGAGGTCGTCGACCGGGTAGCGCGAGGGCACCCGGAAGACGCCGTCGCCGAGCTCCTCGACCTCGACGCCCTCGGCGTCGTACTCGTCGGTGATCTCGCCGACGATCTCCTCCAGGACGTCCTCGATGGTGACCAGACCGGCCGTGCCTCCGTACTCGTCGACGACGATCGCCAGGTGCTGGCGGCGGGCCTGCATCTCCTTGAGGAGGTCGTCGACGGGCTTGGACTCCGGCACCCAGTAGGCCGGGCGCATCACCGACTCCACGCGCTCGACGAGCTCGACCTCGGGCGCCTCGAAGTCGCGGCGCACGAGGTCCTTGAGGTAGGCGACGCCGACGACGACGTCGAGGTCGTCGTCGACGACCGGCATGCGGGAGAAGCCCGAGCGCAGGAACAGCGAGGTGGTCTGGCGCAGGTTCTTGTGGCGGTCGACGAACACGACGTCGCCGCGCGGCACCATCACCTCGCGGGCGGTGGTGTCGCCGAGCTCGAAGACCGAGTGGATCATCCGGCGCTCCTCGGACTCGATCACCGCCGTGGCCTCGGCGAGGTCGACGAGCTCACGCAGCTCGGTCTCGGTGGCGAACGGGCCCTCACGGAAGCCGCGGCCCGGCGTGATCGCGTTGCCGATGACGATGAGCAGGCGCGGCAGCGGACCGAGCACGCCGGTGAGCACCATGAGGGGCCCCGCGGCCAGGACACCGACGGTCTCGGAGTGCTGACGGCCCAGGGTGCGCGGGCCGACGCCGATGATCACGAACGACACCACCAGCATGACGCCGACGGTCGTCAGCACGCTGGCCCACCAGGCGCCGTCGTAGGCGGCGTCGACCTGGTAGGCGACGAGCACGATCGCGCTGATCTCGCACAGCAGGCGCAGGAACAGCGCGGTGTTGAGGTGCGGGACGGGATCCTCGAGGAAGCGCAGCAGCCGCACCGATCCGGCCCGGCCCTCGCCGCGCAGCTCGACGGCGCGGGCGTGGGAGAACGACGCGAGCGCCGCCTCGGCGGCCGAGAGGACGCCGGCCAGCATGACGAGGCCGGCCGCGGTCACCAGCAGCCAGGCGTCGCCGGGGCTCACCGCTCGCGCCAGGCGGCCAGGAGCTGGTCCTGGAGCCCGAACATCTCCCGGTGCTCCTCCGGCTCGGCGTGGTCGTAGCCGAGCAGGTGGAGGATGCCGTGCGTGGTGAGCAGCTCGATCTCGGCGGTGTAGCCGTGGCCGGCGGTCTCGCCCTGGCGCCGCGCGACGTCGGGGCAGAGCACGAGGTCGCCGAGGACGCCCTCCTCGGGCTCCTCGTCGACCAGCCCGGGCCGCAGCTCGTCCATGGGGAAGGCCAGGACGTCGGTGGGGCCCTCCTTCTCCATCCACCTCTCGTTGAGCTCGGCGATGGTGGCCTCGTCGACGGCCTTGATGCACAGCTCGGCGAGCGGGTGGACGTGCATGCGGTCCATGACGAAGCGCGCCAGCTGCTGCAGGGCGCGCTCGTCGAGCTCGGCGCCGGACTCGTTGAGGATCTCGATGCTCATCGCGGCGTCGTCGCCCGTCTCGCTCATCGGCCGCCTCGGCCGTGCTGGGTGCCGGCGGCCTGGGGCGCGCGGGCGTCGAACTCGTCGTAGGCCGCGACGATGCGGCCCACGAGGCGGTGCCGGACGACGTCGCCGGAGGTGAGCCGGTGGAAGGCGATGTCGTCGACGCCGTCGAGGATGTCCTCGATGACCCGCAGGCCCGACTTCTGGCCGTTGGGCAGGTCGACCTGGGTGACGTCGCCGGTGACGACGATCTTCGAGCCGAAGCCCAGGCGGGTCAGGAACATCTTCATCTGCTCCGGCGAGGTGTTCTGCGCCTCGTCGAGGATGATGAAGGAGTCGTTGAGGGTGCGTCCGCGCATGTAGGCCAGCGGGGCGACCTCGATCGTGCCGGCGGCCAGCAGCTTGGGGATCGTCTCGGGGTCGACCATGTCGTGCAGGGCGTCGTAGAGCGGCCGCAGGTAGGGGTCGATCTTCTCGCTGAGCGTGCCGGGCAGGTAGCCCAGGTGCTCGCCGGCCTCGACGGCCGGGCGGGTGAGGATGATCCGGTTGACCTGCTTGGACTGCAGCGCCTGCACGGCCTTGGCCATCGCGAGGTAGGTCTTGCCGGTGCCCGCGGGGCCGATGCCGAAGGTGATGGTGTGGGTGTCGATCGACTCCACGTAGCGCTTCTGGTTCAGCGTCTTGGGGCGGATCGAGCGGCCGCGGTTGCTGAGGATGTTGAGGCTCAGCACGTCGGCGGGACGCTCGTTGGTCTCCGCGCGCAGCATCGTGTGGACGCGCTCGACGGTCTCGGAGGTGAGCCCCTGGCCGGTGCGCAGGATCGTGACGAGCTCGTCGAGGAGCCGCTCGGCCAGGGCCAGCTCGCCCGGCTCTCCCCGCAGCGTGATGCGGTTGCCGCGGACGTGGACCTCGGCGTCGAAGGCGCCCTCGATGATGCCGAGGTGCTCGTCGCCGGGGCCGAGGAGGCTGACCATGTCGATGCTGGTGGGCACGACCACGGTGTGTCGGGTCTGGTGGGCGGGGGTGATCGCGGTGCGGTTGTCGGTCATGGATGCCCGAGCGGGCGCCTCTCCTTCGTCGAGGACGGTCGCCCCCATGCTACGACCCGCCCGGGGGACCGTCCCAGCGAGTTCTCGCGCGCGGGAGGCCTCCGACCCACGACAATGCGGATCGTGGACGACGGTGGGGGGCTGCGCAGCGGTGCCGGGCGCGCCCTGCCCGTGCTCGCCATCGGGGGCCTGACGACGGTCGCGACGCTGCTCGCCGACCTCGTCGTGCGGCCCGTGCCCGTCGACCTCGGCGCGGTCCTGGCCGTGCCGCTGCAGGCGGTGGTGGCGGTGCTCGTGCTGCGCGGCACCCGTCCGCTGGCCCACCCGCGCCCCCTGCGCATGGAGGGCGTCGAGGACCTCGTCCGGCTCACCACGACCGCCGTCGCCGTCGCCCTCGCCGGGCTGGCCGTCGTCGGCCTCGTCGACCGGCCGGGCGCCTCCGCGCTGGCGTCCCTGGCCACCGCGCACGCCGCTGCGACCCTGGCGGTGCTCGCGCCCGCGGTGGTGCGACGCCGCGACGACGCCTGCACCGGCACCTCGGAGGAGCTCGCGCTGCAGGTGGTGGCCCTGACGGCCACGCTCGCCTGGGTCTTCCACCCCGGCCAGGGCCTGCCCGTCGGCTTCGCTCCCCTGCTGGCCCTCGGCTGGGCCGCCGCCCGGCTGGGCCTGCGGGTGGTGGCCGTCGAGCTCGCGGTGCTGACCGCCACCGCGATCGTCGCGACCAGCCGCGGCTGGGGCCCGTTCGGCGACGCCCTCAGCGACAGCGTGGCCGCTCCGCACCGCGAGACCCTCGCCCAGGTGACGGTCTTCGTCCAGGCCCTGCTGTGCCTCTCCCTCTCCCAGGCCACCCAGCAGCGCACCCGCCTGCTCAACCGGGTCCAGGCCGACGAGCGCCGCTACCGCCGCAGCTTCCAGCAGTCGGTCGTGGGCCAGCTGCTGCTGCGTCCCGACGACGGCGTCCTCGTGGTCACCGACCTCAACGACGCCGGCGTCGCCCTCCTCGGCCGCTCGCGCGAGCAGGTGCTCGCCACCCGGCTCGACCAGCACCTCACCGGACGCGCCGGCACCACGCTGGCCCCCGCCCTCGCCGCCGCGATGACCACCGCCCGCGGCCCGCGCGAAGGCCTGCGGCTGCGCCTGGGGGTCGCCGCTCGCCCCGAGGTCCGCGTCGAGCTGGCGCTCACCCGGGTCTCCAGCCCCTCCGAGCCCGAGCTGTACGCCGCCCAGCTGCTCGACGTCACCAGCGAGGCCGAGGCCAGCCGCCGACTCGAGGACGCCGAGAAGCTCACCAGCGCGACGCTCGACACCACCGCCTGCGTCGTCCTGGTCACCGACCTCGACGGCCGCATCGTCCGCGTCAACGCGGCCACCACGGCGCTCACCGGCTACCGCACCGACGAGCTCATCGGCACGCCCCTGTGGCGCACGACCCTCGCCCCGGAGGACACCTCCGACCTCGAGGCGCTCTTCCTGTGGCCCAACCGCGACGGCACCCCGGTGGTGCGCGAGAGCGACGTCGTCACCCGGTCGGGCGACCGGCGACGGCTGGTGTGGACCAGCAACCTGGTGCGCGACGACCAGGGCCTCCCCGCCTACGCCGTCATGACCGGCATCGACGTCACCTCCGAGCGCTCGGCCTCCGAGCTGGTCACCCACCTCCTCCAGGCGCCGCTGACCACCGCGCTCGTCGGCGTCGACGGCGCCGGACTCATCACCGTGTTCAACCCCGGCGCCCAGCGTCTGCTCGGCCTCGAGGGCCACGACCGCATCGGGCGGCCCTTCGCCGACCTCTTCGACCGCGCGCAGCTGCTGGAGCGCACCGGCACCTCGAGCCCGCGCGACGCCGTCGCCTTCCTCGCCGCCGTCACCGCCGACGGGCAGGAGCTGCCCGCGCAGGACTGGACGTGGGTCAAGCGCGACGGCAGCCGGCTGGAGGTCTCGATGTCGCTGAGCCTCATCGACCCCGGCCAGGGCCCGGGCGCCGGCAGCCTGCTGTGCGTGGCGCGCGACGTCACCGAGCAGCGTCGCAGCCAGCAGGCGCTGGTCGCCGCGCTCGAGCGCGAGCGCACCGCCGTCGAGCGGCTCTCGGCCCTCGACGACGCCAAGAACGAGTTCGTCTCGACGGTCTCCCACGAGCTGCGCACGCCGGTCACCAGCATCCTCGGCTACACCGAGATGCTCCTCGAGGACTCCCCCACCGCGCTGGACGAGGAGCAGGAGCGGCTGCTGCGGATCATCGCGCGCAACGGCACCCGCCTCATCGACCTGTGCAACGACCTGCTGACCCTCAGCGGCCTCGACGCCGGCACCATCGACTGGCGTGCCGAGGAGGTCGACCTCACCGCGCTCCTGCGCACCGCCGCCGAGGCCGTCGGCCCGCTCGTCGCCGACCGCGAGCTGCACTTCGACGTCGAGACGCCCGCCGCGCCCGTGCTCGTCGCCGGCGACGGCTCCCAGCTCGAGCGGGTGCTCCTCAACCTGCTCTCGAACGCCGTGAAGTTCACCGAGGACGGCGGCCTGGTGCGCGCCAGCGTCGCGGTCGACGCGCAGGACCGCGCCGTCGTCACGGTGCGCGACACCGGCATCGGCATCCCGGCCGAGGAGCAGGACCGTCTGTTCCAGCGGTTCTTCCGCAGCACCACCGCCCAGCGTCACGCCATCCAGGGAACCGGGCTGGGCCTCTCGATCGTGCGCGCGATCGTCGAGGCGCACGGCGGCTCGGTGCGGGTGCGCTCGGCGCACCAGGAGGGCAGCACCTTCACGGTGCTGCTCCCCCTGGCGCGGCGCTGAGGCTCCGGCTCCCGCGCGTCAGGCGCGGTTGACCGCGCTCAGCACGGCCTTGAGCGAGGCGGTGACGATGTTGGCGTCGACGCCCACGCCCCAGAAGATGCGGTCGCGCACCGAGCACTCGACGTAGGCGGCGGCGACGGCGTCGCCACCGGCGGACAGCGCGTGCTCGGCGTAGTCGAGCACGCGCACGTCGAAGTCCTGCTCGAGGCTGTTGAGCGCGTTGACGAAGGCCGCGATCGGGCCGTTGCCGGTGCTCTGCAGCGTGCGCCGCTCGCCCTCGACGAGGAGGTCGACGGTGAGGGCGTCCTTCTCCCCCGCCGCGGCGGAGGTGTGCACGGAGTCCAGGCGCAGCGGCGCCTCGCGGTCGAGGTACTCGGCGCGGAAGATCGACCAGATCTCCTCGGGCGTGACCTCGCCGCCCTGGGCGTCGGTGTGCTGCTGGATGACGCGGCTGAACTCGATCTGGGCGCGCCGGGGCAGGTCGAGCTTGTGCTCGGCCTTGAGCACGTAGGCCACGCCGCCCTTGCCGGACTGGCTGTTGACGCGGATGACGGCCTCGTAGGAGCGGCCGACGTCCTTGGGGTCGATCGGCAGGTACGGCACCGCCCAGGTGTGCTCGTCGACCGGCACCCCGGCCGCGGCGGCGTCGCGCTCGAGGGCCTCGAAGCCCTTCTTGATGGCGTCCTGGTGGGAGCCGGAGAAGGCGGTGTAGACGAGGTCGCCGCCGTAGGGGTGGCGCTCGGCGACGGGCAGCTGGTTGCAGTACTCGACCGTGCGGCGGATCTCGTCGATGTCGCTGAAGTCGATCTGCGGGTCGATGCCCTGGGTGAGGAGGTTCAGCCCCAGGGTGACCAGGCAGACGTTGCCGGTGCGCTCGCCGTTGCCGAACAGGCAGCCCTCGATGCGGTCGCCGCCGGCCAGGTAGCCCAGCTCCGCGGCCGCGACGGCGGTGCCGCGGTCGTTGTGCGGGTGCAGGGACAGCACGACGTGCTCGCGGTAGGCGAGGTTGCGGTCCATCCACTCGATGGAGTCGGCGTAGACGTTGGGCGTCGCCTCCTCGACCGTGGCGGGCAGGTTGATGATGACCGGCCGCTCGGCCGTGGGCTCGAAGACGTCCATGACCGCGTTGCAGACGCGGACCGCGAACTCCAGCTCGGTGCCGGTGTAGCTCTCGGGGCTGTACTCGTAGAAGACCGTGGTGTCGGGGATGGTCTCCTCGTACTTCCTGCACAGCCGCGCGCCCTGGACGGCGATGTCGAGGATGCCGTCCATGTCGAGGCCGAAGACCACGCGACGCTGCAGCGTCGAGGTGGAGTTGTAGAGGTGGACGATGGCCTGCTTCGCGCCGGTCAGCGACTCGTAGGTGCGCGCGATCAGCTCCTCGCGGGCCTGGGTCAGCACCTGGATGACGACGTCGTCGGGGATGTGCCCGCCCTCGATCAGCTCGCGGACGAAGTCGAAGTCGGTCTGGCTGGCGCTGGGGAAGCCGACCTCGATCTCCTTGTAGCCCATGGCGACCAGCAGCTTGAACATCTTCAGCTTGCGGGCCGGGCTCATGGGGTCGATGAGGGCCTGGTTGCCGTCACGCAGGTCGACCGCGCACCAGCGCGGCGCCTTCGTCATCTGCTGGTCGGGCCAGGTGCGGTCGGACAGGACGACGGGGATGAAGGGCGCGTAGCGGCCGAAGGGCATGCCGGAGGGCTGCTGGGGGTTGTCGGCCGGGTTGGAACGGATGCTGCTCACGGGACTCTCTCCTGCGGATGGATGCGGTGCCGGCGCATGACGGACTCCGCAGCGAGGAGGTCGGCGGATCAGACCTCGCTGCGGCAGCGAAGGAGGAGCAGGCGCATCATGACGTCCTCACCATAGCCCACCGTCGCGGACCACCGGGGCCGATGATCAGTGGGCGGCCTCGTGCCAGCTGCGGCCGGTGCCGACGGAGACGTCGAGCGGCACCGTGAGGGACGCCGCCGCCCCCATGCGCTCGCGGACGACGGCCTCCAGGGCCTCGCGCTCCCCCTCGGCGACCTCGAGCACGAGCTCGTCGTGCACCTGCAGCAGCAGCCGTGAGCGCAGGCCCTGGGTCTCGAGGGCCTCCTGGACGCCGAGCATCGCGATCTTGATGAGGTCGGCGGCCGAGCCCTGGATGGGCGCGTTGAGCGCCATCCGCTCGGCCATCTCCCGGCGCTGGCGGTTGTCGCTGGTGAGGTCGGGCAGGTAGCGACGCCGGCCCTTGATGGTCTCGGTGAAGCCGCTGCGACGGGCCTCGTCGACGATGCCGCCGAGGTAGTCGCGCACCCCGCCGAAGGTCTCGAAGTACTCCTCCATCAGGCCGCGGGCCTCGCCCGGCTCGATGCCCAGCTGCTGGGAGAGGCCGAAGGCCGAGAGCCCGTAGGCCAGGCCGTAGTTCATCGCCTTGATCTTGGCCCGCTGCTCGACGCCCACGGAGTCGGCCGGGACGTCGAAGACCCGGGCGGCGGTGAGGGAGTGGAAGTCGCTGCCGGAGCGGAAGGCCTCGATGAGCAGGGCGTCCTCGGAGAGGTGGGCCATGATCCGCATCTCGATCTGGCTGTAGTCGGCCGTCATGAGCGACTCGTGACGCTCGCCGACGACGAAGCCCTCGCGGATGCGGCGGCCCTCCTCGGTGCGGATCGGGATGTTCTGCAGGTTCGGCTCGGTGCTGGAGAGGCGGCCGGTGGCAGCGATGGTCTGGTTGAACGTGGTGTGGATGCGGCCGTCGGGCGCCACCGACTTCAGCAGCCCCTCGATGGTCTGGCGCAGCCGGGTGACGTCGCGGTGGCGCAGCAGGTGCAGCAGGAACGGGTGCTCGGTCTTGGCGTAGAGCGCCTGCAGCGCGTCGGCATCGGTGGTGTAGCCGGTCTTGGTGCGCTTGGTCTTGGGCATGTCGAGCTCGTCGAAGAGCACGACCTGCAGCTGCTTGGGCGAGCCGAGGTTGATCTCCTTGCCGATGACGGCGTAGGCCTCCTCGGCGGCCGAGCGCACCTCGGTGGCGAAGTGCTCCTCCAGGCCGGAGAGGTAGTCGGTGTCGACGGCGATGCCGGTCTGCTCCATGCGGGCCAACAGGTGCACCAGCGGCAGCTCGACCTCGCCGAGCAGGGCGGTGCCGCCGTGCTCCTCGACGGCGGTCTCGAGCGCCTCGGCGAGGTCGACGACGGCCCGGGCGCGCAGCATGCCGGCGTCGGCGGCGCCGGAGCCGTCGTCGAAGAGCTGGCCCTGGTCGGCGTCGGCGTCCTCGCGCAGCTCGCGGCGCAGGTAGCGGACGGTGAGGTCGGCGAGGTCGTAGGAGCGCTGGTCGGGGCGCACGAGGTAGGCGGCCAGGGCGGTGTCGCTGCGCAGGCCGTCGAGCGCCCAGCCGTGGGCGGCCAGGGCGAGGATCGGGCCCTTGGCGTCGTGGAGGGCCTTGGGGCGGGCGGGGTCGGCCAGCCACGCGGCGAGCGCGGCGTCGTCGTCGGGGCCGAGCTCGGCGACGTCGAGGTGGGCGGCGGTGCCGCCGGCCGTGGCGAAGGAGAGGGCCTCGACGCGACCGGTGCCGGCGCCCCAGGCGCCACGGACGTGGAGGCCGACGAGCTCGGTGCCGAGGTCGTCGAGGAACGCCGCGACCTCCCCGGGCGCGAGCACCCGGCCGGCGAGCTCGAAGCCGCCCTCGGCGACGTCCTCCTCGCTGGAGAGGGTCTCGAAGAGGCGATCGCGCAGCACCCGGAACTCCAGGGAGTCGAAGAGGGTGTGCACCTCCTGGCGGTCCCACGGCCGCAGGGCGAGGTCGTCGGGGCCGAGCTCGAGGTCGAGGTCGCGCACCAGGGCGTTGAGGCGCCGGTTGCGGATGACGTCGGCGAGGTGGGCGCGCAGGTTGTCGCCGGCCTTGCCGGTGACCTTGTCGGCGTGGGTGATGAGGTTGTCGAGGCCGTCGTAGGTGGCCAGCCACTTCGCGGCCGTCTTCGGGCCGACCCCGGGGATGCCCGGCAGGTTGTCGGAGTCCTCCCCCACGAGCGCCGCGAGCTCGGGGTAGCGGCCGGGAGGGACGCCGTACTTCGCCTCGACGGCCTCGGGGGTCATCCGCGCGAGGTCGCTGACGCCGCGCATCGGGTAGAGCACGGTGCTGTGCTCGGTGACCAGCTGGAGGGAGTCGCGGTCGCCGGTGAGCACGAGGACGTCCATGTCGGCGGCCAGCGCCTGGGTGACGAGGGTGGCGATGATGTCGTCGGCCTCGTAGCCGTCCTTCTTCAGGAAGGGGACGCGCAGGGCGTCGAGCACCTCCTCGATCAGCGGCAGCTGGCTGGAGAACTCGCCGGGCGTCTTGTTGCGCTTGGCCTTGTACTCGGCGTACTCCTCCAGGCGGAAGGTCTGACGCGAGACGTCGAAGGCCACCGCGAGGTGGGTGGGCTGCTCGTCGCGCAGCACGTTGATGAGCATCGAGGTGAAGCCGTAGACGGCGTTGGTGTGCTGCCCGGTGCTGGTGGAGAAGTTCTCGACCGGCAGCGCGAAGAACGCGCGGTAGGCCAGCGAGTGGCCGTCGAGGAGGAGCAGGCGGGAGCGGCCGGAGGACGTCGAATCGGTCACCCGGCGACTCTAGCCATCGCCGCCGACCATTACGTTGGCGCCATGAGCGAGGAGCGCGAGGCGCTGATCCAGGAGATGTCGAGCCGCATGGGCGCGCTCAACGAGCGGATGGGCATCGAGCTGGTCGAGGTCACCCCCGACCGGATCGTCGCCACCATGCCCGTCGTCGGCAACACCCAGCCCTACGGCCTGCTCCACGGCGGCGCGTCGGTGGTGCTCGCCGAGACCCTCGGCTCGATCGGGTCGGCGATCCACGCCCACCCCGACCGCCTCGCCGTCGGCGTCGACATCAACGCCACCCACCACCGCTCCGAGGTCGACGGCGTCGTCACCGGCGTCGCGACCCCCGCCCACCGCGGCAAGGCCAGCGCGACCTGGGAGGTCGTCATCAGCAACGCCGCCGGTCAGCGGGTGTGCACCGCGCGGATCACCTGCTCGCTGATCCCCGCGGAGAAGCTGGCGCGCTGACCCGCGGCGGACCTGCGCCGGGCGTCAGTCCTGCTCGGCCTCGGCGGCGCGCCGCATCGAGCGACGCGCGGCCAGCAGCGAGCCGAGCTGGCGACCACCGGCGAGCCGCTCGGCCGCCGGGCGCTGCGCCTCGATCTTGGCGCGCATGAGCTGGGTGGGCGCGACCCGCACGGTGACCTGCGGGGCGAAGCCGAGGCGGGCCATGAAGCGGTTGGCGTCGCGCGAGCCCGAGGTGGCCTCGCTGAGGACGTGGCCGATGCCGAGCTCCTCGGCGTAGGACGCCGCGGCCTCCATCAGGGTGCGGCCGACGCCGTGGCGCCGGAAGGACGGCAGCACGTGCGGCGAGAGCGCCTGGACGACCGGCTCGAGGTTGATCGGGCTGACGGTCGTGACCCGCAGGAAGACGGCGCCGGCGGGCTCGCCGTCGTACTCGGCGATGACCACGCGCTGCTCCGGGGAGACGCAGGCCTGCTTGAGGACGACCTCGAGATCGGCCACCTGGTCCTGGCGATCGGCCCGCCGCAGGGCGTCGGACCACAGGTCGACGAGGAAGTGGGCGTCCTCGACCCGAGCGGGACGCAACGAGACCAGCGCGCGGCTCATCGACCCTGCCTCTCCGGGCGCGCACGCGCCCGACCTGGTGGGCCCCTGCGCCGGCCCGCCGTCTGGAGGTGAGACTACGCTCTCCGCCGGGCCGAGGGAGAGGGGACGCCCATGATCGCGGGCATCGGCACGCTCACCAACGTGGCCACCGTCCTGGTCGGCTCCGGCGTGGGCCTCGCCCTGGGCCACCGGCTCCCCCAGCGCACCCGCGGCGTCGTCACCGACGGGCTCGGCCTGGTCACGCTCCTCATCGCCGCGCTCTCCGCGACGGCGGTCACCTCCGCGGCCCTCGCCGACCGGGTCGGCGGCGACGCTCCGGTCCTGATCGTCCTGGGATCGCTGCTGATCGGCGGGATCGTCGGCTCGCTGCTGCGCCTGGAGGATCGCGTCGAGCTCCTCGGCGGGTGGCTGCAGCGCCGCCTCGCCGGCGACGCCGCCGCCTCGGAGCAGCGTCAGCGCTTCGTCGAGGGCTTCGTGGTGTCCTCGCTGGTGTTCTGCACCGGGCCGTTGACCATCCTCGGCTCGCTCAACGACGGGCTGGGCAACGGCGCCGACCAGCTCTACTTGAAGTCGGCGCTCGACGGGTTCGCCGCCGTCGCCTTCGCCGCGTCCTTCGGCGTCGGGGTGGCCGCCAGCGCGATCACGGTCGTCGTCGTGCAGGGCGGCCTGACGCTGGTGGGCCTGGCCCTCGGCGACGTCCTCCCCCAGGCGCACCTCGACGCCGTCACCGCCGTCGGCGGCCTGCTGCTCGTCGGCGTCGCGCTCCGGCTGCTGCGGATCCGGGAGGTCCCCGTCGCCGACCTGCTCCCGGCGCTCCTGGTGGCCCCGGCGCTGGTGGCGCTCGTGGCTCGTCTGCACTGATGCAGAACCGTGACACGCGCACACGCCCCGAGGTCTAGGGTGCAGCCATGCTGACTCGTCCCACGCACCGGGCAGCCCTCGTCGCTGCCGTCCTGACCAGCTTGTCCTTGTCCCTCACGGCCTGCGGAGGCGGCGACTCGGACTCGACCGCATCGGGCGCGAGCAAGGGCCTGGGGCTGATCTCGGGCGGCACCCTGACGGTGTGCTCGGACGTGCCCTACCCGCCCTTCGAGGACTTCGACAAGAGCGCTCCGACCGGCTTCAAGGGGTTCGACGTCGACATCGTCTCGGCCGTCGCGAAGAAGCTCGACGTCAAGCTCACGATCAAGGACTCCTCCTTCGACGCCCTGCAGAGCGGCCTGGCCCTCAACTCCGGCCAGTGCGACCTGGCCGCGAGCGCCATGACGATCACCCCGGAGCGCGAGAAGCGCATCGGCTTCAGCACCGGCTACTACGACTCCGAGCAGTCGCTGCTCGTTCCGGCCGACTCCTCGATCGCGGCGATCGGCGACCTCGCCGGCAAGAAGGTCGGCGTCCAGAAGGGCACCACCGGCCAGACCTACACCCAGGACAACGCGCCGGACGCCAAGATCGTCGTCTTCCCGAGCGACGGCGAGATGTACGCCGCGCTGAAGGCCGGCCAGGTCGACGCGCTCCTGCAGGACCTCCCGGTCAACCTCGACCACCAGAACGACCCCAAGCAGCAGGGCAAGTTCAAGGTCGTCGAGAAGTACGACACCGGCGAGAAGTACGGGCTGGCGATGAAGAAGTCGAACACCGCCCTGGTCAAGGCGGTGGACGAGGCTCTCGCGACGCTCAGGTCCGACGGCGACTACCAGAAGATCTACGACACCTACTTCTCCACCAACTGAGGTGCGACGCTCCACGCAGCGCCGCGTGCGGGACGGCAGCCTGTACGCCGTCCTTCTCGCGGTGGTGGTCCTCGCGGCCTTCTCCGCCGACTGGCAGGCCATCCGGCTGAACTTCCTCGACGGGGAGACCGCGCGGGCCCTGTGGCCCGACATCGTCCTCACCGCGGCGGTCAACACGGTCAAGTACACCGTGATGGCCTTCGTCGGCGGCTTCGTGCTGGCGCTCGCGCTGGCGCTGATGCGGCTCTCCACGCTCGGGCCCTACCGCTGGATCGCGACGGCCTACATCGAGTTCTTCCGCGGGCTGCCCGCCCTCGTCGTCATCATCCTGCTCGCCCTGGGAGTGCCGCTCGCCTTCCAGTGGACGCCGCCCGGCGGCACCACGGGCGCGGGCATCCTCGCCCTCATCATGGTGTCGTCGGCATACATGGCCGAGACCCTGCGGGCCGGCATCCAAGCGGTGCCGAAGGGACAGTCCGAGGCCGCGGCGTCGCTGGGCATGAACGGATGGTGGACGATGATCTCGATCACGCTGCCGCAGGCGATCAGGATCGTCATCCCGCCCCTGACCAACGAGTTCATCCTGCTGGTCAAGGACACCTCGTTGCTCAGCGTGGTGGGCTTCCAGCAGAACCAGCAGGAGCTCACATCGTTCGGACAGGCGGGTCTCTCGACCTACTCCAACTCGACGCCGCTCATCGCGATCGCGCTGGTCTACCTCGTGATCGCCGTCCCGCTCACCCAGCTCGTGGCCTACCTCGAGCGTCGCCAGCAGAGGGCCTCTCGATGAACGCGACCCCCGCCATCCAGGTCGAGCAGCTCCACAAGCACTACGGGCGCAACGAGGTGCTCAAGGGCATCGACTTCCGCGTCGACCCCGGCCAGGTGGTGTGCGTCATCGGGCCGTCGGGGTCGGGCAAGTCGACGCTCCTGCGCTGCGTGAACCGACTGGAGGAGCCGACCTCGGGTCGCATCCTCGTCGAGGGCATCGACATCTGCGACCCCGAGACCGACCTCGACGCCGTGCGCAGCCGCATCGGCATGGTCTTCCAGCAGTTCAACCTCTTCCCTCACATGAGCGTGCTGCGCAACCTGTGCATCGCCCAGCGCCGCGTCCGGGGCCGCTCGAAGGAGGAGGCCGTCGCCATCGCCCGGCGCAACCTGGCCAAGGTCGGCCTGGCGGGGAAGGAAGACGCCTATCCCGCGCACCTCTCCGGCGGTCAGCAGCAGCGGGTCGCGATCGCGCGGGCGCTGTCGATGGACCCCGACATGATGCTCTTCGACGAGCCGACCTCCGCGCTCGACCCCGAGCTCGTCGGCGACGTCCTGGCCACCATGAAGGAGCTCGCGTCCGAGGGCATGACGATGATGGTCGTGACCCACGAGATGGGCTTCGCCCGCGAGGTGGGCGACCGCCTGGTGTTCATGGACGGCGGCGTGATCGTCGAGGAGGGCGACCCCCGCACCGTGCTGGGCGACCCCCAGCACGAGCGCACGCGCTCGTTCCTCTCCAAGGTGCTCTGAGCGCGCGGGCTTCCGCCCGAGCGACGCGGAACGGCCCTCCCCGCCGATGGCGGGGAGGGCCGTTCGTCGCGTCGTGTCGTGAATCCTCAGACGTCGCCGCCTAGGTAGGCCGCCTTGACGGCCGGATCCGCCGCGAGGTCCGCGCCCTTGCCGGTGCGCACGATCGAGCCGGTCTCGAGGATGTGGGCCTCGTCGGAGCGCTTGAGCGCCTGGGCGGCGTTCTGCTCCACCAGCAGCACCGTGGTCCCCTGGGCGTTGATCTCGGTGATGATCGAGAAGATCTGCTGGATCAGCTTCGGCGCCAGTCCCATCGACGGCTCGTCCAGCAGCAGCAGGCGAGGCCGCGACATGAGCGCCCTGCCGATGGCCAGCATCTGCTGCTCACCGCCCGACATGCTGCCCGCCGCCTGCTTCTGCCGCTCCTGCAGGCGCGGGAAGAGCGTGAACACGCGCTCGACGTCCTCAGCGTAGGCCGCCGACCGACGGTCCTTGCGCAGGTAGGCGCCCATGTCGAGGTTCTCCAGCACCGTCATGCCCGGGAAGCAGCCGCGACCCTCGGGCGACTGGCTGATGCCCCGCTTGACGCGCTCGTACGGCGCCAGGTGGGTGATGTCCTCCCCCTCGAACCGGACGGAGCCGGCGCGGACCTTGCGCAGGCCCGACAGGGTCTTCATGGTCGTCGTCTTGCCGGCGCCGTTGGCGCCGACCAGTGAGGTGACCGTTCCCTCCGGCACCCCGAACGTGATGTCGCGGATGGCCTCGATGTGCCCGTAGTTGACACATAGGCCGTCGACCTCAAGAAGCATCTTCTTCCTCCACGCCCAGGTAGGCGGCGATGACCGCCGGGTTGTCTCGGATCTCCTCGGGGCGTCCCTCCGCGATCTTGCGTCCGAACTCCAGCACCACGATCCGGTCGGTCACGCCCATCACCAGCCGCATGTCGTGCTCGATGAGCAGCACCGTGTAGCCGGCGTCGCGGACCTTTCGAATGAGCTCCATGAGCCGCACCTTCTCGGCGGGGTTGAATCCCGCGGCGGGCTCGTCGAGGCACAGCAGCTTCGGGCCGGTGGCCATCGCCCGGGCGATCTCGAGCCGCCGCTGGTCGCCGTAGGACAGGTTCGCGGCGAGCTCGTCGTCGCGAGCCGTGATGCCCACCAGCGCGAGCAGCTCCTTGGCACGGGCCGTCTGCTCGGCCTCGGCGCGACGGTGACGCGGAAGGCGGAACAGCGCGTCGACGAAGCGCACCTTGCTGTGGGTGTCGGACCCGACCATGACGTTCTCGAGCACCGTCATCGACTTGAACAGCCGGATGTTCTGGAACGTGCGGGCGATCCCGAGCCGCGTGATCTTGTGCCGCTTCATCCGGCCGAGGGGCTGACCGTTGAACCGCACCGTGCCCGACGTCGCCTGGTAGACGCCGGTCATCACGTTGAAGCAGGTGGTCTTGCCAGCGCCGTTCGGGCCGATGAGACCGAGGATCTCGCCCTCGCGGATGTCGAAGCTGACGCCGTCGAGCGCGGTCAGTCCGCCGAATCGGATGGTGACGTCGTCGACCTCCAAGATGGCGGGCCGCGTGCTCGCGTCCGCCCCCGAGGGCGCGGTCTGGGGGGTGGTGTTCTCAGCCACGGGCGCTTCCCTCCAGCTCGCCCTCTTCGAGGGCGTCGATCTCGATCTCGGCCGCCCTGGCCCGGCGGGCCCGGCGCGGCGGCAGCAGGCCCTGCGGGCGCCAGATGGCCAGGACCATCAGCGCGAGGCCGAAGACGAGGTAGCGGTAGTCGTCGAGCTGCCGGAAGCGCTCCGGCAGATAGGCGACGAGCACGCCACCTATCATCGCGCCCCACCGGTTGCCGGAGCCGCCGACGATCACGGCGGCGACGAACAGCATGGAGTACAGGAGGGGGAAGCTGTCAGGGCTGATGTACCCGCTCTGTCCGCTCGCGAGGAACGATCCGGCGAGACCACCGATCGCCGCGCCGAGCGCGAAGGCCATCAGCTTGTACTTGAAGGTCGGGACGCCCATCAGCTCGGCGGCGTCCTCGTCCTCGCGCGTGGCCTCCCACGCGCGCCCGATGCGGCTCGCCTTGATCATCCGGTCAGCCAGCAGGACCACGAGCAGCGCCGTGATCACCAGCCAGTAGTAGGGGATCGCGTCGACCGCGCCGAAGGTGAGGAACGCCGTCTTCCGATCGGGGTCGATGCTCGGCACGATCCCGTCCCACTGCAGCGCCGGGATCTTGAACAGGCCGCCCTGGTCGAACGGCGGGGTCGGCGCGGCGCCGATGTTGGTCGGGTGCGGGATGTCGCGGATGCCGCGCGAGGCGCCGAGCCACTCGATGTTCTTGGCGCTGATCCGGATGATCTCGCCGAACCCGAGGGTCACGATGGCCAGGTAGTCGCCGCGCACCCGCAGGGTCGGGGCGCCGAGGATGACGCCGGTGACCATCGTGACCGCGACCGCGACCGGGAGCACCAGGTAGAACGGCCAGTGGCCGTGCTGCGAGGTGAGCACGCCCACCGCGTAGGCGCCGGTGGCGTAGAAGCCCACGTACCCGAGGTCGAGCAGGCCGGCGTAGCCGATGACGATGTTGAGGCCTACCGCGACGAGGGCGAAGATCGCTGCGAGGTACATGACCCCGCCGAAGTCGCTGTCCGGGGTGGTGATGACCGGCAGGCGCAGCAGCGGCAGCGCGTACACGAACAGCACGAGCAGCGCTCCGAGGAGCATCTTGGCCAGCAGGGGCAGTCGGCTCAGGGCGGTCAGCCGGGCGTCCCACCAGTCGCCCACGCGCAGGAGCATGGTCCGTCCGCCGTTCATCACGCACGCGCCTTTCCGAGCGCCTCGCCGAGCAGACCCGACGGGCGCACCAGGAGGATCAGGACGAGGAGCACGAAGGCGGTCACGTCACGCCAGTCGTTGCCGAAGACGGCGGCACCCCAGCTCTCGATGACGCCGAGCACCAAGCCGCCGAGCAGGGCACCGCGCAGGTTGCCGATGCCGCCCATGACGGCCGCCGTGAAGGCCTTCACGCCGAGGAGGAAGCCGGCGCTCTGCTTGGTGGCGCCGATCTTCATCATGTAAAGGGTCGCCGCGGCGCCGGCCATCAGGCCTCCGATGAGGAAGGTGATCTGCACGACCCGCGTCGGGTTGACGCCCATCAGCGAGGCGGACTCGGGGTCCTGGGCGGTCGCGCGGATGCCGCGCCCCAGCTTCGTGCGCCGCACGAACTGGTCGAGCGCCACCATCATGGCGATCGCTGCGACGACGATGACCAGGTCGACGTCGCTGACACCGTAGCCACCGATGTGGAAGAGCGTGTGCGGCTCGATGGTCACAGGGTTGGTGTAGACGTCACGCGCCTTCTCCGGCGAGACGTAGTTGGCCAGGTCGTCGTCGAGTCCGAACCAGCCGGCGAAGCGATCGCGCAGGCCCATCGCCTCGGAGAGCGCGAAGGAGGCGCCGATGGCCGAGATCAGCGCGATGAGCTTGGGGGCGTTCTTCTTGATCAGCGGACGGTAGGCGACCCTCTCGAGGAGCAGTGCGACCAGCCCGGAGACGGCCATCGCCACCACGAGCGCGACGAGCAGGAGAGGCGCGGAACGCCCGAGCGACCAAGAGGCGTCCGCCGTTCCGTGGAAGAAGACGAACACCCAGGCCACGGCGAAGGTCCCGAACATGAAGACCTCGGAATGGGCGAAGTTGATGAGCTGCAGGACGCCGTACACCATCGTGTACCCGAGGGCGATCAGCGCGTAGATCGCGCCGAACACCAGCCCGCCTGCCGTGAAGCTGAGGAAGCCGTCGAGGCTGCCGAACAGCGCTCCGAAGTCCAACGAGATACCTTCCGCCGATCGTGATGGTCGCGGTCGGGGCCCGT
>NZ_JBUZJI010000008.1:23165-102298 GCF_055282735.1 Nocardioides sp. B129/18 | reverse complement strand
CCCCCCCCCCCCCCCCCCCCCCGACCTGGTGCTGTGAGACGCGGAGCCTCAGGTCACTCGATGACCTGCGGGTTCGCCGTGTCGAGCTTGCCGTCCTTCACGAAGTACGCGTAGATCTTCGACTCCTTGATGTCGCCCTTGTCGTCGAAGGCGATCGGGCCGCTGACTCCGTCACCGGAGTAGGAGCCGATGAACTCGTTGATCTTCTGGCTGCTGTCGGCGCCGTCCTTGACCGCGGCCAGGAAGATGTTGGTCGCGTCGTAGGCCTGCGTGGCGTAGAGACCGGTGGCAGCGAAGTCGGCCGGCGGCGGGCCGGCGGGGGCGGAGAGGACCGCACCCTCGGCGGCCTGAGCGCCCGCGACCTTCACGAAGCTGGGGTCCTCGGAGCCGTCACCCGACATGAACGTGCCCGTGAAGCCGCCCTGGCGCAGCGCCTTGGCGAGCAGGCCGGCCTCGGTGTAGTAGCCGCCGTAGAAGAACGCGTCAGCGCCGGAGGCCTTCACCTTGGTGACGACCGCCGACATGTCGGTCTGGCCGACCGAGATCGTGTCGGTCGCGACGACGCTGTCGCCCAGGGCCTTCTCCACGGTGCCGGCCAGGCCCTTGGAGTAGTCCTGGCCATCGTTGACGACGTAGACCTTCTTCGCGCCGGCGGTGTCGGTGAGGTACTTCGCGTCGGCGGTGCCCTGGGCGTCGTCGTTGCCGATGACACGGTGCCAGGTGGTCCACCCCTGCTGGGTGATGGTGACGTTGGTGGCCGACGGGGAGATCGACGGCAGGCCAGCCTCGAACAGCGTCTTGCCGGTGGCCAGCGACTCACCGGAGAAGCCCGGGCCGACGAGGCCGAAGATCGACTTGTCGTTGATGATCTGGGTGGCCAGCGCCGGCGCCTTGTCGGGGCTGCCCTGGGAGTCGAACGTCTTCAGGTCGATCTTGCAGTCGGCGTTGTCGGCGTTGTACTCCTTCAGCGCCAGCTTGATGCCGTTGACCATGTTCTGGCCGAGGGCACCGGCATCGCCGGAGAGCGCGCCGAGGAACGCCAGGTTCTTGCCGCACAGTGCGCTCGAGCCCGAGCCCGAGCCGTCGGACTTGGTGTCGCTGTCGCTGCCGCCACACGCGCTCAAGGCCAGGCCGGCCACGGCGATGACTGCCAGCGCACGCGCCGGCCGGGAGAAGGTGGTCATCAAAGTCCCTCCGTCGGACTCACGGACTCCGGGCGTGGGAACCCGGAGCATCGACGATCGATGCGGGACAACGTAGTGCCAGCCGACCGGTGCGCGGGAGCGGTTGAGCGATCCCGGCGCGTCGTTGCCGAATCGTGACGTAGGCGACACCGCTCCGCCGTGCGCGGACGACCGGGCGTCGCGATCGCCGCCCGGCGGTGGCGGCGTGCCGGCTCCCGGTCTAGCCCGCGAGGCCGGGCCCGTGCTCGACGACGCCGTCGGCGACCTGACGCATCGAGAGCCGCAGGTCCATGGCGGTCTTCTGGATCCAGCGGAACGCCTCGGGCTCGGAGAGGCCCAGCTGCTGCTGGAGGACGCCCTTGGCCCGCTCGACGCTCTTGCGGGTCTCGAGGCGGTCGGTGAGATCGGCGACCTCCGACTCCAGGGCCGCGACCTCGGCGAACCGGGAGACCGCCATCTCGATGGCGGGCACGAGGTCGGTGCTGGAGAACGGCTTGACGAGGTAGGCCATGGCGCCGGCGTCGCGGGCGCGCTCGACCAGGTCACGCTGGGAGAAGGCGGTGAGGATGACGACCGGCGCGATGCGCTGGCGCGCGATCTCCTCGGCGGCCGCGATGCCGTCGAGCACGGGCATCTTGACGTCGAGGATCACCAGATCGGGACGCAGCTGCTCGGCGAGGTCGATCGCCGTGCGGCCGTCACCGGCCTGGCCGACGACCTCGTAGCCCTCCTCGGTGAGCATCTCGGCGAGATCCATGCGGATCAGCACCTCGTCCTCGGCGATGACGACGGTGCGGGGGCTCCCCGAGGGGCTCGCGGTCTGGCTCACAGCGGCAAGGCTAGCGGGCGGGCGCCCCGCCGCGCGGCCGCTCGAGGTCCGAGGTGATGCAGGGCACGCGGACCCCACGCGGTAGCCTCACCGCCGTCGCCCCGGTAGCCCAACGGCAGAGGCAGCGGTCTCAAACACCGCCCAGTGTCGGTTCGAATCCGACCCGGGGCACCGGACTCCCCCCGCCTCCTCGGGCCTCAGGTGATGGCGCGGCGGTAGGCCGGGGCCACCTCGTTGATGGCGTCGCCCATGCGGTGGATGCGCAGCGCGTTGGTGGAGCCGGGGATGCCCGGAGGCGCGCCGGCGATGATGACGACGAGGTCGCCCTCCTGCACCCGGCCGATGCGCAGCAGCTGGTCGTCGACCTGGCGCACCATCTCGTCGGTGTGCTCGACCGGCTGGGTCTTGAAGGTCTCCACGCCCCACGACAGCGCCAGCTGCGAGCGCACGCGCGCCTCGGGCGTGAAGGCCAGCAGCGGGATCGCGCCGCGCAGACGGGCCATGCGTCGGGCGGAGTCGCCGGTCTGGGTGAACGCGACGAGGTACTTCGCGCCCACCCGCTCGGCGACCTCCTCGGCGGCCTTCGCGATGACGCCGGACTTGGTGTGAGGGTCCCACTCGAGCGGGGCCAGCGCGCCGGCCTCCAGCGCGTGCCGCTCGGTGGCCTCGACGATGCGGGCCATCGTCTCGACCGTGTGCACGGGGTACTCCCCCACGCTGGTCTCGCCGGAGAGCATGACGGCGTCGGCGCCGTCGAGCACGGCGTTGGCGACGTCGGAGGTCTCGGCGCGCGTGGGCTGGGGGTTGCCGATCATCGAGTCGAGCATCTGGGTGGCGACGATGACGGGCTTGGCGTAGAGCCGCGCCTTGCGGACGATCTGCTTCTGCAGGAACGGCACCTCCTCCAGCGGGCACTCCACGCCGAGGTCGCCGCGGGCGACCATGAAGCCGTCGAAGGCGTCGATGATCTCGTCGAGGTTCTCGATGGCCTGGGGCTTCTCGATCTTCGCGATGACCGGGATCGTGACGCCCTCCTCGCGCATGATCGCGCGCACGTCGTCGGCGTCGGCGGCGTTGCGCACGAAGCTGAGGGCGATGAAGTCGACCCCCAGCTGCAGGGCGAAGCGGAGGTCCTCCTCGTCCTTCTCCGAGAGGGCCGGCACCGACACGGCCACGCCGGGCAGGTTGATGCCCTTGTGGTCGCTGACGCGGCCGCCGACGAGCACCTCGGTGCGGACGTCGGTGTCGTCGACGTCGATCACGCGCAGGCGGATCTTGCCGTCGTCGATGAGGAGCGGGTCGCCGGGACGGACGTCGCCGGGCAGGCCCTTGTAGGTGGTGCCGCAGGACTCGAGGTCGCCGGGGACGTCGCGGGTGGTGATGGTCCACTCCTGGCCGCGCCGCAGCACGACCGGACCGTCGGCGAAGGTCTCGAGCCGGATCTTCGGCCCCTGCAGGTCGGCGAAGATGCCGACGCCGTGGCCGCTGGCGTCCGACGCCTCGCGCACGAGGCGGTAGGCCTCGGCGTGGTCGGCGTGGGCGCCGTGGCTCATGTTCAGCCGGGCGACGTCCATGCCCGCATAGACGAGCTCGCGGATGCGACGCGGCGAGGAGACGGCCGGGCCGAGGGTGCAGACGATCTTGGCTCTACGCACGCCGCCACCCTAGCGGTCGGATTTTGATCGATCCAAGATACCGGCGGGTCACCAGTAGGCGGGGTTGCAGCAGAGGATCCGCCACTGCGGTCCCAGGAGCTCCGGCGCCGGGTCGTCACACGGTGAGACGTGCAGCGCGGGGCCCGCGCCAGACTCGTCGAGATCAGCCGCAGAGCGTCGACCGCCAGATCCCCGCAAGCGCGGCCGGCGGCCGGTCCCGCTCGCAGGAGGCGACGGCGTCGTGCTGGCCGGAGAAGGTGCGCACGCTGCCGACGTCATGCCATCCGGCCCCGGCGTCGGTCGGGCAGCCGCGTCGCTGGACGACTGCGGTGAGCCGGGTGGTGGTGCTGTAGACGATGAAGGTCAGGTTGCGCGGACCGGGGTTGTCCAGCCGTATCCGACGGCGCAGCTCCAGCCGGGCGGTCGAGCTGCCCACCAGGGCGGGCACGACGTCGGCCCGCACCCCGAGGTCGCGGAGGACCCGCCCGGCGACCGGGCCGCTCACGTCGGTGCTGCCGATCCGCACCCGCGCGACGATGTCGCCGGTCGGTGGCACGTCCACGATGTCCGTCATCGACGAGGTCGGCGGGACGGTGGTGCTCTGCAGGGCGATCGGCTCGACCGTGCGATGGATCCCGCGAGCGCGGTAGACGACGCCCGGACCCGTGCACACGTCGGCGCCGACCGACGCCCGCGGGGAGACGGGCGACGACGGCGCAGCCCCCGGATCCGACGCCGAGCAGGCGGCCAGGGCCGGCGTCAGGGCCAGGAGCGCGACCGCGAGCCGGGCTCCGAGGGCCGTGCGCATCAGGGGGCCCCCTTCCGAGGACCGGATGGCCCGGCCGGAAGAAGACCCCCTGGATGAGGCGTGCGTCAAGCCCTCAGACCGTCAGCGGACGGTCGGTCGGCTTGACCGGCGCCGGCAGGTCGGTGCTGCCGGTGAGGAAGGCGTCGACCTTCGAGGCCGCGGCGCGGCCCTCGGCGATCGCCCACACGATGAGCGACTGGCCACGACCGGCGTCGCCGGCCACGAAGACGCCGGGCACGCTGGACTGGTAGTCCGAGCCGCGCTTGACGTTGCCGCGCTCGTCGAGGTCGACGCCGAGCTGCTCGACCAGGCCGGGCTGCTCGGGGCCGAGGAAGCCCATCGCGAAGAGCACCAGCTCGGCGGGGATGACCCGCTCGGTGCCCTCGATCTCGGTGAGGCGACCCTCCTTGAACACGACGTCGACGAGCTTGAGCTCCTTGACGTTGCCGTCCTCGTCGCCGATGAACTCCTTGGTGGAGACGGCGTACACGCGGTCGCCGCCCTCCTCGTGGGCCGAGGAGACCCGGAAGGTCATCGGGTAGGTCGGCCACGGCTGGCCGGTCGGCCGCGAGCCCGGGGGCTCGGGCATGATCTCCAGCTGGGTGATCGACGCCGCGCCGTGCCGGATCGAGGTGCCCAGGCAGTCGGCGCCGGTGTCGCCGCCGCCGATGATCACGACGTGCTTGCCGGTGGCGAGGATCTGGTCCTCGACCTCCTCGCCCAGCGAGGCGCGGTTGGCCTGGGGCAGGAACTCCATGGCCTGGTGGATGCCGCCGAGCTCTCGGCCCGGGACGGCGAGGTCGCGCGGGTTCGTGGCGCCGACCGCGAGGACGACGGCGTCGTAGCGGTCGCGCAGCTGGTCGCCGGTGATCTGCCCGCCGACGTCGACGCCGGCCCGGAAGACCGTGCCCTCGCGACGCATCTGGTCCAGGCGCCGGTCGAGGTGCTTCTTCTCCATCTTGAACTCGGGGATGCCGTAGCGCAGCAGGCCGCCGATCTTGTCGGCGCGCTCGTAGACGGCCACGGTGTGGCCGGCCCGGGTGAGCTGCTGGGCGGCGGCCAGCCCCGCGGGGCCCGAGCCGACGACCGCGACGGTCTTGCCCGAGAGCCACTCCGGCGGCTGGGGCCGGACGAAGCCGGACTCCCACGCCTTGTCGATGATCGAGACCTCGACGTTCTTGATGGTCACGGGGTCCTGGTTGATGCCCAGCACGCAGGCGGTCTCGCAGGGCGCCGGGCAGAGGCGACCGGTGAACTCCGGGAAGTTGTTGGTCGCGTGGAGACGCTCGATCGCGCCCTCCCAGTCATCACGCCAGACGAGGTCGTTCCACTCCGGGATGATGTTGCCCAGCGGGCAGCCCTGGTGGCAGAACGGGATGCCGCAGTCCATGCAGCGGCTCGCCTGCGGGGTGATGATCGGGAGCAGGGCCCGCCCGACGCCGTCGGGGTAGACCTCGTTCCAGTCCTGCACGCGCTCCTCGACCGGGCGCCGGGTCGCGACCTGGCGGCCCTCCTTCAGGAAGCCCTTCGGGTCAGCCATGCTGCACCTCCTTCTTCACGCCGCTCATCCGTGGAGTGCCTCCATCATCGCGTTCGCGATCTCGTTCTCGTCCAGGCCGTCGGCCTCGGCCTTCGCCTTGGCCTCCAGCACGATGCGGTAGTCGCGCGGCATGACCTCGGTGAAGCGGGTCAGCGCGACGTCCCAGTCGGCCAGCAGCTCCTCGGCGACCTCGGAGCCGGTCTCCTCGAAGTGCGCGCGCACCAGCGCGTGCAGCTCCTCGGCGTGGCCGGTGACCGGGCCGAGCTCGACGAGCTCGGTGTTGACGCGGAACGGCTTGAGGTCGAGGACCCAGGCGACGCCGCCGGACATGCCGGCCGCGAAGTTGCGGCCGGTCTTGCCCAGGACGACGACGCGGCCGCCGGTCATGTACTCGCAGCCGTGGTCGCCCACGCCCTCGGTGACGACGCTGGCACCGGAGTTGCGGACCGCGAACCGCTCGCCGACGCCGCCGCGCAGGAAGATCTGCCCGGAGGTGGCGCCGTAGGCGATGGTGTTGCCCGCGATGATCTGCTCGTTGGCGTGGAACGGCGCCGAGCGGTCCGGGCGCACGACGATGCGTCCGCCCGAGAGGCCCTTGCCGACGTAGTCGTTCGCGTCGCCCTCGAGGCGCAGCGTCACGCCGCGGGGCAGGAACGCGCCGAAGGACTGGCCGGCCGAGCCCACGAGCGTGAGGTCGATCGTGCCCTCGGGCAGGCCCTCGCCGCCGTAGCGCTTGGTGACCTCGTGGCCGAGGATCGTGCCGACCGTGCGGTTGACGTTGCGGACGGCCACCTGGGCGCGCACCGGTTCGCCGCGCTCGAGCGCCGGCGCGGCCAGCGGCACGAGCTCGGTGACGTCGAGCGAGCGCTCCAGGCCGTGGTCCTGGCTCTTGGTGCGACGCAGGTCCTGGTCGGGGAAGGCCGAGAGGTCCGGCGCGTGCAGGATCGGCGTGAGGTCCAGGCCGGAGGCCTTCCAGTGGTCGACGGCCCGCTCGATGTCGAGGGTGCCGACCTGGCCGATGGCCTCGTCGAGCGTGCGGAAGCCCAGCTGCGCGAGGAGCTCGCGCACCTCCTCGGCGATGTACTCGAAGAAGGTGACGACGAACTCCGGCTTGCCGGAGAACCGCTGGCGCAGCACCGGGTTCTGCGTCGCGACGCCCACGGGGCAGGTGTCGAGGTGGCAGACCCGCATGAGGATGCAGCCGGAGACCACCAGCGGCGCGGTGGCGAAGCCGTACTCCTCCGCGCCGAGCAGCGCGGCGATGACGACGTCGCGACCGGTCTTCAGCTGGCCGTCGGTCTGCACGACGATGCGGTCGCGCAGGCCGTTGAGCAGCAGGGTCTGCTGGGTCTCGGCCAGGCCGAGCTCCCAGGGACCGCCGGCGTGCTTGAGCGAGGTGAGCGGCGAGGCGCCCGTGCCGCCGTCGTGACCGGAGATCAGGACGACGTCCGCGTGCGCCTTGGAGACGCCCGTGGCAACGGTGCCGACGCCGACCTCGGAGACCAGCTTCACGTGGACCCGCGCCGCCGGGTTGGCGTTCTTGAGGTCGTGGATGAGCTGGGCGAGGTCCTCGATGGAGTAGATGTCGTGGTGCGGCGGCGGGCTGATCAGGCCGACGCCGGGGGTGCTGTGCCGGGTCTTGGCCACCCACGGGTAGACCTTGTTGCCGGGCAGCTGGCCGCCCTCGCCGGGCTTGGCGCCCTGCGCCATCTTGATCTGGATGTCGTCGGCGTTGGTGAGGTACTCCGAGGTGACGCCGAAGCGGCCCGAGGCGACCTGCTTGATCGAGCTGCGGCGCTCGGGGTCGTAGAGCCGCTCGGGGTCCTCGCCGCCCTCGCCGGTGTTGGACTTCGCGCCCAGCCGGTTCATGGCGATCGCGAGGGTCTCGTGCGCCTCGCCGCTGATGGAGCCGTAGGACATCGCGCCGGTGGAGAAGCGCTTGACGATCTCCGAGACCGGCTCGACCTCCTCGATCGGGATCGGCTGGCGGCCGGTGGCCTCGGCGTCCTTGAAGCGGAACAGGCCGCGCAGCGTCATCAGCCGCTCGGACTGCTCGTCGACGCGCTCGGTGTACTGCTTGAAGACGTCGTAGCGTCCGGCACGCGTGGCGTGCTGGAGGCGGAAGACGGTCTCGGGGTCGAAGAGGTGCGGCTCGCCCTCGCGACGCCACTGGTACTCCCCGCCCACCTGGAGCTCGCGGTGCGCCGGGGAGATGCCGCCGCGCGGGTACGCGGTGTGGTGGCGTCGGGCGACCTCCTCGGCGACGACGTCGAGGCCGATGCCGCCGAGCTTGGAGGTGGTGCCGGTGAAGTAGGCGTCGACCAGCTCCTGGGAGAGGCCGACGGCCTCGAAGATCTGGGCGCCGGTGTAGGAGGCGACCGTGGAGACGCCCATCTTCGACATGACCTTGAGGACGCCCTTGCCGAGCGCCTTGACGAGGTTCTTGACCGCGACCTCGGGCTCGGCCTTGACGTAGTAGCCCTCGCGGGCGAGGTCCTCGACGGACTCCATCGCCAGGTAGGGGTTGACCGCCGCGGCGCCGTAGCCGACGAGCAGCGCCACGTGGTGGACCTCGCGGACGTCGCCGGCCTCGACGATCAGGCCGACCTGGGTGCGGGTCTTCTCGCGCACCAGGTGGTGGTGGACGGCCGCGGTGAGCAGGAGCGACGGGATCGGCGCGAGCTCGGCGGTGGAGTGGCGGTCGGAGAGCACGATGATGCGCGCGCCCTCGGCGATCGCCGCGCTGACCTCGGCGCAGACCTCCTCGAGGCGAGCGGCCATCGCCGCGCCGCCACCCTCGACCTCGTAGAGGCCGCGGGAGACGTGGGTGATGAACCCGGGCATGTCGCCGTCGCGGTTGATGTGCCGGATCTTGGCGAGGTCGTCGTTGGAGATCACCGGGAACGGCAGGGTGACCTGGCGGCACGACGCCGGGGTGGGCTCGAGGAGGTTCGACTCCGGGCCGATGGTGCCGTTGAGCGAGGTGACGAGCTCCTCGCGGATGGCGTCCAGGGGCGGGTTGGTGACCTGCGCGAAGAGCTGGGCGAAGTAGTCGAAGAGCAGCCGCGGCTTCTCGCTGAGCGCCGCGATCGGGGTGTCGGTGCCCATCGAGCCGATCGGCTCGGCGCCGGTGTTGGCCATCGGCGTCAGGAGGACGCGCAGCTCCTCCTCGGTGTAGCCGAAGACCTGCTGGCGGCGGGTGACCGAGGCGTGGGTGTGGACGACGTGCTCGCGCTCGGGCAGGTCGGCGAGGTTGACCAGGCCGGCGTGGAGCCACTCCGCGTAGGGGTGCTCCGCGGCGAGCTCGGCCTTGATCTCCTCGTCCTCGATGATGCGGTGCTCGTCGGTGTCGACGAGGAACATCTTGCCCGGCTGGAGGCGGCCCTTGCGGACGACCTTCGCGGGGTCGAGGTCGAGCACGCCGACCTCGGAGGCCAGGACGACCAGGCCGTCGTCGGTGACCCAGTAGCGCGAGGGGCGCAGGCCGTTGCGGTCGAGGACCGCGCCGATCTGGTCGCCGTCGGTGAAGACGACGCAGGCGGGGCCGTCCCACGGCTCCATGAGGCTGGAGTGGAACTCGTAGAACGCGCGGCGCGCGGCGTCCATCTCGCCGTGGTTCTCCCACGCCTCGGGGATCATCATCAGCACCGAGTGCGGGAGCGAGCGGCCGCCCATGTGCAGCAGCTCGAGGACCTCGTCGAAGGACGCGGAGTCCGAGGCGCCCGGGGTGCAGATCGGGTAGAGCCGCTCGAGGTCGCCGGGGATGAGGTCGCTGGCCAGCAGCGCCTCGCGGGCCCGCATCCAGTTGCGGTTGCCCATGACGGTGTTGATCTCGCCGTTGTGCGCGATGAAGCGGAACGGGTGCGAGAGCGGCCAGCTCGGGAAGGTGTTGGTCGAGAAGCGCGAGTGGACCACCGCGAGGGCCGACGCGATGCGCTCGTCGCGCAGGTCGGGGAAGAAGTGGTCGAGCTGGTCGGTGGTGAGCATGCCCTTGTAGACCAGGGTGCGCGAGGAGAGCGAGGGGAAGTAGACGTCGGTCTCGCGCTCGGAGCGCTTGCGCAGGCAGAAGGCCATCCGCTCCAGCTGCATGCCGGTGACGCGCTGCGTGGCGCCGGCGACGAAGAGCTGGCGGAAGCGCGGCATGACGCCGAGCGCGGCCGAGCCGAGGATCGAGGGGTCGACCGGCACCTCGCGCCAGCCGACGACCGTGAGGCCCTCCTCGGCGGCGATCTCCTCGATGCGGGCGACCTGGGCGGCCACCGCGGCGTCGTCGCCGGGCAGGAAGGCGGTGCCCACGGCGTAGCCGTGCTGGGCGGGCAGCTCGAAGCCGGCCTCGGCGGCGGCGGCGCGCAGGAACGCGTCGGGCACCTGCATGAGGATGCCGGCGCCGTCGCCGGAGTTGATCTCCGCGCCGGCGGCGCCGCGGTGGTCGAGGTTGCGCAGCGCGGTGAGGGCCTGGGCCACGATGTCGTGGCTGGGGACGCCGGTCAGGGTCGCGACGAAGGCCACACCGCACGCATCGTGCTCGTGGACCGGGTCGTACAACCCCTGGGGCGGCGGGAAGGCGTGCGAGTAGGGCACCGGGAACTCCCGTCGTCGTTCGAGAAGCTTGGTCGGCTGCTAGGACTGTGCTGAGCAGGGGACGACATTGGCCCGAGCGGCTACGTCGAAGATTACCACCGGGTTACCGACCTGCCGAGCCCGACGACTGAAGGCTGGACGTCGGGTTCGCGGATCGGTGCCCGGATCGGGTCACGGGTCGGACGGGGTGCGGCCCTCCGAGGCGCTCGGCTCCGTGCTCAGGACGTCGTCCGTGGGGTCCGGGACGATCTCCTCGGCGCCGTCCTCGCCGGCCTCTGCGGCGGGTCCGCGACCGGGCGCGTAGACCTCGGTCTCGCGGCCCATCCCCCGCCGGGTGGCCCAGACGAAGTAGGCGGCGGCGAGCACGAACAGCACGATCGAGGTCCACACGTTGAAGCGCAGGCCCCCGACGTCGGAGAGCTCGACGGCGTCGATGCGCAGGGTCTCGATCCAGCCGCGGCCCAGCGTGTAGAGCATCACGTAGAGCGCGACGACGCGTCCGCCGCCGAGGCGGAACCGGCGGTCGGCCCAGAGGAGGATGCCGAAGGCGCCGAGGTTCCACAGGCACTCGTAGAGGAACGTGGGGTGGAAGGTGGTGCCCGGCGGGTAGCCGGCGTCGACGGCGGTGCGGTCGCTGACCGAGAGGCCCCAGGGCAGGTCGGTGGGCTTGCCGAAGAGCTCCTGGTTGAACCAGTTGCCCCAGCGGCCGATCGCCTGGGCCACCAGCACGCCCGGCGCGATCGCGTCGAGCACCGGCAGCAGCCGGATGCCGGCGCGGCGGGCGCCGATGACGACGCCGAGGGCGCCGAGCGCGACCGCGCCCCAGACGCCGAGGCCGCCGTTCCAGACGTAGAGGGCCTCGATCGGGCGCTTGCCCTCGCCGAAGTACAGATCGGAGTCGGTGGCCACGTGGTAGAGCCGGCCGCCGACGACGCCGAAGGGCACCGCCCACAGCGCGAGGTCCTGGATCTCGCCGATCCGACCACCGCGCGCGGCCCAGCGCCGCTCGGCGATCACGACCGCGACGACGATGCCGAGGATGATCGAGAGGGCGTAGCCGCGGATCGGCAGCGGGCCGAGGTGCCACACGCCCTCGGACGGGCTCGGGATGCTCATCGGCAGGAGGCCGGCGGCGTGGGGCACGAGGGCCTCGAGAGCGATGGTCACGGCATCCCCTGGGTGAGGTAGGTGTGGATGTCGGCGGCGTACTGCGCGGCCGAGGTGCTCTGCGACCAGAACACCGGCGCCTTCCCGTCGGAGGCGATCCCGGTGACCTGGGTGCTGTGGGTGTTGAGGTCGTAGCCGCCGGTGGGCAGGCGCTGCCCGTCGGTGACGCCGACGGCGATCGAGCGGCCCAGGGCGATGATGTCCTTCAGGCTGCCGGTGAGGCCCTCGAAGCCCGGGTCGAGCCGGTCGAGGTAGCGCCGCAGCACCGGGCCGGTGTCGCGGGCGGGGTCGGTGGTCACGAACACGACCTGCACGCGCTTGCGATCGGCGGCGTCCAGACGGGTCATCGCGGCGGCGAGGTTGCCCATCACCAGCCCGCAGATGTCCGGACAGTGGGTGTAGCCGAAGAACGCCAGGGTCAGCGTGCGGCCGCTGCCCGAGCGCAGCTCGTAGGGCCGGCCCTCGGTGTCGGTGAGGCTGGTGGAGGCCACGGTGAAGGGCGGGCTGACCTCGCGTCCGGAGAACGACGAGGCGCCGCTGGACGCCGAGCCGCCGCACGCGGCGAGCGAGCCGAGGAGCAGCGCGGACACCGCGCCGGCCAGCGCGGTGCGCACCCGCCGGGACCGCACTCCCCCGCGTCGAGCAGCCTCAGCCACGCCGGACGCCGCCTGCGAGGTCCTCGGTGAGCGCCTGCAGGGCCTTCAGCCCGGCCTGGCGGTCGTGGGCGTGGTCGAGCAGGGTGCGCACGAAGGCCGAGCCGACGATGACGCCGTCGGCGTAGCCGGCCACCTCCGCGGCCTGGTCGCCGTTGCTGACGCCGAGGCCGACGCCGACCGGGAGACCGGTGCCCTGCGCGTCGATGGCGTCCTTGGTGCGCCCGACCAGCGGACCGGCGAGGTCGCTGGTGGTGGCGCGGGCGCCGGTGACGCCCATGACCGCGGTGGCGTAGACGAAGCCACGGCTGGCCGCGGTGGTCATCGCGACGCGCTCGGGGGTCGAGGACGGCGCGACCAGGAAGATCTTGTCCAGGTTTCGCTCGTCGGCGGCCGCCACCCACTCCGGCGCGAAGTCCGGGGTGAGGTCGGGGGTGATCAGGCCCGCGCCTCCGGCGCTGGCCAGGTCGTCGGCGAACCGCTCGACGCCGTAGCGCTCGATCGGGTTCCAGTAGGTCATGACGACGGTGGGGGTGCCGGTGGCCGCGACCGCCTCGACCGTGCGCAGCACGTCGGCGGTGCGGACGCCGCCCTCGAGCGCGGCCTGCGCGGCCGCCTGGATCGTGGGGCCGTCCATCACGGGGTCGGTGTAGGGCAGGCCGATCTCGATGACGTCGCAGCCGGCGTCGACCATCACCGTCAGCGCCTCGATGGCGCCGGGGACGTCGGGGTAGCCGGCGGGCAGGTAGCCGACGAGCGCGGCGCGGCCCTCGGCACGGGCGGCGTCGAAGGCGGTGCGGACGCTCACGCGGAGCCCTCCTCGCCCTGGCCGCCACGGGCGGCGTCGCCGAGGCCGAACCACTCCATGACCGTGCCCATGTCCTTGTCGCCGCGACCGCTGAGGCTGATCAGCACGGTGGCGTCGGGCCCCTTGGTGGCCGCGAGCTCCTCGGCGACCTTCAGCGCGCCGGCGACCGCGTGGGCGGTCTCGATGGCCGGGATGATGCCCTCGACGCGGCTCAGCAGCGCGAGCGCGTCCATCGCCTCGGTGTCGGTGACCGGGAGGTACTGGGCGCGGCCGATGGCGGCGAGGTGGGCGTGCTGCGGGCCGACGCCCGGGTAGTCCAGGCCGGCGGAGATCGAGTGGGACTCCACGGTCTGGCCGTCGTCGTCCTGCAGCACGTAGGTGCGCGCGCCATGCAGGACGCCGGTGGCGCCCGCGTGGATCGTGGCCGCGTGACGCGGGGTGTCGACGCCGTCGCCGCCGGCCTCGAAGCCGTAGACGGCGACGTCGGGGTCGTCGAGGAAGGCGGTGAACAGGCCGATGGCGTTCGAGCCGCCACCCACGCAGGCGGCCACGGCGTCGGGCAGCACGCCGTACTGCTCGAGGCACTGGGCCCGGGCCTCGTCGCCGATGCCGCGGGTGAAGGCGCCCACCATGCTCGGGAACGGGTGCGGACCGGCGGCGGTGCCGAACAGGTAGGCGGTGTGGTCGACGCTGGCGACCCAGTCGCGCATGGCCTCGTTGATGGCGTCCTTCAGCGTGGCGCTGCCGGACTCCACCGGCACCACGGTGGCGCCGAGGAGGTTCATGCGGGCCACGTTGAGCGCCTGACGGCGGGTGTCGACGGCGCCCATGTAGACGGTGCAGTCGAGCCCGAAGTAGGCGGCCGCCGTGGCGCTGGCGACGCCGTGCTGGCCGGCGCCGGTCTCGGCGATGACCCGCTTCTTGCCCATCCGCTTGGTGAGCAGGGCCTGCCCGAGGACGTTGCGGATCTTGTGCGCGCCGGTGTGGTTGAGGTCCTCGCGCTTGAGGAGCACCCGGCAGCCGACGCGCTCGGAGAGCCGCGTGGCGTGGTAGAGCGGGCTCGGAAGACCGGCGTAGTCGCGCAGGATCGCCTCGAACTCGGCGATGAAGGCGGGCTCGGCCATGGCCTCGGTCCAGGCGACGGTGAGCTCGTCGAGGGCCGCGATGAGGGCCTCGGGCATGAACCGGCCGCCGAAGCCGCCGAACCAGCCGAGGGCGTCGGCCGCGTACGCGCTCCCGGTGGTGGACTGCGCCTGCTCGGCGTGGAGGGTCATGCCATCACTCCCGTCATCGATCGGACCCCGGACTCGGGGTCGCCGTCCTTCACCAGTGCCTCGCCCACCAGCACCACGCGGGCGCCCTCGCCGACGAAGCGTCGGACGTCGGCCACGCCGGTGATGCCGGACTCCGCGACCTTGACGCGGTCGTCGGGGATGAGCGGGGCGAGGCGGCCGAACGTGGCGTCGTCGACCGCCAGGGTCTTGAGGTTGCGGGCGTTGACGCCGATGAGCTCGGCGCCCAGCGCCACCGCCCGCTCGGTCTCGGCCTCGTCGTGCACCTCGACGAGCACGGTCAGGCCGAGCTCGCGGGCGTGGTCGTGGAGGGCGCGCAGCCGGTCGTCGTCGAGCGCGGCGACGATGAGCAGGGCGAGGTCGGCGCCGGCGGCCCGCGCCTCGAGCAGCTGGTACTCCTCGACGATGAAGTCCTTGCGCAGCAGGGGGACGTCGACGGCGGCACGCACCGCGCGGAGGTCGTCGAGGCTGCCGTTGAAGCGGCGCTGCTCGGTGAGCACGCTGATCGCGGCCGCGCCGCCGGCGGCGTAGCGGGCGGCGAGCACCGCGGGGTCGGGGATGTCGGCGAGGTCGCCCTTGCTGGGGCTGCGTCGCTTCACCTCCGCGATCACGCTGGACCCGGCGGCTCGGAAGGCCGGCATCGGGTCGCGGGGCGGGTCGACGTCCGCGAGCGCCGCGCGCAGGTCGGCCTCGGGGATCTGGGACCGGCGGACGTCGAGGTCGAGGCGGGCGCCGGCCACGATCTCGTCGAGGACAGACATGCCGTGCGCTCCTGGGTCGGTCCGGCGGTGCCGGGTGCGGTTCGTGCCCTCGAGTCTGTCACGCCGCTGCCCAGGCCCGGCATCGTGTCCGGTGCGGGGCGCGGCCGAGGTGATCGGCGGCACGTCGTCCGGCCCCCGGCATCCGGGGCCGACTAGGGTGAGCGACTCCAGCGCTCGGCGAGGACCGATCGCCGGTCACCAGCCGCATCTTCGAGGGAGACCCCCATGAGCTCGTACGAGCCCCCGCAGCCGCCCGACTACGGCTCCACGCCCCCGCCGCCTCCGCCGGGGCAGCCCGGTGGCTACGGCGCTCCCCCGCCGCCGCCCGGCGGGTACGGCGGCCCGCCCCCGCCCGGATGGGGCGGCCCCGCCGACGGCGGCGCTCCGTCCAGCTCGGGCAAGGCGCTGGCCTCGATGATCACCGGCCTGGTCGGCGTGCTCTCCATCTGCTGCGGCCTGCTCATCCCCGCGGCGATCGTCGGCATCGTGCTCGGCGTCATCGCCCGGCGCGACATCGAGCGCAGCAACGGACGCCTCACCGGCTCCGGCCAGGCCCTGACCGGCATCATCGCCGGATCCATCGGCGTGGTGCTGTGGATCGTGTGGCTGATCCTGGTCGCCACCGGCGCGATCGACCTCAACTTCGACATGCAGGGCGCCTGACGCCTCAGGCGCCACCGCCGCCGCACCGCGAGAGGGCCCCGTCACGCTGCGTGACGGGGCCCTCTCGTGCGATGCGACGGGATCTAGGGGGCGAGCCAGGAGCCGACCGGCAGGTTGCGCAGCACCGTGAAGCCGAGCACCACCACCACGCCGAGGACGATCCACGGCGTCGACGTGCGCGGAGCCGGGACGACGCGGCGCACGCCACGCCATCGGCCCCAGGCCCAGGCCCCGAGCAGGAGCACGAGGAACGGCATCGCGACGACGAGCAGCAGGTTGCTCGACGCCGCGGCGAGGACCTCGCCGTGGGTGAGGTCGTTGACCGCGCGCAGGCCGCCGCAGCCGGGGCAGTAGACGCCCATCGCGGCGAGCGGGCACACGCCCCAGGAGCCCTGCTGGTGTGGGTCGCGCAGGCGCAGGGCGAGCGTGGCGGCCGCGAGGCCGCCGATCGTCAGGACGGGCGCGCGCATCCGGTCGCGCCGCGAGGGCGCGACCTGCGGGCCTGCGGGCGCCAGCGTCATGTCGCAGGGAGGAGGGTCAGTGACCCTCGTGGTAGCCCAGCTTGGCCATGACGCCGAAGACGACGCCGGCGGCCAGGGTGACGATCACGCCGGCCCAGAAGACCGGGTAGCTGATGGGGTCGAGCATGAGGCCGATGCTGCCGATGATGAAGCCGAGCAGGCCGACCACCACGGCGCTCCAGGCTGCGGGGGTGTTGCCGTGGCTGCTGGACATGCGGGGCTCCTCGGTGGATCGCGACCGGTCGGGAGCCGGTCGGCGCGGATGTGCGGGCCGGCCGCGATCACCCGCGGCCGACGGGCGCCAGTGTAGTCGGGGCCCGGAGGGTCAGGCGGTGGGGTCCTCGCCGGCGTCGATCGCCCGCCAGAGGTCGAGGTTCGAGGCGTCCTCGGTGGCGGGGGCGACCGGCTCGGGCGCGCCCGTGGGCGAGTCGTACCGGGAGCCCATCTCGGGCCAGGACGGCACCGCGCGCACGGCGACGACGGTGGCCAGGACGAGCAGCACCACCCCGACCGAGCCGGCGTAGGCCCAGCCGGTGTGACCGACCTGCACGCCCTGGCCCACCGAGGCCGAGACGTCGGTGCGCACGCGGTCGGCGAGCCGGACCCAGGCGTCGATCGCGGCCGCGAGGGTGCCGAGCGCCGCCAGCGCGCCGAGCCCGGCGACCGCGCGCCGCACGCGACCGCGCGCCACGAGCACGACCCCCCAGCAGGCGAGGGCGACGAGCGCGAGGGAGGTGACGACCGGCACCTCGCCGCGGTCGGCGCCCGTGGCGAGGAACTGCGCGAGGTCGGCGGTGGTGCCGTCGCCCGCCGTGGGCCGCACCCACGGCTTCGATCCGGAGACGGCCGCGAGCGTGCCCGAGGCCAGGCCGAGCAGCACGACGGGCCCGAAGGTGCGCCTCACTCCGAGGCACCCCCGACGGCGTCGAGCCGGTCGGCGTCGAAGCAGGTGTGGTCGCCGGTGTGGCAGGCGGCGCCGATCTGGTCGACCTTGAGCAGGATCGTGTCGCCGTCGCAGTCCAGGCGCACCTCGTGGACCCACTGGACGTGACCGGAGGTGTCGCCCTTGACCCAGTACTCCTGGCGCGAGCGCGACCAGTAGGTGGCCCGGCCGCTGGTGAGGGTGCGGTGGAGGGCCTCGTCGTCCATCCAGCCGAGCATCAGGACCTCGCCGGAGTCGTGCTGCTGCGCGACGGCGGGCACCAGCCCGTCGGGGGTGCGCTTGAGGCGTGCGGCGATCGCGGGGTCGAGGCTCACGCGTCCATGATCGCAGCCGCGGCCACACCGGCCGGACCGCGCCCCTGCTGGGCGACCCACGAGGCGTGGAGTCGGGCGTAGGCGGTGCCGGGCTGCGCGACCAGCTCGGCGTGCGGTCCGCGCTGCACGACCTCGCCGCGGTCGACGACGACGACCTCGTCGGCGTTCTCGGCGGTGGAGAGTCGGTGGGCGATGGTGACGCTGGTGCGCCCGGACATCAGGGAGTCCAGCGCGCGGCCGATGCGCATCTCCAGCGCGGGGTCGACGGCGCTGGTGGCCTCGTCGAGCACCAGCAGGTCGGGATCGGCCAGCTGGGCGCGCCACAGCGCGACGAGCTGGCGCTCGCCGGCCGAGAGCGCCTCGCCGCGCTGACCGACCTGGGTGGCCAGTCCGTGGGGCAGGCTGGCGAGCCAGTCGCCGAGGCCCAGCTCGTCGGCGGCGGCCACGAGCTCGGCGTCGGTGGCGCCGGCTCGGCCGTAGGCGAGGTTCGCGGCGATCGTGTCGTCGAAGAGGAAGCCCTCCTGCGGCACGAGGACGACGCTGCGGCGCAGGCTCTCCTGGCGGATCTGCCGCACGTCGACGTCGTCGAGCAGCACGCGACCCTCGGAGACGTCCATGAGCCGGGTGAGGAGCTTGGCGATGGTCGACTTGCCCGAGCCGGTCTCCCCCACGACCGCCACCCGGGTGCCGGGGGCGATGTCGAGGTCGACGCCGCGCAGCACGGGGCGGCCGCCGGGGTAGGCGAAGTCGACGCCGTCGAAGCGCACGTGGATCGGGCCGCGCGGCAGCTCGGCGCCCTGATCGCCGGGGTCGACGAGGTCGGCGGGGGTCTCGAGGATGCCGAGCACCCGGCGCCAGCCCGCGATCGCGTTCTGGGCGTCGGTGAGGATCTGGGTGCCCATCTGCACCGGGCCGACGAACAGCGAGACGAGGAAGGCGAAGGCCAGCACCTCGCCCGCGGTGATGTCGCCGGCGAAGCCGAGCCAGACGCCGCCGACGATCACGCCGGCGTTGGCCAGGCCGCCGGAGATGCCGCCGAGGGAGAAGGAGAAGGCGGTGAAGCCCTGGGCGCGGGTGCTCGCGGCCTGGAAGGCGTCGACGGCGTCGTCGATGCGGGCCTGGGTGCGGTCCTGGACGGCGTAGGCGCGGACGACGCCCGCGCCGACGACGGGCTCGGAGACCGCCGAGAGCAGCAGGCCGACCTGGCGCCGCACGGTGCCGTAGGCGTCGGAGAGCTTGCGCTGGAAGAAGCGCAGCGAGGCGAACAGCGGCGCGAAGCACAGCCAGACCACGAGGGCGAGCTGCCAGCTGTAGACGGCCATCACGACGGTGGCGACGAGCACCTGGCCGATCGAGACGACGAACAGCAGGCCGCCGAAGACCAGGAACTGGCTGACCTGGTCGACGTCGCTGGTGACGCGCGCGACCAGCGCGCCGCGGCGCTCGGTGTTCTGGGTGAGCACCGGCAGGTCGTGGACGTGGCGGAACGCCTTGGTGCGCAGCGTCGCCAGACCGCGCTCCGCGGCGCGGAAGAGCCGGCTGGTCATGCCGAAGGAGGCGAAGCCGGTGAGCACGGTGGCGGCGAACGCGGCCACCCCCATGAGCACGGTGAAGCCGACGTCGGGGCCGCCCTCGGCGCCCAGGCCGCGGTCGAGGGTCTGCTGGACGGCGATCGGGACGACGACCTGGCCGACCGAGGCGAGCACGGCCAGCATCAGGGTGACGCCGAGGCCCTCGCGCAGCTCCGGGGAGTGCCGCATGCCCAGGCGGATGGTCTCCATCGCGCCGATCTGCTCGCCGGTGTCGACGGCCTGTCCGGCGGTGCCGGCGGCGGTGGCGCTCATCGGGCGGCCTCCCGCTCCGCGGCGTCGACCTCGTAGGCGTTGACCAGCCGGGCGTAGGCGGGGCTGGTGGCCAGCAGCTCCTCGTGGGTGCCGCGTGCGGCGATCCGGCCGTCCTCGAGGTGCATCACCTCGTCGGCCAGGGCGATCGTGGCCTTGCGGTAGGCCACGACCAGCAGGCTGGGATCCTCCCCCGACCCTCGACGCAGCGCGGCGAGGATGCGGCCCTCCACCTCGGGGTCGACGGCGGAGGTGGCGTCGTCGAGCACCAGCAGGCGCGGCCGGCGCACCAGCGCGCGGGCCAGCGAGATGCGCTGTCGCTGACCGCCCGACAGCGAGGTGCCGCGCTCGCCGAGACGGGTGTCGAGGCCGTGCGGGAGCTCGCGGACGAAGTCCTCGGCCTGGGCCGCGCGCAGAGCGTCCCAGACGGCGTCGTCGGGCAGCTCGGCGCCGAGGGTGACGTTGCCGCGCACGGTGTCGTCGAAGAGGAAGGCGGTCTGCGGCACCACCGCGATGGCCTTCGCCAGCTCGCCGGGGGCGAGGTCGCGCAGGTCGACGCCGTCGAGGGTGAGGCGCCCGGCGTCGGGGTCGACGAGACGGGTGACCAGCGAGGTGAGCGTCGACTTGCCCGACGCGGTGGCGCCGACCAGCGCGACGCTGCGACCGGGCTCGACGGCGAGGTCGACCTCCCGCAGCAGCGGCTGGCCGGGGTCGTAGCCGTAGGCGACGCCGTCGAACTCCAGGCGCGCGCCCCGGTGGGACGGCGGCACGGACGCGGTGCCGTAGGGCATCTCGCCGGTGGCCTGGAGCACCGCGCTGACGCGGCGGTGGCCGACGACGCTGCGCGGGAACTCCCCCAGCAGCCAGCCGATCGAGCGGATCGGGAAGGAGACGACCGTGAGCAGGTAGGCGATCGTGACGACGTCGCCGGCGGCCGTGGATCCGGTGCTGACCCGCTCGACGCCGACGGCCAGCACCACGAGCACGCCGAGGTTCGGCAGGGCGGCCAGCGCGGGGTCGAACGCGGCGCGGATGCGGCCGGCGCGGATGTTGACCTCGCGCAGCTCGCCGGCCTTCGCGGCGAACCGGGCGGTCTCCTCGCGCTCGCGGCCGAGGGTCTTGACGACGAGCGCGCCGTCGAAGGACTCGTGGGCGACCTCGCTGAGCTCGGCGCGCAGCTGCTGGGCGCGGGTCATCAGCGGCGAGGAGAGCCGCTGGTAGAAGAGGTTGGCGGTGATGACCGCCGGGAAGACCAGGAGCCCGACCAACGCCAGGACGACGTCGGTGAACAGCATCTGGGCGACGGCGATCGCCATCATCGCGACCGTGCCGACGGCCATCGGCAGCGGCGCGATCGGGCCCCAGGCGGCCTCGACGTCGGAGTTGGCGTTGGAGAGCAGCTCGCCGGTGGGGTGGCGCTGGTGCCACGACATCGGCAGGCGGAGGTACTGCCGGGTGACGGCGCGGCGGCTGTGGGCCTGCATGCGGTACTGCATGATGCCGGCGCCGAGGCGGCGCGCGACGATGCCGACGGCCCGCAGGATCGCGACGCCGACGAACAGGCCGACGACGGCCCACAGGAGGCCGCCGCCGATCTCGCCGTCGCGGAAGGCCGGCAGCAGGACGTGGTCGGTGGACCAGCCGAGCACCCAGGCGTCGGCCACGGTGAGCGCGCCGAAGAGCACGCTGCCGAGGGTGGAGACGGTGAAGACCCACGGCTCGCGACGGATGGCCTCGCCGATGACCGCGAAGCCGTCGCGGGTGGTCGCGGGACGCACGCTCGGCGTGGTGTCGCCGGCGCCCGCGGGGACGCCCGCGCTCGCGTCGGCCGCTCCGTCCGTGGTGCGCTCGGCCGCCTCCGTCGTCACACGCTCTCCCCTCGCTCCGCGGGCCTGGCCGGAGCCGCGCTCCGGACCCGTCGGACAACCCGACCCGGGGCCACGCTATTCCGCGGCGCCGACACGCGCCGCATCCTCGAGGACACGGCAGGCGCCGTGGCGAGGCGTCAGCGCACGGGGTGGCCGGCCTCGCGCAGCGCGCCCTTGACCTCGTCGACGCGCAGGGTGCCGAAGTGGAAGACCGAGGCGGCCAGGACGGCGTCGGCGCCGGCCTCGACGGCCGGGGCGAAGTGCTCCAGCGCACCGGCGCCGCCGGAGGCGATCACCGGGATGCTCACCTCGGCGCGAACCGCCCGCAGCAGCTCGAGGTCGAAGCCGTCGCGGGTGCCGTCGGCGTCCATCGAGTTGAGCAGGATCTCCCCCGCGCCCAGCTCGGCGGCGCGCACCGCCCAGGCGAGGGCGTCGACGCCGGCGGACTGACGGCCGCCGTGGGTGGTCACCTCGAAGCCGGAGTCGGTGGCCGCTCCCCCGGCCGGCACCCGACGGGCGTCGACGGAGAGCACGAGCACCTGGTTGCCGAACCGGTCGGCGATCTCGGCGATCAGCTCGGGACGCCGGATCGCGGCGGTGTTGACGCCGACCTTGTCGGCGCCCGCCCGCAGCAGCCGGTCGACGTCCTCGACCGAGGCGACGCCGCCGCCGACGGTCAGCGGGATGAAGACCTCCTCGGCGGTGCGCGAGACGATCTCCATCGTCGTCGCGCGGCCCTGGTGGGAGGCGGAGATGTCGAGGAAGGTCAGCTCGTCGGCGCCCTCGGCGTCGTAGAGCCGCGCCAGCTCGACGGGGTCGCCGGCGTCGCGCAGCTCGGTGAAGTTGACGCCCTTGACGACGCGGCCGCCGTCGACGTCGAGACACGGGATCACCCGCACGGCCAGGCTCATGCGCCGACCTCCGCGCGGTGCGCGGCCAGCGCCACGTCGACGACCTCGGCGCGCGCGGGCTGCGCGGCGACCTGGTCCAGCGGCATCCACTGCGCGAAGTCGGTGGAGCCGCCGACCTCGAGGGTGCCGAGCTCGCCGCCGACGATCCGGGCGCGGTGGACGAAGCGCTGCAGGCGCAGGGGCGCCTCGCCCTCGCGACGGAAGGTGACGAAGTGCTCGGCCAGGGGCGCCCCGGGCTCGACGTCGAAGCCGGTCTCCTCGCGGACCTCGCGCACCAGGCCGTCGAGGATCGCCTCGTCGAACTCGACGCCGCCGCCGGGCAGCGTCCAGGCGGGGTCGCGGCGGCCCTCGCCGTTCCACCAGGTCAGCAGCACCTGGTCGTCCTCGACGATCCAGGCGTAGGCGGCCAGCCGCACGTGGTACTCGGTGTGGTGCAGGCGTGCGCCCGCCTCCGCGGCCATCTCAGCGGCCCCGGGTCAGCGCGAGGGCGTCCTCGAGGGTGAACCGACCCTCGTAGAGCGCGGTGCCGGCGATGGCGCCCTCGACGCCGTCGTCGACCAGGCCCATCAGCGCCTCGATGTCCTCGAGGGTGGTGACGCCGCCGGACGCGATGACCGGGGCGTCGGTGGCGGCGCAGACGTCGCGGAGCAGCTGCAGGTTCGGGCCCTGGAGCATGCCGTCCTTGTTGACGTCGGTGACGACGTAGCGCGCGCAGCCCTCGGAGTCGAGGCGGGCGAGGGTCTCGTAGAGGTCGCCGCCCTCGCGGGTCCAGCCGCGCGCGGCCAGCGTGCGGCCGCGGACGTCGAGGCCGATGGCGATGCGGTCGCCGTGCTCGGCGATGATCCGGGCGCACCACTCGGGGCTCTCCAGCGCGGCGGTGCCGATGTTGACCCGACGGCAGCCGGTGGCCAGCGCCGCGGCCAGCGACTCGTCGTCGCGGATGCCGCCGCTCATCTCGACGTCGATGTCGAGGCGGCCGACGATCTCGGCCTGCAGCTCGCGGTTCGAGCCGCGCCCGAAGGCGGCGTCGAGGTCGACGAGGTGCAGCCACTCCGAGCCGGCCTCCTGCCAGCGCAGGGCCGCGGCGATCGGGTCGCCGTAGGCCCGCTCGGAGCCGGCGACGCCCTGGGTGAGCTGGACGGCCTGGCCCTCGGTGATGTCGACGGCGGGCAGGAGCTGGAGGTAGGTCATCGCAAGGTCTTCCTAGGAGCGGCGGAACAGCACGGTGTACAGCATGGGGGCGGCGATCACGGAGACCGCCAGGGCGAGCGCCCGCGGCGCCCAGGTGACGGTGAACGCCACGACGAGCAGGTTGACCAGGACGAGGAGCACGACGAGCGCAGTGACCTGACGACGGCGACGCTGGGCGAGCAGACCCTGGGCCGGTCGGAGCGCCGGACGCGGGAGCACCCGGGCGACGGCGTCACGCCGGGCCTGACGACGCTCTCGTCGCTCGACCTCGGCCGCCCGCGCGGCGGCCAGCACGGCCGCCTGCTCCTCGCGCTCGGCCCGGCGTCGGGCCCGCTCCTTCGACATGGTCCGCGCCGCCGGTCAGAGGGTCGCGACCCAGTTGCGCAGCAGCGCCGCGCCGGCGTCGCCGGACTTCTCGGGGTGGAACTGGGTGGCCCACAGCGGGCCGTTCTCCACCGCCGCGACGAACCGGTCGGACGCGCCCGCGGGGCCGTGCTCGGCCCACACGACCTTGGGCGCCTCGGTGCGGTCGTTGGTGACCAGGGTCCACTCCCGCACGCCGTAGGAGTGCACGAAGTAGAACCGCTCGTGCTCGATGCCGGCGAGCATGCGGGTGCCCTCGGGCGCCTCGACGGTGTTCCAGCCCATGTGCGGCACGACCGGCGCCTGCAGCCGCTCGACGACGCCGGGCCACTCGTCGCAGCCCTCGGTCTCGACGCCGTGCTCGACGCCGCGGGCGAAGAGGATCTGCATGCCCACGCAGATGCCCAGCACCGGGCGTCCGCCGGCCAGGCGACGGCCGATGAGCCGCTCCCCCTTGACCGCGCGCAGCCCGGCCATGCAGGCGGCGTAGGCGCCCACGCCGGGCACGAGCAGGCCGTCGGCGGCGAGGCCGGCCTCGAAGTCGCTGGTCAGCTCGACCTCGGCGCCGGCGCGCTCGACGGCGCGCACGGCCGAGCGGAGGTTCCCGCTGCCGTAGTCGAGGACGACGACCCTCGGGGTGCTCAGAGCGTGCCCTTGGTCGATGGCACGCCGCTCTCGCGCGGGTCGATCGCGACGGCGTCGCGGAAGGCCCGCGCGAAGGCCTTGAACTGGGTCTCGACGATGTGGTGCGGCTCGCGGCCCGCGAGCACCCGCACGTGGAGCGCGAGGTGGGCGTGGAAGGCGATCGTCTCGAAGACGTGGCGCGTCAGGGAGCCGAGGTAGCCGACGCCGGAGCCGCCGAGCACGACGTACTGCTGGCCCTCGGGCTCGCCGGTGTGCACGCAGTAGGGCCGACCGGAGACGTCGACGACGGCCTGCACGAGCGCCTCGTCGAGCGGCACGGTGGCGTCGCCGAAGCGGCGCACGCCGGACTTGTCGCCCAAGGCCTCGCGCAGCGCCTGGCCGAGCACGATGGCGGTGTCCTCGACGGTGTGGTGGGCGTCGATGTGCACGTCGCCCTCGACCTGCACGGTGAGGTCGACCAGCGCGTGGCGGGAGAAGGAGGAGAGCATGTGGTCGTAGAAGCCGACCCCGGTGGACACCTGGTGCCGGCCGGTGCCGTCGAGGTTCACCTCGACGAGGACCTTCGACTCCTTGGTCTCACGCTCGATGCGGGCGGTACGGCTCACAGCTCTCTCCTCACCTCGACCAGCGCCTCACGGAACGCGGCCATCTCCTCCGGGGTGCCGATGGACACCCGGAGCCAACCGTCGGGGCCGACCTCGCGGATGAGCACTCCGCGGTCCAGCAGCCCCGACCACACAGCATGCCGGTCGGCGAAGGTGCCGAACAGCGCGAAGTTCGCGTCGGTGTCGGCCACCTGCAGTCCCTGCTCGCGCAGCCACGCGACGGTGCGGTCGCGCTCGACGCGCAGCGCGTCGACCTGGCTCAGCAGCTCGTCGGTGTGCCGCAGCGCGGCCAGCGCGGTGGCCTGGGTGACCGCCGAGAGGTGGTAGGGCAGGCGCACGACGCGGATGGCGTCGCAGATGGCGGGGGCGGCGGCGAGGTAGCCCAGCCGCAGGCCCGCGCCGGCGAACGCCTTGCTCATGGTGCGCGAGACCACCAGGTTGCGGTGCTCGGGCAGCAGCTCCAGGGCGCTCGGGGTGCCGGCGCGGCGGAACTCCCCGTACGCCTCGTCGACCACCAGGACGCCGTCGTCGCCGACGGCCGCGCACAGCCGGGCGACGGCCTCGGGCGGGAGCGCGGTGCCGGTGGGGTTGTTCGGGCTCGGCAGCAGGACGACGCTGGGCCGCTCGGTGCGCACGAGCGCCTCGGCGGCGTCGAGGTCGATCGCGAAGTCGTCGCTGCGGCGGCCCTGGACCCAGCGGGTGCTGGTGTCGCGGGCGTACTCGGGGTACATCGAGTAGGTCGGCGCGAAGCTGAGCGCCGTGCGGCCGGGACCGCCGAAGGCCTGCAGCAGCTGCAGCATGACCTCGTTGGAGCCGTTGGCGGCCCACACCTGCTCAGGGGTGATCGAGAACCCGCGGGTGGGCTGGGTGTCGCGGCTGAGGTAGGCGGCCAGGCCGGCGCGCAGCTCGACGAACTCGCGGTCGGGGTAGCGGTTGAGGGTCGCGGCGGCGCGCGAGACCGACGCGGCGATGTCGGCGATGCACGCCTCGGAGGGCCCGTACGGGTTCTCGTTGACGTTCAGCTGGACGGGGACGTCCAGCTGCGGCGCGCCGTACGGCTCCAGGCCGCGCAGCTCCTCGCGCAGCGGGGGGAAGACCATGACTCCCCCGCGCTCAGTCGGCGAAGCGGACGCGGACCGCCGCGCCGTGGCCCGGCAGGTCCTCGGCCTCGGCCAGCGTGACGACGTGGTCGGCGACGGCCGCGAGGCCCTCGCGGTCGTACTCGATGACGTGCACCGACTTGGTGAACGCGCGCACCGAGAGGCCCGAGGAGTGGCATGCGCAGCCCGCGGTGGGCAGCACGTGGTTGGAGCCGGCGCAGTAGTCGCCGAGGCTCACCGGGGCGTGGGGGCCGACGAAGATCGCACCGGCGTTGGTGACCCGCGCGGCCCAGGCGGCGGCATCGGCGGTCTGGATCTCGAGGTGCTCGGCGGCGTAGGCGTCGATGACGGCCAGCCCCTGCTCGAGGTCGTCGACGAGCACGATGCCCGACTGCACGCCGGTGAGGGCGGTGCGCACGCGCTCGACGTGCTTGGTGGCGGCCACCTGCGTGTCGAGCTCGGCGAGGACGGCGTCGGCGAGGGCCTCGCTCGGGGTCACCAGCACCGCGGCGGCGAGCGGATCGTGCTCGGCCTGGCTGATGAGGTCGGCGGCGACGTGGGCGGCGTCGGCGGTGTCGTCGGCGAGGATGCCGATCTCGGTGGGGCCGGCCTCGGAGTCGATGCCGACCAGGCCCTTGAGGATGCGCTTGGCGGTGACGACCCAGATGTTGCCGGGGCCGGTGACGAGGTCGACCTTGCGGCACGGCCCGGTGCCGTAGGCGAACATCGCGATGGCCTGGGCGCCGCCGACGGCGTAGACCTCCTCGACGCCCAGCAGCGCGCAGGCCGCGAGGATCGTGGGGTGCGGCAGGCCGCCGAACTCCTTCTGCGGCGGGCTGGCCAGCGCGATCGAGCCGACGCCGGCGGTCTGCGCCGGCACGGTGTTCATGACGACGCTGCTCACCAGCGGCGCGAGGCCGCCGGGCACGTAGAGGCCGACGCGGTTCATCGGCACCTTGCGGTGGGTGACGCGGGCCCCGGGGCCGAGGTCGGTGACGGCGTCGGTCTCGAGCTCGGCGGCGCAGGTCAGGCGCAGGCGGGCGATCGACTCCTCGAGGCCGGCGCGGATGGCCGGGTCGAGCTCGGCGAGAGCCTGCTGCAGGGCCTCGGCGGGCACCCGGACGTCGTCGATGCGGACGCCGTCGAAGCGCTCGTTGAACTCCAGGATCGCCTCGACGCCGCGCTCGCGCACGGCCTCGCAGATCGCGTGCACCGCCGGGACCGCGGCCTCGACGTCGAAGTCGGCACGGGGCACGGCTGCGCGGTAGTCGGTCTCGGGACCGGCCCCTCGCAGGTCGATGCGTCGGATCATGGGGCCAGTCTACGAAGGCGCCGACGCCGCACGAATGCCGGTTCCGTGGGGTGGGAACCCCGTGTCGGACGGGCCACACCGCTGGCGGTGCGCCGGGCGGGCGCTAGGTTGGTGCGGTGATCGCGCGGCTGCCGATGTTCCCCCTCAACTCCGTGCTCTTCCCGGGCATGAGCATCCCGCTGCACGTGTTCGAGGACCGCTATCGCGCGCTCGTGCACCACCTGCTGCGCATCGAGGACCCCACCGACCGCGTCTTCGGCAGCGTCGGCATCCGCGAGGGCTACGAGGTCGGCGACCACGGCGGCCAGTCGGTCTACCGCACGGGCGTGCGGGTGCGACTCACCGAGGTGGAGTCCCACCCCGACGGCACCTTCTCGGTCGTCGGCGTCGGGCTCGACCGCATCGAGATCGAGCGGGTCGACCCCTCGGGTCCCTTCCCCGTCGCCGACGCGCGCGAGATGCCCGAGGCGACCTCCCAGGTCTCCCCCGAGGTGCTCGAGCAGGCGCGGGCCACCTTCACCGCCTACCGCGTCGCGATGGCCGAGCTGGCCGCCGATCCGTTCTCCGGCACCCTCCCGCAGGACCCCGGCGTGCTGTCGTGGGCCCTCGCGGCCTGCGCTCCCCTGCCGATGTCGGAGCGCCAGTCGCTGCTCGAGGCCGAGGACGCCGGCGACCGGCTGGCGCTGGTGACGCAGCTGCTGCGCACCGAGCTGCGCGCGATGAACGTCATCCCCTCGCTGCCGGCCACGCAGGTGGCCCGCACCCGCTGGTCGCCGAACTAGCCCGATGGCCCGACGACGCGAGGCCGGCGGCACCCCGGCCACCGTGCTGCTCGAGCGCGCCGGCGTGGCGTTCACGCTGCACCCCTACGAGCACGATCCCCGCGCGGCCGCGGCCGGCGGCGGCTACGGCCTGGAGGCGGCGGCCGCGCTCGGCGTCGAGCCGGAGCGGGTCTTCAAGACGCTCCTGGCCGCCGTCGACGGCGCGCTCACCGTGGCCGTCGTGCCCGTCACCGGCCAGCTCGACCTCAAGGCGCTCGCCCGCGCCCGGGGCGGCTCGAAGGCGGCGCTCGCCGACCCGGCGGCCGCCGAGCGGTCCACCGGGTACGTCGTCGGCGGCATCTCCCCGCTGGGCCAGCGCCGCCCGCTGCCCACCGTCGTCGACGCCTCGGCGCTCGACCACGCCACCATCCTGGTCTCCGGCGGCCGACGCGGCCTGGACGTGGAGCTGGCCCCGGCGGATCTCGTCGATCTCACCGGGGCCAGCGTGGCCGTCATCGGCCGCTGAGGCCTGCCCGCCCGTGGCGGGCGGGGCTCACTTCGTCGTCAGGCGCAGCCGCAGGTGCACGGTGCCGTCGTCGTCGGTCGTGGTGCCGAGTCCGACGCGGTCGAGCGCGCCGAGCGTGTCGTCCTGGTCGAAGGAGGCCAGGATCGGACCGAGGTCGCCGTAGAGGCCGCCGACCAGGTCGCCCTCGGGGACGACCTTCTTGAAGCCGGCGGCGGAGCCGAGGTCGCCGCCGTCGAGGATCGCGTCGTTGAAGGTCTCGTCCGCGCCGATCACGGTGCGGCCGTCGCGGGTCTCCTGGCGCACCAGCTCGTCGACGGGCACGCCGAACATCGAGCCGACCTGCTTGAGCAGCGCCGCTGCTCCGCTGCCGTCGCCGGGCACCACGAGGGCGATCGGCAGGGTGTCGCCCTGGGTGTCGAAGAACGAGCGTCCGACGGCGAGGGCGAAGCCGCCGCGCAGCAGGTCGAGCACGTCGACGTAGGACGGGCCCTCGGCGACCATGCGGCGGGCCAGGTCCCGCTCGGAGCCGGTCAGGCCGGAGGTGCCGAGGCTGCTCTCCACGCCCTTGCGGTAGGCGCCCTCGACGGCGGCGCGGTCCTCCTCGCTCAGCGGGGGCTGGGCGCCGACCGCGAGGGCGACGGCGGTGTCGTCAGGCAGCCTGCGGAGCAGGTCCGTGGCCCGGACGCCGTCCTCGGGTCGCTTGCTCGTCTCCGTGCCGAACCCGCCCGCGGTGGTGAGCGTGAGCGCGTCGCCGTCGAAGCCGGCCTGGAGGCCGGCGCCCTCGAAGGCCTTCACGGCCCTGCGGACCGGCTCGAGCTCGGTGTCGCCGAGGCTGACGCCGGTGGTGTCGCTGAGGAGGTCGGTGAACGCCGACTCCAGGTAGGTGGCCGCCCGGGGCGCGACGTAGGCGGTGAGCACGCCCTGGTCGCCGGCCTCGGAGGTCCACCGCTGGAAGTCGTCGTCCTCGGCCAGCGAGGAGGACGACGCGTCGGCCAGCGCCTCGCGGGCGTGGGCGTCGGAGTCACTGATGGCCGCCCAGCCATCGGACACGGCGGCACCGAGCTGATCGTCGCCGGAGCAGGCGATGAGGTCCTTCAGGTCGCGGGCGGCGTCGTCGTCGTTGGTGACCTCGAGGGTCAGCAGCGGCGTGACGTCGTCCTTGGAGTCGGCCGGCAGCGCGGCCAGGCCGGCCCGCTCGCCGAGCCAGCCGTCGACGTCGTCGAGGCTGACCTGCGGGCAGTCGAGGTCGCCGAGCACGAGCTTGGCGAGGGTCCGGTTCAGGTCGACGTCGCCGAGGTCCTTGCCGAGGTCGAGCTGGTCGCGCAGCTCGGGAAACCGCTTGAACGCCCGCAGCGCGTCGAGCTTCTGCTCGCCGCTGGGGTCGAGGGTCAGACCGGCGTAGGCGATGGCGTTCGCGGGCACCGCCTCGGCGGCCTGGGCGCCGTCGGACTTGTACCAGGTGACGCCCCAGGCCACGCCGCCCGCGGCGAGGGCGGTGACGAGCGCGCCACCGATCAGCCAGGGGCCACGACGGCCGCCGCGGCGGGCGGGGGTCGGACCGAGGATGTCGACGGTCGGGGTGCCGGGCTCGCCAGCAGCGGTGGGGTCGGTCATGAGGGGAGCCTCCGAGTGGGCCCGGCCCGGAGGCATCGACGTCGACGTCGAGCTGCGCGGCGGGGTCGTGGATGTGGGGTTGGCCCGACGCGATGCGACGAGCAGGCAGAAGCACACCACATCCGCGCGCTCGGCGCAGCCGCTCCTCGCGCCGAGGTGCTCAGTCGAGCCGGACGTCGGCCTGCAGCCGCAGGACGCCGTCCTCGGTGGTGCCGCGCACCGACGCGGCGCTGAGCGCTCCCAGCCCGGCGCTGCGGCCCAGCGCGTCGATGATCGAGGAGAGGTCGGCGACGCCCAGCACCCGGGCCGTGCGGTCATCGAGGACGCCGCGCATGAGCGCGGAGTCGGCGAGGGCACCACCGGCGACCAGCAGCTGCATCCACGACGGCGCGGTGGTCAGCATGGTGCGGCCGTCGACGGTGGCGACCAGCGTGCGGTCATCCGGAGCGCCGAGGGCTCTCGCGGTCGTGAGGAGCACGGTGCGCACCGACGGCTCGGTGGAGCCGACGACCACCGCGACCGGCGGCGTCGTGCCGGTGTCCGGCCCGACGCCGATCGCCACGCCGGAGGTGAGCATCCTCAGCAGGTCGACGGCGTCGGGGAGGGCGCCGAGGCCGGGGAGGGTCCGCAGGAAGGCCAGTGGACGGTCCAGTCGCTGCGCGGCCGCGCTCAGGCGCGCGGCGGACACCCGGCTCGCACCGAGCGCCAGCGCCACACGGGTGTCGACCGGCAGCCGTCGCAGGAGGTCGGAGGCCCCCGGGCCGGCGCGGTCCTCAGGCGTCCCGTGCGGCGGCGCGGTGGCCGCCTCCGCCTGCAGGCCGGAGCCGGAGAAGCGCACCTGCAGACCCACCGCGGGGAGGCGACGCAGGACCGCGAGCGCGTCGTCGTCGGCCGCGCGGCCGACCGGGTCGAGCGCGAGCAGACGACCCGGCGCCCCCGGTGCGAGGTAGCCCGTCAGGACGCCGCGCTCCCCCGCGGCCGTGGTCCAGCGCTGGAAGTCGGGGTCGTCGGCCAGGGAGGAGCGCGCCGCGTCGGCCAGCGAGGCCCGGGCGGTGGCGGCGTCGGCGGCGAGCGCCGCCCACCCGTCGGCGACGTCCACGCCCACCGGATGACCGGCCTCGCGCAGGCACCCGGCGAGCGTGCTCAGGTCCGCGCGAGCCGCGGCGTCGTCGCGCACCTGGAGGGTCAGCACGGTGCGCGCGGTGCCGTCCCGCGGCATCAGTGACACTGCCGCACGGTCGCCCAGCCAGGCGTCGACCTCCGAGGCGGACAGCGCCGGACAGTCCGCCGGCGCGAGCAGCGCGGCGGCGAGCCGCTCGCGCAGGTCCTGGGCGCCGACGTCGCCACCGAGGCCGAGGGGCCGGGTGAGATCGGGGAGTCGACGCAGCGCGCGCACGGCGTCCAGCTTCTGCTCTCCGCTGGGATCGAGGGTGAGGCCGACGTAGGCCAGGGCGTCGGCCGGCACGGCCTGCGCCGCCTGCGGTCCGTCGGAGCGGAACCAGGTCACACCCCAGGCGATGCCGCCGATCGCGAGCGCGAGGACCAGTCCGGCGGGGAGCAGCCAGGGGCGTACGCGGCGGCGGGCCGAGGACGTCGACCAGCGGGGCCTCGAGGAACCGATCGCTCATCGCACCCCCTCGGCGGGACCGCCTGGGCCGTCAGCCCCGGCGGCGCCGGGGCAGGAAGAAGAACACCAGCATCGCACCCAGGCTGGCCGCGGCCGGCCAGAGCAGGCCGACGGCAGGCGAGCCGAGGGTGAGGTCACCGGGGATCTTGGTGCCGTCCTTGGCGGTGCGGGCGACGACGTCGGGGTCGGGGTTGCCCAGGTGCTCCCCGAGCAGGGTCATGATCCAGGCGGCCAGGAGCGCGCCGACCACGAGCGCGGCGAGGGTGATCAGCTCGTCGCGGTCGAGGAGCACCGCGAGCAGCACGCCGAGCACGAGCCCGCCGACGCCGGCGATGAGGGCGAAGAGCGCCGTGCCGCCGAAGAGATCGCGGTAGTCGGTCTCGTCGAGGCCGATCCACTGCTGGCGGATCGCGACGCCCTGGGGGACGTCGTAGAGGTGGTGCCACAGCCATCCGCCCAGCGCCCCGGCCGCGGCGAGCACGACGACGACGATCGCCGCCTGCACCAGGCTCGGCACCCAGCGCTCCCGGAAGGACGGGGCGTCCGGGCGGTCCGCGTCGGCCGGCTCGGTGGGCTCCGGCGTGGTGGCCGGCTGCGCGCTCAGCTCAGACATCCCGGCCCCAGGAGCTGCTTGAGGTCGGCGAACAGCGCCGGCGTGGGCGTGACCCGCAGCCGGTCGTCGAGTCTCATCACCTTGGTGGCCTCCCGTGTGAGCAGCCGCAGCCGCACCTCGGTCAGGCCCGGGTGCGTGATGAGCACGTCACGCAGCTGTTCGACCATGGGACCAGTACACCGGGTGGACGGTAGCGAGATGACCACCGGACCCGATGGGCCGTCGCTGAGGTCGGGGACCGAGACCTCCTGGCCGTGCAGCTCGGGCTGGTCCTTGCTGCGCGAGACCCGGCCCTTGACGGTGATGATGGCGTCCTGGACGAGGTGGATCGAGGCCAGCTGGTAGGCACTGGGGAAGAACAGCACGTCGATGGCGCCGTCGAGGTCCTCGAGGGTGACCATCGCCCACGGGTCGCCCTTCTTGGTGATCTTGCGCTGCACCGAGGTGACCAGGCCGCACAGGACGATGGGGCTGCCGTCGGCGCGCTCCTCGTCGAGCAGCAGCTGGCCGATGGTGCAGTCGGTGCCCTGGGCCAGCACGTGCTCGAGGCCGAGCAGCGGGTGGTCGGAGACGTAGAGCCCGAGCATGTCGCGCTCGTGGGCGAGCAGGGTGGTCTTGTCCCACTCGTCGATGTCGGGCAGGTTCACGGTGACGCCGAAGGAGCCACCGGAGTCGAGGTCGTCGAGGCCCCCGAAGAGGGAGTCCTGGCCGATCGCCTCGTTCTTCTTGATGTCGACGTACTGGTCGACGGCCGTCTCGTGGACCGCGACGAGCGCGCGCCGTCGGTGGCCGAGGTCGTCGAAGGCGCCGGCCTTGACCAGCGACTCCAGGACCCGCTTGTTGCAGGCCTGCAACGGGATCTTGGCCATGAAGTCGTTGAAGTCGGTGAACCGGCCCTTCTCGCGCCGGGCCGCGACGATGTGGTCGACGACGTTCGCGCCCACGTTGCGCACGGCGGTCATGCCGAAGCGGATGTCGGTGCCGACGGGGGTGAAGTCGTGGGAGGACTCGTTCACGTCGGGCGGGAGCACCTGGATCTTCATCCGGCGGCACTCGTTGAGGTAGACCGCCATCTTGTCCTTGTCGTCCTTCACCGAGGTGAGGAGCGCGGCCATGTACTCGGTGGGGTAGTTGGCCTTGAGGTAGGCGGTCCAGTAGGTGATGACGCCGTAGGCGGCGGAGTGGGACTTGTTGAAGGCGTAGTCGGAGAACGGGAGCAGGATCTCCCAGAGCGTGTCGATCGCCTTCTGCGGGTAGCCGCGGTCGAGCATGCCCTGCTGGAACCCGGCGTACTGCTTGTCGAGCTCCTCCTTCTTCTTCTTGCCCATCGCGCGACGCAGGTTGTCGGCGGCGCCCAGGGTGAAGCCGGCGAGCACCTGCGCGATCGCCATCACCTGCTCCTGGTAGACGATCAGGCCGTAGGTCTCCCCCAGCACCGGCTCGAGGGCCTCGGCCAGCGCCGGGTGGATCGGCTCGATCGGCTCGCGGCCGTTCTTGCGGCGGGCGTACTTGTTGTGTGAGTCCGCGCCCATCGGACCCGGACGGTAGAGCGCGGAGACGGCCGTGATGTCGGCGAACTGGTCGGGCTGCATCGAGCGCAGCAGCGCGCGCATGCCGCCGCCATCGAGCTGGAAGACGCCGAGGGTGTCGCCGCGGCCCATCAGCTCGTAGGTGGCGCGATCGTCGAAGGCGACCTCCTCGAGCACGACCTTCTCGCCCCGGTTGGCCTCGATGTTGGCCAGGGCGTCGTCGAGGATGTGGAGGTTGGACAGGCCCAGGAAGTCCATCTTGACCAGGCCCAGCGACTCGCACATGGGGTAGTCGAACTGGGTGATGACCGCGCCGTCCTGGGGCCGGGCCATGATCGGGACGATGTCGATGAGCGGCTTGCTGGACATGATGACGCCCGCCGCGTGGACGCCCCAGTTGCGGATCTGGCCCTCGAGGCCGACGGCGGTCTCGTAGATCTTGCGGACGTCGGGGTCGGCGGCGTGGAGGGCCCGGAACTCCTGGCCGTCGTTGTAGCGCTTGTGCTCGGAGTTGAAGAGCTCCTTGAGCGGGACGCCCTTGCCCATGACGTCGGCGGGCATCGCCTTGGTGATGCGGTCGGAGATCGCGAAGCCGTGGTCGAGGACGCGCGCGGCGTCCTTGATGGCGGCCTTGGACTTCAGCCGGCCGAAGGTGGCGATGTAGGCGACCTTGTCGCTGCCGTACTTGTCGGCGACGTACTGGATGACCTCGGCGCGGCGCTGGTCGTCGAAGTCGATGTCGAAGTCGGGCATCGAGGGACGCTCGGGGTTGAGGAACCGCTCGAAGAACAGGCCGTGCTCCAGCGGGCACAGGTCGGTGATGCGCAGGGCGTAGGCGGCGATCGAGCCCGCACCGGAGCCACGGCCCGGACCGACGCGGATGCCGTTGTCCTTGGCCCACTGGATGAAGTCGGCGACCACGAGGTAGTAGCCGCAGTAGCCCTTCTGGGAGATGACGCCGAGCTCCATCTCGACGCGGTCGCGCACGGCCTGGTCGAGGCGCTCGCCGGGGTAGCGGTGCTCGATGCCGCGCCAGACCTCCTTGGCGAACCAGCTCTCCTCGGTCTCCCCCGCCGGGATGTCGGCGCGGGCCATGTAGCCGCCGGTGGACTCGGTGAACTCCACCTCGCAGCGCTCGGCGATGGCCAGGGTGTTGTCGCACGCCTCGGGCATGCCGAGCTCGTCGGCCCACAGGGCGCGCATCTCGGCGGCCGACTTGATGTAGTAGCCACCGCCGTCGAACTTCAGGCGGTTGGGATCGGAGAGCCGCTTGCCGGAGGCCACGCAGATGAGGGCGTCCTGGGCGTCGGCGTCCTCGGGGTTGTTGTAGTGGGAGTCGTTGGTGGCCAGCGGCGGGATGCCGAGCTCGCGGCCGAGCCGGAGGAGGTCGTCGCGGACCCGCTTCTCGATCGAGATGCCGTGGTCCATCAGCTCGAGGAAGACGCTGTCGCGGCCGAACATGTCCTGCAGCTCGCCGGCCTCGCGGACGGCCTCGTCGTACTGGCCCAGGCGCAGGCGGGTCTGGATGGCGCCGCTGGGGCAGCCGGTGGAGACGATCAGGCCCTTGCTGTGCTCGGCCAGGATCTCCTTGTCCATGCGCGGCTTGTAGAAGAAGCCCTCGAGGCTGGCGCGCGAGGAGAGCCGGAAGAGGTTGTGCATGCCCTCCGTGCTCTCGGCCCACATCGTCATGTGCGTGTAGGCGCCGCCGCCGGCGACGTCGTCGCCGCCCTCCTCGGCGAGGTCGCCCTTGCCCCAGCGCACCCGGCGGCGCTCGCCGCGCGGGGTGCCGGGGGTGATGTAGGCCTCGATGCCGATGATCGGCTTCACGCCGGCCCGCCGCGCCTTGGAGTAGAAGTCGTAGGCCCCGTGCAGGTTGCCGTGGTCGGTCATCGCGATGGCCGGCATCTCGAGGTCGACCACGCGGGAGAACAGGCCGTCGAGCAACGACGCGCCGTCGAGCATGGAGTACTCGGTGTGGACGTGCAGGTGGACGAACGAGTCTCCGGTCGCCATGGGTCGGACGCGCTCCCGCAGGGTGAGGTGGGTGGACAGGGTCGGGTGGCAGCGGCCGCCGCGACCGGGCTCGGGGAAGGACCTGAGTCTAGGCGACCGTCGACCCGGATCGTGTCAGGGGCCGCCGACAGTCCGGGTGTCGGCGAGGGCCGCGAGGCTCTCGGTGATGATGGCGTCGAGGATCCGCGCGACGCCCTCGCCGGGGAGCCCGGGGACCCGCGCCGCCACGCCGGCCGCGCAGGCGGCCTCGCGGTGCGGATCGCGCCCGGCGCCGGGCGCCTTGAGCGGCTGGATCGCGGCCGTGAGCGCCACCCGGCGGGCCAGGAGGTCCCCGAGCAGGGCGTCGACGTCGTCGATGCGCCGGCGCAGGAAGGCCAGCGGATCGGCGCCCGGCCAGGCCATCCGGACGTCGGGGGCGCCCTCCTCGTTGCCCGACCCGTCCGTGGTCTCGAGCTCGACGAGGCCGTGCCGGGCGTAGAACGCCCGGGCGGTCTCGTTGGAGGCGAAGACCCACAGCTCGAAGCCGTCGGGTCGCAGGCTCCGCGCGAGCTCCAGCAGCGCCGTGCCGACGCCGTCGCCCTGGTGGGCGGGGTCGACGTAGAGGTCGTCGAGCCAGGCGCCGACGACGACCAGGAAGCCCGTCAGCGCGCCCGCGGACTCGGCCACCCAGATCTCCCGGGCGGGGTCGTCGAGGAGGCCGGAGAAGTGCCGGAGCACGGAGTCGTGGTCGTGGACGACCGCCGGCATCGCCGGCACCGCCGCCGCGCGGGTGCGCCAGAAGAGCTCTCCGACGCCCGGCAGGTCGGCCGGAGTGGCCGGCCGCAGCAGCAGGTCAGTCGGAGCCACGGATCACCTCGAGCGCGCGGGCGAGGTCGTCGGGGTAGGTCGACTCGTAGCTCACCTGCTCGCCGGTGTCCGGGTGCTCGAAGCCCAGCCTCACGGCGTGCAGCCACTGCCGCTCCAGCCCCACGCGCCGTGCCAGGGTGGGGTCGGCGCCGTAGGTGAGGTCGCCGACGCAGGGGTGCTTGAGCGCCGCCATGTGCACCCGGATCTGGTGGGTGCGGCCGGTCTCGAGGTGGATCTGCAGGAGGCTGGCGAAGCGGTGCGCCTCGAGGGTCTCGTAGTGGGTGACGCTGGGCCGGCCGTCGGCCATGACGGCGAACTTGTAGTCGGCCTTCGGATGGCGGCCGATGGGGGCGTCGACGGTGCCCTCGAGTGGGTCGGGATGGCCCTGCACCAGCGCGTGGTAGGTCTTGTCGACCGTGCGGTGCCGGAAGGCGTTCTTCAGCACCGAGTAGGCGTGCTCGGACTTCGTGATGACCATGACGCCGGAGGTGCCGACGTCGAGGCGCTGGACGATGCCCTGCCGCTCCGAGGCCCCGCTCGTGGCGATGCGGAAGCCGGCGCCGGCCAGGTGGCCGACGACCGTCGGGCCGCTCCAGCCCGGCGAGGGGTGCACGGCGACGCCGACGGGCTTGTCGATCACGACGATGGAGTCGTCGTCGTGGATGATCTTGATGCCCTCGACGATCTCGGGCACCACCTCGAGCGGGTCGACCATGCTCGGGATCGACACCTCGAGCATCGAGCCGGGCACGACGCGGTCGCTCTTGCCGACGCGCGCGCCGTCGATGAGGACGTGGCCCTCGACGATGAGGTCGGCCGCGCGGGTGCGGGAGAGCCCGAACATGCGCGCGATGGCGGCGTCGACGCGCTCGCCGGCCAGTCCGTCGGGCACCGGGAGGGTGCGGTGGTCGGCGTTCACGGGCGCTCCTCCCCCGCGGCGTGCTTGCGGGTGTGGGCCACGGCGGGCGCCGGCTCCTCGGCCTCGATGCGACGGCCGTCGAGGCGGATGCCGCGGAAGGTCTGCAGCAGGATCACCGCGGCCGCGGCGTTGATGCAGATGTCGGCGACGTTGAAGATCGGCCAGTTCGGCAGCATGAGGAAGTCGACGACGTGCCCGCGCAGCGGCCCGGGGGCGCGCACGAGCCGGTCGGTGAGGTTGCCGGCGACGCCGGCCAGCAGCAGGCCGAGACCGACGGCCCACAGCGGCGTGGCCAGGCGCCGGGCGAAGAACAGCACGACGCCCACGGCGACGATGGCCAGCACGCTGAGCCCGGCGGTGAAGCCGGTGCCGGTGCTGAACGCCGCGCCGGGATTGCGCGTCAGGTGCAGCTGGAGGAGGTCGCCGATCACGCGGACGTCGGGCCGGCCCTCGAGGTGCTCGACCGCCAGGACCTTGGTGACCAGGTCGACGGCGTACGCGACGAGCGCGACCGTCGCGAACAGGAGGCGGGCGCGACTGCGGCGCTCGACGGCGTCCGGCGACGCGGGTGCGGCTTCACTCATGTCGTCGACGAGTCTCCCACACCGCTGGCGCGGGAGCCGCCTCGGCGAGAGCCGTCAGCGACGCTCCTCGCGCTGCTTGCAGGTCATGCACAGCGTCGCGCGCGGGAAGGCCATGAGGCGCAGCTTGCCGATCGGGCCGCTGCACGACTCGCACACCCCGTAGGTGCCGTCGTCGATGCGGCCCAGGGCCCGCTCGATCTGGGCGAGCTTCTCCAGCTCGTTGTTCAGCACGCTCAGCTCGTGGTCGCGCTCGAAGCTCGAGGAGCCGACGTCGGCCTGGTCGTGGCCGGCGCCGTCGCCGGAGTCGCGCATGAGATGCGAGAGCTCCTGCTCGAGCCCGGCCACCACCTCGCGGCTGTGGGTCTGCTGCTCACGGAGCTCGGTGAGGACCTCGTCGAGCTCGGCCTTGCTCCAGGCCTCCTCGCCCTCCTTGACGACGAGGGTGGCGGCGGACGCCTTGCGGGCGGTGCGGGTCTCTGCCTGCGACACGGCGGGCGTCTTCTTCCTGGGAGTGGTCGAGGGGCTGGCTTCGCGCCCCGAGATGCGAGCGCTCCGGCCAGTAGTGTTCCCGGTCGCTCCAACTCCGCCCGCCCCAGGGGCCTTCGCCGCGGGCGCGGCCTTCTTCGCGGGGGCCGCCTTGGTCGCGGTCCTCTTCGCGGGAGCGGCCTTCTTCGCCGGTGCGGCGGCCTGGGTCGCGGCCTTCTTCGCGCGCGCGGTCTTCTTCGCGGGAGCGGCCTTCTTGGTCGGTGCGGCGGCCTGGGTCGCGGTCTTCTTCGCGGGCGCGGTCTTCTTCGCAGGCGCGGTCTTCTTCGCAGGCGCGGTCTTCTTCGCCGGTGCGGTCTTCTTCGCGGGAGCGGCCTTCTTGGTCGATGCGGCGGCCTTGGTCGCGGCCTTCTTCGCGGGGGCCGCCTTCTTCGCAGGCGCGGCCTTCGACGCCGCCTCCTTCACGGGCGCGGCGTTCTTCGCCGGAGCGGCGGCCTTGGTCGCGATCTTCTTCGCCGGAGCGGCCTTCTTCGACGCCGCCTTCTTCGCGGGAGCCGCCTCCGCGACCGGGTCCGCGGCCTTCTCCCCGCGGCGCAGGGCCTTGCGGGCGGCGGTGGCGGCCTGGCCGGCGAGTCGGCGGGGCGTGCGTGCCATGGGGAGCTCCCTCTCCTCAGCACGGGCCGTGCGGGCCCGCGCGGTGCCCGGAGGCTAATGCCTGGCCGGGTTCGGCTTCAACGAACGCGCCGGAGGGATGAGCGGCCGATCGGGGGCCGCGACGACGCACGAGCCCCCCGGCCGATCGGCCGGGGGGCTCGTGGACGTGCGGGAGGGCTCAGCCCTCGTCGTCGCCGAGGATCGAGCGCAGACGCTTCGGCGCGCGGGTCTCGTCGACCGAGCCGGCCTCGCCGGAGCTGGCCAGGGCCTCCAGCTGCTGGCTGAAGTAGCTCTTGAGGCGGGAGCGGTACTCGCGCTCGAAGGAGCGCAGGTTCTCCACCTCGGTGCTGAGCTTGTCGCGCTCGCGCTCGAGGTCGCCGAACATCTGCTGGCGACGCTCGGAGGTCTCGGAGTCGAGCATCTGGGCCCGGGTGTGGGCGTCGGTCTCGAGACGCTCGGCACGGGTCTTGGCCTCGCCCTCGAGGCGCTCGGCCTTGGTGCGAGCCTCGCCGATGATCTTGTCGGCCTGGTTCTTGGCGTCCTCGACCAGCTCGTCGGCGTTGCGGGTGGCGATCTCGAGCAGGCGGGCCGCGGCGTTGGAGGCCTCGGGGACCGTCTCGACGCGGATCGTCTGCACGCCGGCCTCGGCAGCGGGAGCCGCAGCGGGCGCAGCGGGAGCCGGGGCGGGCGTCGGCACCGGAGCGGGCACCGGAGCCGGGGCCGCGACGGGCTGGGGCTTCTCGACGGGGGCGGCCGTGCCGCTCTGCACGCTGGAGAGCTTGGCCCGCAGGTCGTCGTTCTCCTTCGTCAGGCGGGCCAGCTCGGCCTCCACCTCGTCGAGGAACTGGTCGACCTCACCCATGTCGTAGCCCTCGCGCAGCCGGACCGGCGTAAAGCGCTTGTTGGACACGTCCTCAGGCGTCAGCGGCATGACCTCACCTATCTCATCGGGGAACACTCGGGAACCGGCCGAGCGCGGCGACCGGGGTGCTCCCGGATGCGCGTCAGCGACGTCTCGAGTACGTCGGATCGAACAATAGCCCCATCTGTGGGGCTGGTGTGATCTGCGGGGGCATGTGGACGACTCGGGGCCGTCCCCGACCTCACCCCTGCAGCAGCAGTCGGTTGTTCACGCTGAGCAGCACGTAGGCGATCACCATCACCAGCAGGAAGCCCAGGTCGAGCGCGAAGCCGCCCAGCCGCAGCGGCGGGATGACGCGTCGCACGGCCTTGATGGGCGGGTCGGTGACCGAGTAGACGGCCTCCAGCAGGACCAGCAGGATCCCGGTGGGCGACCACGAGCGGGCGAAGACCATCACCCAGTCGACGACGAAGCGCACCCACATGAACGCCAGGAAGACGATCAGGACGACGTAGATGATGGTGCCGGCGATCTCCACGTCGGTCGGGTCCTCCTGCTGGGGGTCGAGGCAGCGGGCCTCGGGCCCGCCGCGTCAGCTCTGGTTGAAGAAGTCGCCTTCGGCGATCCGCTCGCGGTCCTCGGCCGTCACGGTGACGTTCGGGGGCGAGAGCAGGAACACCTTGTTGGTGACGCGCTCGATCGTGCCACGCGTGGCAAAGACGAGGCCGGCGGCGAAGTCGACCAGGCGCTTGGCGTCGGCGTCGCCCATCTCGGTGAGGTTCATGATCACCGGGGTGCCGTCGCGGAAGTGCTCCCCGATCGTGCGGGCCTCGTTGTACGTGGTGGGGTGCACGGTGATGATGCGGCTCAACTCGGCCACCGCGGCGATCGGGCCGCTCGCCGGTCGGCGGCGCTCGGCGAGGTCGGAGACCGACGCGCGGGGCTCGCGCACGGCCGTGGGACGCGGCGTGCGTGCCACCGCGACGGCCTGCGTCTCCTGGGTGTAGTCGTCCTCACCGTCGAAGTCGTCGTATCGGCCGGTGTCCTCGAGCAGGCCGAGGTACTCCCCGATCCTGCGCATCGCGCCACTCATGACCTACCGTCCTTCGCGGGTAGCAGCGCGCCCTGCGGGCGCTGTTGGATGTGAACCTAACGGACTCATGGCCTCGGACCGAGGATTGCCGAGCCGACGCGCACGTGTGTCGCGCCGCGGGCGATCGCCTGCTCGAGGTCGCCGCTCATGCCGGCCGAGAGGAGACCCGCCTCGGGATGCTCGGCGAGGAAGGCGGTGCGGACCTCGGCGAGCCGCGCGAAGGCGGCCGCGGGGTCCTCCCCCAGGGGCGCCACGGCCATCAGACCGGCCAGGCGCAGCCCGTCGGTCGAGGCGGCGCGAGCGGCCAGCTCGACGAGGGCGTCGGGGGCGACGCCGGCGCGGTGGTCGGCGTCGGGCGGGTCGAGGCTGACCTGCAGCAGCACCTCGACGGGGCGACCTGCGGGACGCTCGGCGGCACCGCGGGCGAGCGGCCCGAGGAGCTTGGCGCGGTCGACGGACTCCACGACGTCGGCGTAGCGGGCCACGGCCGCGGCCTTGTTGCTCTGCAGGCCGCCGATGAAGTGCCAGCGCAGGCCGAGGTCGGCGCAGTCGGCGGCCTTCTGCTCGGCCTCCTGGTGCCGGTTCTCCCCGACGTCGGTGACGCCGAGGTCGGCGAGCAGCCGCACGTCGGAGGCCGGGAAGAACTTGGTGACGACCACGAGCCCGACGTCGGCGGGGTCGCGGTCGGCCGCCTCGGCGGCCCGGGCGATCCGCTCGCGGACCGTGCGCAGCCCGGTGCCGAGCTGCTCGGCGCGCTCGGCGGTGCTCACGATCCCTCCGGTGCGATCCGCACGAGGGCCCCGAGACGGCCGGCCTCGGCGCCGTCGCGGCGGTGGGAGTAGAGGTCGGCGCGCTGCTTGGTGCACGCCTCGAGGCGGGTGACCTCGGCGCCCGCCTCCGTGAGCTGGGCGGCGACGGCGGCGCCGAGGTCGAGCGACGGCGTGCCCGACCAGGTCGTGGAGACGGCCTCGGGGTGCGCCGCGCCGACCTCCTCGCGCATCGCGAAGGGCACCTCGTAGCAGTGGCCGCAGACGTGAGGGCCGATCCAGGCCCGCACGCGCCGGGCTCCGAGCCGCTCGAGCTCGGTCAGCGCGGCCGGGACGACCCCGGCCATGAGGCCCTCGCGCCCGGCATGGACCGCGCCGACGACGCGGGCGTCGGGGTCGGCCAGCAGGATCGGGACGCAGTCGGCCACCCGCACCAGCAGCGTGACGCCGGGGCGGGCGGTGACGATGGCGTCGGCCTCGGGCCGCTCGTAGGCGTCGCCGAGCGGGGTGGCGTCGTCGACCACGGCCACCCCCCGGCCGTGCACCTGTCGCAGGTCGGCGAGGGCGTCGTCGGGGCCGAGCTCGCGTTGGACGAGCGCGAGGTTCCGGGCGACGGCCTCGGGGTCGTCACCGCCCTCCAGCGCGAGGTTGAGCTGGTCGTACGGGTACGCGCTGACCCCGCCGAGCCGGTCGGTGAAGGCCAGCTCGACGGGGCCGAGACGCTCGCGGGTCAGGAACACGCGCTCACTTCAGGAAGTCGGGGACGTCGAGCTCGTCGTCGTCGAACTGGACCGGACGCGGGGCCGGACGCGGGGTCGCGGGGGCCGACTGGGTCGGCGCCGGGGCGGCCGGGCGGCTCGGGGCCACCGCGGCGCGCTCCTCGACCGGGGCGGACGCGGACTGGCCGAGGGCGGCGCCGACGGCGGCGCGGGTCTCCTCGGGGGTGGCCTGCGCCGGCGCGGTGGTCGCCTTGGGCTCGCGACGCAGGACGGTGCCCTCGTCGCGGCGCTTCGGGGTGCCGCCGTCGAAGCCGGCCGCGATGACGGTGACGCGCACCTCGTCGCCGAGGGCGTCGTCGATCGTGGCGCCGAAGATGATGTTCGCCTCGGCGTGCACGGCCTGGGCGACGAGCGCGGCGGCCTCGTTGATCTCGAAGAGGCCGAGGTCGGAGCCGCCGGCGATGGAGAGCAGGACGCCGTGGGCGCCGTCGATGCTGGCCTCGAGCAGCGGGCTGGAGACGGCCATCTCGGCGGCGGCCACCGAGCGGTCCTCGCCGCGGGCCGAGCCGATGCCCATGAGCGCGGAGCCGGCGTTGGCCATGACCGACTTCACGTCGGCGAAGTCGAGGTTGATCAGGCCCGGGGTGGTGATGAGGTCGGTGATGCCCGAGACGCCCTGCAGCAGCACCTGGTCGGCCTGCTTGAAGGCGTCGAGCACCGAGACGTTGCGGTCGCTGATCGAGAGCAGGCGGTCGTTCGGGATGACGATCAGGGTGTCGACCTCCTCGCGGAGCCCGGCGATGCCCTCCTCGGCGGAGTTGGCGCGGCGACGGCCTTCGAAGGCGAAGGGACGGGTGACGACGCCGATGGTCAGCGCGCCCAGCGAGCGGGCGATGCGCGCGACGACGGGCGCGCCGCCGGTGCCGGTGCCGCCGCCCTCGCCGGCGGTGACGAAGACCATGTCGGCGCCCTTGAGCACCTCCTCGATCTCGTCGGCGTGGTCCTCGGCGGCCCGGGCGCCCACGTCGGGGTTGGCGCCGGCGCCGAGACCGCGGGTGAGCTCGCGGCCGATGTCGAGCTTGACGTCGGCGTCGCTCATCAGCAGAGCCTGCGCGTCGGTGTTGATGGCGATGAACTCCACGCCCTTCAGACCGACCTCGATCATGCGGTTGACGGCGTTGACGCCGCCGCCGCCGATGCCGACGACCTTGATGATGGCCAGGTAGTTCTGTGCTGCGCCCATGGCGGCTCGCCTCTCGCTGGGTGGTGGAGCTGGGTTCTGGAAGGGTCGTCCGGCGGGGCCGTTCCCTAACTCTGACCCTCTGGTAGAGGGTTATAGTTATGTCAACCTCGTCGTGGGCACGACAGTAGGTTCGCGCGTGCGTCGGACCGCGCAGGCGCGCCGCGTGTCGCGGCATTTCGGGACGGATCCCGGTCCAGCGCAGTGGTTCAGCGGGTCGTCGGCCGCGAGGGCACCGAGACGTCGTAGACCTTCGCCTTCTGGCGCAGCAGGACGGCGAGCACCTCGGCCTTCTGGTCCGAGGACGCGCTGCTCCCCCACTCGACCGTGCGGCCGTCGCGCAGGGCCAGGGAGATGCGGTCGATGGTGGCGACGCCGACGTGGTCGACCTTCGCGGCCAGCGCGGGGTCCAGCGAGGTGACGACCTTCGCGGCCTCGGCCAGGGCGCGCGCGGTGGTGCCGGCCGCGCTCTGGATCAGCGGCAGCCCCGCGGGCGCCTTGCTGAAGGAGCGGAACACCGAGCCGTCCTCGTCGAGGCCGCGCAGCAGCCCTCCGATGCGCACCACCGCGACGACCTGGCGCTCGGTGACCGCGATGCGCACGCTGTGCGGCCAGGAGCGGGTGACGTCGGCCGAGGCGACGCCGGCCAGGGCCTGCACCCGGGCGCGGATGCGGTCGAGGTCGACCTCGGCGAGCGGCTCGCCGCGCGGCACCTGGGCGGCCGCCTCGACGGCGGACGCCTTCAGCTGGCTGGTGCCGGTGACCTCGACGTCGCGCACCGAGAGCCACGAGGAGAACCACACCGCCCACGCCGAGCCCGCGACCAGCACGATCACGACCGCGAGCGCCACCAGCCAGCGCAGGGTGAGGCGACGGCGCGCCCACTGGCGCCGGGCGAACGCGCGGCGGGCGCGCTCGTCGGCGTCGAGGGGACGGCGTCGCAGCTCCATGGCTCAGGCGTCCCCGAGCGCGGCGAGGACCTGGGGACCGAGCGCGGTGACGTCGCCGGCGCCCAGGGTGAGCACGAGGTCGCCGGGGCGGGCGCGCTCGAGCAGGGCGTCGACGACGCGGGCGCGGTCGGGCTCGAACAGCACCCGGCCGGCCGGCAGCGGCACGGCGTCGGCGACCAGCGCGCCGGTGACGGCGGGGTCGGCCGGCTCCCGCGCGAGGTAGACGTCGAGGACGACGACCTCGTCGGCCGCGCCGAGCGCGACGCCCATCTGGTCGGCGAAGATGCGGGTGCGCGAGACCAGATGCGGCTGGAAGGCGACGACGACGCGCCCCTCCCCCGCGATCGCCCGGGCGGCCTCGAGGTCGCCGACGATCTCGGTGGGGTGGTGGGCGTAGGAGTCGTAGACGCGCACGCCGGCGGCCTCGCCCTTGCGCTCCATGCGGCGCTTGGTGCCGGTGTAGGACGCGAGGCCGCGCAGCAGGGCGTCGCGGTCGTGGCCGAGCTCGAGCGCGGCGGCGAGCGCGGCCAGCGCGTCGGCGCGGTAGTGCTCGCCGGGCGACCACAGCGTGACGCCGTCGAGCGCCGCCGGGCCGAGGTCGACGCCGTCGTCGGTGCGGGCCGAGACCCGCAGGACCCGTCCGCCGGCGGCCTCGTGGCGAGCGCCGAGGGCGGCCGCGCCGGGGTCGTCGGCGACCACCACGAGGAAGCCGTCGGGGTCCAGGGTGGCGATGAAGTCGTCGAAGGCCGCGGCGTACGCCTCCGGCGTGCCCCAGGTGTCGAGGTGGTCGGCGTCGACGTTGGTGACGATCGCGGCGTGCGGGCGGTAGTGGAGGAAGGCGCCGTCGCTCTCGTCGGACTCCGCGACGAACAGCGGCCCGGTGCCGTCGGCGGCGTTGACGCCGGTGGCCGCGAGGTCGCCGCCGATGGCGTAGGCCGGGTCGGCGCCCGCCTCCTGCAGCGCGACGGTGAGCAGCGAGGTGGTGGTGGTCTTGCCGTGGGTGCCGGCCACCGCGACGACGGTGCGGCCGAGCATCACCGAGACCAGCGCCGTGGAGCGCGGCCACAGCCGCAGACCGCGACGCACGGCCTCCTGGTACTCCGGGTTGTCCTCGTGCACCGCGGTGGAGACCACGACGACGTCGCCGTCGCGCAGGTGGTCGAGGTGACGGGCGTCGTGACCGTGGTGGGCGGTGGCGCCCAGGGCGCGCAGCGCCGCCAGGGTGGGCGAGTCGACGCCGTCGCTGCCGCTGACCTCGACCCCGCGGGCCAGCATGATGCGGGCGATGCCGGAGAGCCCGGCGCCGCCGAGGCCGATGAGGTGGACGCGCTCGAGCTCCTCGGCGGGGATCCGCTCCTCGGGGACGGGCAGCCTCATGCGCCGGCCACCTCGAGCACGATGCGGGCCAGCCGCTCGTCGGCGTCGCGCGGGATGAGGGCCGAGGCCGCCGCCCCCATCGCGGTGAGGCGGTCGGGGTCGGTGAGCAGGGCCGGCACGTGCTCGAGCACCCAGGCGGTCGTGAGCTCGGCGTCGCGGACCATGAGCGCCCCGCCGGCCTCGACGACCGGCAGCGCGTTGCGGTACTGCTCGCCGTTGCCGATCTCGAGGGGCACGAGCACCGCGGGCAGGCCCACGGCGGCCGCCTCGGTGACGCTGTTGGCGCCCGCCCGGCAGACGGTGAGGTCGGCGGCGGCGTAGGCGAGGTCCATGCGGTCGACGTAGTCGACGACGACGTACGGGACCGGGGAGCCGGACGGGTCAGCCGGTGCCGGCGGCTCGGCGCCGCCGTGCTTGCCCTGGACGTGCAGCACCTGGACGCCGGCGGCGGCGAGGGCGGGCGCGGCGGCGGAGATCTGCTGGTTGAGGCGGCGGGCGCCCTGGGAGCCGCCGGTGACCAGCAGCGTCGGGCGATCGGCGTCGAGGCCGAAGGACGCGCGGGCCTCGGCCCGCAGCGCGGGCCGGTCGAGCCCGGAGATCATCGTGCGGATCGGCAGGCCGACGTGCTCGGCGTGCCGCAGCGGGGTGCCGGGGAAGCTGACCGCGACCCGGCGCGCCAGGCGGGCGCCGAGCTTGTTCGCGATGCCGGGGACGGTGTTCTGCTCGTGCACCACCAGCGGCAGGTGCCGGCGCCGTGCGGCGAGGTAGGCCGGCACGGCGACGTAGCCGCCGTAGCCGACGACGACGTCGGGCCGCACGCGGTCGATGACGGCCTCGGTGGCGCGGATCGCGCCGCGCAGGCGGCCGGGGACCCGGGCGAGGTCGGCGCCGGGGCGCCGCGGCAGCGGCACCGGCGGCACGAGCTCGAGCGGGTAGCCGGCGGCCGGGACGACGGTGGTCTCCAGGCCCCGCTCGGTGCCGAGGCAGGTGATCTCGACGTCGGGTCGGAGCCGGCGCAGGGCGTCGGCGGTGGCGATCAGGGGCGAGGTGTGGCCGGCGGTTCCACCGCCGGCGAGCAGGACGCGCATCGGTCGTACAACCTAGCCGGAGCGCGGCCCGATCAGCGACGCCGGGCTGCGGAGGCGGCGATCCCGGTGCTCCGGCTGCGCTTGCGCTGCGCGAGCGCGCGGGCGGCCTCGGGCTCGCGCCGGGCGAACCCGATCACCAGCCCCAGCGCCACCAGCGAGGGCACCAGCGCGGAGCCGCCGTAGGAGACGAGCGGGAGCGGGATGCCGATGACCGGCAGCATCGCCAGGACCATGCCGATGTTGATGATCATCTGGCCCAGCAGCCACACCACGATGCCGAAGGTGACGTAGCGGACGAAGGTGTCCTGGGTCTGACGCGCGACGCGGATCGCGGCGTAGGCGATGGTGAGGAACAGCCCGATCACCAGGAGCGTGCCGACCAGGCCGAGCTCCTCGCCGAGCACGGCGAAGATGAAGTCGGTGTGGGCCTCGGGCAGCTGACCCCACTTCTGGCGCGAGGCGCCGATGCCCTCGCCGAAGAAGCCGCCGGTGGCCAGGGCGAACAGGCCGTGGGCCGGCTGCCAGCCGGCGTCGTGGTAGTCCTTCATCGGGTCGGCGAAGTTCATCAGGCGCGTGACGCGCTCCTGGTCGGTGCCGGCCAGGCCGAAGGCCAGCACGGTGACGGCGAGGATGGCGAAGCCGAAGAGCTTGCCGGGTGCGCCGACCACCCAGAGCATCCCGACCATGATGGCGAAGAAGACCAGCGCGGTGCCGAGGTCGCGGCCGAGGATGACCGGCAGGGTCAGCAGGACGACGCCGGGGACGACCGGGACGACGAACTCGTGAAGGCGCACCAGGCGCCGCTCCTTGTTCGCGTAGATGTGGGCGACCCACAGGACGATCGCGAGCTTGGCGACCTCGGCCGGCTGGATCTGCACCGGGCCGACGGCCAGCCAGTTCTGGTTGCCGTTGATGCGCTCGCCGACGAACATCGTCGCGACCAGCAGCAGGAGCGAGAGGCCGAAGGCCGGCATCGCCAAGGCGCGGATGACGCGCTGCGGCATCCGGCTGGCGATGAAGGCGCACGGGAGGCCGATGCAGACCCACATCAGCTGGCGCAGGACGACGGCGTAGGAGTTGCCGTCGTTCATCTCGTAGGAGTACACGCTCGAGGCGCTCATCACCATGATCAGGCCGATGAGCAGCAGGAGCCCGGAGGCGCCCAGCAGCAGGTAGTAGGCGGTGAGCGGCCGATCGAGCGCCTCGCGGGCGGACTCCACCAGGGCACGGACGGAGCCGCGCCGGGCGGGCGGGGCGAGGTACTGGGTGTCCTCGGGATTCGCGGTCGTCATGACCTCCGCCCTTCCTGCGTGAGTGCTCCGGGGTGCTCAGCCTCCGGCGCCGCCGAGTCGGCTCCGGACCGCCGCCGCGAAGGCGTCCCCGCGGGCGGCGTAGCTGGTGAACATGTCCATCGACGCGCATCCCGGCGCGAGCAGCACGGTGTCGCCCGGCTGGGCGAGCTCGGCGGCCGCGGCCACGACCCGCGTCATGGGGTCATCCTCATCAGTCACACCAGTCTCACGTGCCCCAGTGTCGATCACCGGCACATCCGGCGCGTGTCGCGCCAGAGCCTCGGCGACGACGTCGCGATCGGCACCGAGGAGCACGACGCCGCGCAGTCGTCCCCGCACCGCCTCGACCAGCTCCTCGAAGCGGGCGCCCTTGGCCAGGCCGCCGGCGATCCAGACGACCGGCTCGTAGGCCCGCAGCGACGCGAGGGCGGCGTGCGGGTTGGTGGCCTTGGAGTCGTCGACCCACGTGACGCCGTCGGCGACGGCCACGGTCTCGATCCGGTGGCCGTCGGGCCGGAAGCCGGTGAGCCCCTGCTGCACCGCGCGCTGGCTGACGCCGTGCGCCCGCGCGAGCGCCGCGGCGGCCAGGGCGTTGGCGACGTAGTGGGGCGCGTCGGAGGCGAGGTCCCCGATCGTGCACAGCTCGGCGGCGCTGGTGGCGCGCTCCTCGATGAAGGCACGGTCGACCAGGATGTCCTCGACCAGGCCGACCTGGCCGATGCTCGGCATGCCGAGGGTGAAGCCGATGGCCCGCGCGCCCTCGACGACCTCGGCCTCGCGCACCAGGCGCTCGGTGACGGGGTCGGCCACGTTGTAGACGCAGGCCCGCTGGACGCGCTCGTAGATGCGGCCCTTGTCGGCGGCGTAGGCGGCCATGTCGGGGTACCAGTCGAGGTGGTCCTCGGCGAGGTTGAGCACCGCGGCGGCCTGGGCCGACATCGAGTCGGTGTAGTGCAGCTGGAAGCTGGAGAGCTCGACGGCCAGCACGTCGTAGGGCGTGGGGTCCATGACCGCCTCGACGATCGGCAGGCCGACGTTGCCCACGGCCACCGTGCGCAGGCCCTCGGCGCGCAGGATCGCCTCGAGCATCTGGACGGTGGTGGTCTTGCCGTTGGTGCCGGTGATGGCCAGCCACGGCGCCGCGGCCTCGGGGTCGCGCAGCCGCCAGGCCAGCTCGACCTCGCCCCAGATCGGGATGCCGCGCGCGCGGGCCTGGGCCAGCAGCGGCGTGTCGGGGCGCCAGCCCGGCGAGGTCACCAGGACGTCGACGTCGTCGGGCAGCGTGGCGGTGGCGCCCTCGCCCAGGCGGATGTCGGCGCCGAGCACCTCGAGGAGCTCGGCCCGCTCCTCCTTGCCGGCCGACGACTCGTCGAGCGCGGTGACCGAGGCGCCGAGGTGGAGGAGGTTGTCGGCGGCGGCGAAGCCGGACACGCCGAAGCCGGCGACGACCGCGCGGACCGGCTGCCAGTCGCTGGTGCGGGACAGGCCCGAGACGTCGCTCACGTGCCCGCGACCCACTCGGCGTAGAAGATGCCGAGGCCGGCGGCGACGCAGATGCCGGTGATGATCCAGAACCGGATCACCACGGTGACCTGCTCCCAGCCGAGCATCTCGAAGTGGTGGTGGATCGGCGTCATGCGGAAGACGCGGCGCCCGGTGCCGGTGAGGCGCCGGGTGATCTTGAAGGTGCCCACCTGCAGCATCACCGAGACGGTCTCGAGCAGGAACAGGCCGCCGAGCACGATGAGCAGCAGCTCGGTGCGAGTGAGGATCGCCAGGCCCGCGACGGCGCCGCCGAGCGCGAGGGAGCCGGTGTCGCCCATGAAGATCTGCGCCGGGGAGGCGTTCCACCACAGGAAGCCGAAGCAGGCGCCGGTGATCGCGGCCGCGACGACCGCGAGGTCGAGCGGGTCGCGGACGTCGTAGCACCTGCCGTAGGTGATGTCCTGCTGGCCGCACCACTGGTTGTTCTGCCAGATGTTCACCAGCGTGTAGGCGCCGAAGACCATCATCGAGGAGCCCGCGGCGAGGCCGTCGAGGCCGTCGGTGAGGTTCACCGCGTTCGAGGTGGCGGTGACGATCAGCCAGATCAGCACCATGACGAGCACCACCGGCAGCGTCAGCCACTCGATGTCGCGGATGAAGGACACGGCACTGGAGGCCGGGGTCTGACCGCGGTCGTCCTCGAGCATCGGGCTGAGCGCGAGACCGCCGAAGACCAGCGCGATGACCGTCTGGCCGATGAACTTGGCCTTGCTGCGCAGGCCGAGGCTGCGCTGCTTGTAGATCTTGATGAAGTCGTCGATGAACCCGACCATGCCCATGCCGACGAACAGGAAGAGCAGCAGCATCGCCGACGCGCTCGGCACGTCCTGGGTGATCAGCTTGGCCAGGAAGTAGCCCAGCACCGCCGACAGCACGATCGCGACGCCGCCCATCGTGGGGGTGCCGCGCTTGGTGTGGTGGCTGGTGGGGCCGTCGTCGCGGATCTCCTGGCCGTAGCCGATGCGCGTGAACTGCGTGATGGCCACACGGGTGCCCAGGAGGGAGAAGAGCAGCGCGAAGCCGCCGCCCAGGAGGATCGCTCTCATCGGCGGCGATTCTCCACCACGGCCCGGCGTTCCACACCATGCCCCGCCGCGGGGGTGGGATTGCTCACGAGGGCTCCCCCGCCCCGAGCAGGGCCCGGACGACCTCCCGATCGTCGAACGGGGTGACGACGCCGTGCGCCTCCTGGCCGGTCTCGTGGCCCTTGCCGGCCACCAGGACGATGTCGCCGGGCGCGGCCATCGCGAGCGCGCGGGCGATCGCGGCCCGGCGGTCGCCCTCCTCCAGCACCTCGGCGCGGTCGGCGTCGGGCACCTCGAGGGCGCCGGCGAGCATCGCGGCGCGGATCGTCGCGGGCTCCTCGGTGCGCGGGTTGTCGTCGGTGACGATGAGGACGTCGGCCAGGCGGGCGGCGATCTCGCCCATGAGGGGTCGCTTGCCCGGGTCGCGGTCGCCGCCGGCGCCGATCACGGTGATGACGCGGCCCTCGGTCAGGGGCCGCAGCGTCGAGATCGCGGCCTCGACGGCGTCGGGCTTGTGGGCGTAGTCGACGACGACGGTGAAGGACTGTCCGGCCTCGACCCGCTCGAGCCGACCGGGGACGCCCGGCCCCTCGGCGATGCCGCGGGCGACGGCGGCGGCGTCGAGCCCGGCCTCCGCGCAGGCCGCGAGCGCGGCGAGGGTGTTGGCGACGTTGTACTCCCCCGCCAGCGGGCAGCGGGCCGCGATCTCGACGCCGCCGGGCCCGCGCACGGTGAAGGTGGAGCCGTCGGGGCCGGACTCGACGTCGACCGCGCGCCAGGCGGCGTCGCGGTGCAGCGCCATCGTGCGCACCGGCAGCCCGCCGGCCCGGGCCTGCTCGACGAGGCGGCGGCCGTGCTCGTCGTCGACGTCGATCAGGCCCAGCCGCGCCCGCTCGGGGGTGAACAGGGAGGCCTTGGCCTGGAAGTACTCCTCGACGTCGGCGTGGAAGTCGAGGTGGTCGCGGCCGAGGTTGAGGAACACCGCGACGTCGAAGACCACGCCGTCGACGCGACCCATGACCAGGGCGTGGCTGGAGACCTCCATCGCGCACGCCTCGACCCCGCGCTCGCGCATGACCGCGAACAGGCCGTGCAGGTCGGGCGCCTCGGGCGTCGTGAGGCTGGTGCGGACGTCGCGACCGGCGATGCGGGTGCCGACCGTGCCGACGACGGCGGCGACGATGCCGCCGTGCTCCATGCCGCCCTCGGCCAGCCGGGTCGTGGTGGTCTTGCCCTGGGTGCCGGTGACCCCGATCATCCGCAGACCCGCGGCCGGCTCGCCGTACAGGCGCGCCGCGAGGCGTCCGAGCATCCGACGGGGCTCGGCGTGCACCAGCACCGGGACCTCGCCGACGGAGGTCTCGGCCAGCACCGCGGCGCCGACGGGGTCGGTGAGCACGGCCACCGCGCCCGCCGCGACGGCGTCCGAGGCGTACGCGGCCCCGTGCACGCGGGCGCCCGGGAGCGCGGCGTAGAGGTCGCCGGGCTCGACGCGCTGCGAGCCGAGGCTCACGCCGGTGACGACGACGTCCGCGCCCGGGGTCGGCGCCGCCAGGCCCAGCCAGGCGGCGACCTCGGCGAGCGGGGTGCGGGGCGGTCGGGAGGGTCGGAGGTCGCTCACCACGTGACGGGCAGGGTGGAGGCGGGCGTGCCGGTCGGCGGGACCGCGTAGCGGCGCAGGGCGTAGCTCATGATCTCGGAGAATGCCGGTCCGGCGACCGAACCGCCACCTCCGCCGTTGCGCGGGTTCTGCACGACGACGTAGACGGTGAAGCGCGGGTCGTCGGCCGGGGCGAAGCCGGCGAAGGAGACGGTGAAGGTGCCGTCGTAGCAGCCGCAGTCGGGGTTGGCCCGCTGGGCGGTGCCGGTCTTGCCGGCCACGCGGTACCCGGGCACCCGGGCTCCGGGGGCGACGCCGACCTCCGGGTCGACGACGCGCTCCATCATCGCGGTGGTCTCGCGGGCGGCCTGGCTGCTGACGACGCGACGCGTGGTGGCGTCGTCGGAGCCGACGGTCTGGCCGCTGTCGGTGGTGGCGTGGCCCAGCACCAGGCTCGGGTCCACCCGCACGCCGCCGTTCGCGACGGTGTTGACCGCCGCGGCCATCTGCAGGGCGTTGACGGAGACCGACTGGCCGAAGGCGATGCGGTCCTGCACCTGGGGGGTCCAGGCGGCGCCGGAGGGCAGGATGCCCGGCGCCTCGCCGCGCACGCCGACGCCGGTCAGGCGGCCCAGGCCGAAGCGGTCCAGGTAGGAGCGCAGCTGGCCCTGCTCGAACCGGTCGGCGGCGAGCACGGTGCCGATGTTGGAGGACTTCGCGATCACGCCGGCCAGCGTCAGCCGGATGGTGTCGTGCGGGAACCAGTCGTGGATGACGCGGTCCTGCCGTGCCAGCGAGCCCGGGACGGTGAGGCGGGTGCGATCGGTGACCTTGCCGGCGTCGATGAGCGAGGACATCGTCAGGACCTTCTCGACCGAGCCGGGCTCGTAGACGTCGCTGAGCGAGCGGGCGCCGAGGTCGGCCTTCGGGGAGTCGAGCGGGTCGTTGGCGTCGTAGGTCGGGTAGTCGGCCAGGGAGAGGACCTGCCCGGTGCGGGTGTCCATCACCACCGCGACGCCCGACTCGGCCCGCGACTGGTCGACGGTGGTGCGCAGCACGCGCTGGACGTACCACTGCAGGTCGCGGTCGAGGGTGGTGCTGAGGTCCTGCCCGTCCTTGGCGGGGACGACGGTGCTCTGGCCGAGCGGGATCCGGTTGCCGTTGGCACGGCTGTCGACGCTGTAGCGCGCCGAGCCGTCCTTGCCGGCCAGCAGCGAGTCGAAGGTGCGCTCGAACCCGGCGAGCGGTCGCGCGGTGCCGTCCTCGTGCGGGGTGCCGAGGAAGCCGATGAGGTTGGCGGCGACGTCCTTGGCCGGGTAGACGCGGATCGGGTCGCGCTCGGTGCTGAGGCCGTCGAAGCCCCGGTTCTTGGCGAGCTGGACGACCTCGGTGGCGAGGTCGGCGGGCACCTGCCGGGCGATGTACTGGAACTGCGTGCCGGTCGCGCGCAGCCGCGGCAGGATCGTGAAGTAGTCCAGGTGCAGGCGGGTGGCGAGGAGCTTGGCGAGCTCGGGCGCCCGGTCGACGGGCCTGCCGGACCTGTCGCTGTTCACCAGCTGCGGGTCGGCGATGATCATCAGGCCGGCCGAGGACTCCGCCAGCGCCTCGCCGTTGCGGTCGAGGATGCGACCGCGGTCGGCGGGCAGCACGACGTCGACGGTGCCCTCGCTCGCGGCGAGCTTGGCGTAGGCGCCGGGGTCGACGGCCTGGAGCTGCACGAGCCGGCCGCCGTAGATCGAGAGCAGGACGGCGATCGCGAGGAACCCGGCGCGCAGGCGCAGGCCGGCGCGTCCGCGGCGCACCGGCGTGCCTCCGCGCGGGGCGGTGCGTCGCAGGCCCTGCTGCGGCCGCTGCGGATCCTGCTGCGAGCCGGTCATCGGGCGCTCCCACCGGTGCGCTCACGGGTGGTGCCGCGGGAGGTGGCCTCCTGCGGGAGGGTGCCCTCCGGCGGCACGACGACGACCTTCGGCCGCGGGGCGAGCGAGGCCGGGAGCGGCGGCGGCACGGGATCGAGCTGCACCTTCTGGCCCGGCGCGGACTCGCGGGAGCCGAGGACCTTGTCGTTCGCGAGGTCGAGGAAGAGCGGCGCCGCGGGGACGGTCATCCCCATCGCCTGGGCGCGGCGAGCGATGGTCTGGGGGTCCTGGAGGCGCTGGAGGTCCATCTCGAGGCCCTCCTGCTGCGCGTCGAGCACCGTGGCCTGCTGCTGGAGCCGGCTGATGGTGAAGGACGTCTGCTGCATGGAGGTGTTGAAGAACAGCAGGCCCAGCACGCCGCCGAGGAGCACGACGGTGACCAGGCTGACGAACGGCACCCGGGTGGTGCGGCGGCGGGTGCGCGGCACCACCCGCAGGCGGGCGCGCTCGACGGCGGCCTCCGCCACGCGGGGCAGTGCCCGCACGAGTCCTGCCGAGGTCCGTGCCGGTTCGCTCATCTCGCCGCTCCCTTGCGTCCGTGGGCCCTGCTGGTGCCGCCGTGTCCGGCGGCGCGTCCTGCGCGCGCGTCCTGCGCGTGCGGCACGGGTCCGTCGTGGACCCGCTCCACCGCCCGCAGCCGCACCGAGGCGGCCCGGGGGTTGTCCGAGATCTCGCCCTCGTCGGCCTTCTCCGCGCCGCGCGTGACCGCCGTGAAGGGCGGGGCCGCGCCGTCGGGCACGAAGGGCAGGTCGGGCGGGACGTCGAGGCGGGTCGCGGCCGTGAAGGCCTGCTTGACCAGCCGGTCCTCCAGCGAGTGGTAGGACTCGACGACCACGCGCCCGCCGACGCCGACGGCGTCGAGGGCAGCGGGCATCGCCCGGCGCAGCACCGCGAGCTCGTCGTTGACCTCGATGCGCAGGGCCTGGAAGGTCCGCTTGGCCGGGTGGCCGCCGGTGCGACGGGCCGGAGCCGGGATCGTGGCGTAGAGCAGCTCGACGAGGCGGGCGCTGGTGGTGAAGGGCTCCTTCTCCCGCTCGCGCTCGACGGCCTCGGCGATCCGCTTGGCGAACCGCTCCTCGCCGTAGTCGCGCAGGATCGCGGTGAGCTCGGGCACCGACGCCTGGTTGAGGACGTCGGCGGCGGTGCGGCCGCGGCTGCCGTCCATGCGCATGTCCAGCGGCGCGTCCTCGGCGTAGGCGAAGCCGCGCTCGCGCAGGTCCAGCTGCATGGAGGAGACGCCGAGGTCGAAGAGGAGGCCGGAGACCTCGCCGGCGGCGAGCCCGACGTCCTCGAGCACCCGCGGGATCTCGTCGTAGACCGCGTGGACGCCGACGAACCGCTCGCCGAAGGGCGCGAGGCGCTCCCCCGCCCGACGCAGCGCCTCGGGGTCGCGGTCGACGCCGATCACCCGTGCCTCGGGGCAGCGCTGGAGGACGGCCTCGCTGTGGCCGCCGAGGCCGAGGGTGCAGTCGATCAGCACCGAGCCGGGGCGGGCCAGCGCAGGGGCGAGGAGACCGACGACCCGGTCGAGCAGCACCGGGACGTGGAGCGGGCGGGGCATCGCGCTCAGCCCGCCACGAGGCTGGTCAGGGCCAGCAGGAGTCCGGCGCAGCCGAGCGCGAGCCCGGCGGAGAAGCCCATGAGCAGCGCGGCGTCGCGCACCTGCTGGCGCACGCGGCGCGCGGGCCGCGAGGCCGCGGGAGGCGCGGTGTCGCTGATCGTCCTGCTCATCGGTGTCGACCCCAGGTGAGTGCGTGGCGAGTGTGGCGGTGCTGCGGTGGTGCTGCGGTGGTGCGGTGGCGCTGGTGCGACGAGCCGCAGGGCCAGGTCCCCGCCCGCTCCGGATCGGGGAAGACGTCGTGGTTCTGATGCCGGGGAAGGTGCCTCAGAAGCACAGGAGCGGGCTGAGACCTGGCCCTGCGGATCGCTGGTGGAGTTGTGGTGGAGGAGGGTGGAGCGAGGGTCAGACCGGGGCCTGCTGCTCGTCGAGGTCGGCGAACTTCTCCGAGGCCCCCGAGGAGTAGTCGGCCCAGCGCTGGGGATCCCAGATCTCGACGCGGTCCATGACGCCGATGACGACGACGTCGCGCTGGAGCGCGGCGTAGGTGCGCAGGTGGAGCGGGATGCCCACCCGGCCCTGCTTGTCGGGCGTGCCCTGCTCCGCGGAGGCGAAGAGCACGCGGGCGTAGTCGCGGGCGTCGCGGTTGGTCATCGGCGTGGACTGGGCTCGCGACGCCTCCTGCATGAAGACGTCCTCGGGCCACACGACCAGGCACTTCTCCTGCCCCTGCGTGATCACGAGCCCCTCCGCGAGTCGATCCCTGAACTTCGCCGGCAGGAAGAGCCGGCCCTTCTCGTCGAGCTTCGGCGTGTACGTGCCCATGAAGAACACGTCGCACCTCCGGTGACGGGAGGAGCATGGTCGTCTCCTCCACTACGCACCACCCTACTCCACTTCGCTCCACCGTCAACCACAAATCACCCCCTTCGCTCCCCCGTTCCTCCCTGCGACGGCGGCACCGCGCTCCACCGGGCGTCCGCACCGGGACTCCCCTGCGGTTGAGCGGGGGCAATACGGTGGACACTCCGGACCGCAGCGGCATTGGGACCGCGACGGCCGCGAGCAGGAGGACCCCCGTGGAGGCCCAGGTGACCAGCCAGATCCCGCCCGCCGACCCGCTGGCCGGCGCGCCCACGCCCGGCGGCGCCGACGTCGAGACCATCGCCCGGGTCGCCGGTCGGATCCGGACGAACGTCGAGCGGGTCATCGAGGGCAAGCCCGACGTCGTCACCGCGGCGCTGGTCGTGCTGCTCAGCGAGGGCCACCTGCTGCTCGAGGACGTCCCCGGCGTCGGCAAGACGATGCTCAGCAAGGCGCTGGCGCGCAGCATCGACTGCACGGTGCGACGCATCCAGTTCACGCCGGACCTGCTGCCCTCCGACATCACGGGCGTCTCGGTGTTCAACCAGGACACCCGCGAGTTCGAGTTCCGCCCCGGCGGCGTGTTCGCCAACATCGTCGTCGGCGACGAGATCAACCGCGCCTCGCCCAAGACCCAGTCCGCGCTCCTGGAGTGCATGGAGGAGCGTCAGGTCACCGTCGACAACGCCACCTACGAGCTGGAGTCGCCGTTCCTGGTGATCGCCACCCAGAACCCCGTCGAGATGGAGGGCACCTACACCCTCCCCGAGGCCCAGCGCGACCGCTTCATGGCGCGGGTCTCGATGGGCTACCCCGTCGAGAGCGCCGAGCTCGCGATGCTCGCCCACCACACCGCCGCCACGCCGCTCGACGACCTCGAGCCGGTCACCGACGCCGCCGAGATCCGCAAGCTCATCGCCTCGGTGGGTCGCGTGCACGTGGCCGAGTCGGTGCTGCGCTACGTGCTGGGCATCACCGGCGCCACCCGATCGAGCAGCGAGCTGACGCTCGGCGCCTCGCCGCGCGCCAGCCTCCACCTCGTGCGGGCGGCCAAGGCCTACGCCGCGCTGGAGGGCCGCGACTACGTCATCCCCGACGACGTCACGGTGCTCGCGCCCTCCGTGCTCACCCACCGCCTCATCCCCGGACCCGAGGCCGCCATGTCGGGCCGCTCGGCGGCCGCGATCCTGCGCGACCTGCTGGCGGTCGTCCCCGTTGCGTGACGCGCTCGCCGGCCTGACCCTGCGCGGCCGCGCCCTGCTGGGCGCCGGCCTCGCCGCGATGGTCTGCGCGCTGCTGCTCGACCAGACGACGTTCGTGCGCGCCGGCGTCCTGGTGATCGCGCTGCCGCTGATCGCCGCCGTCGTCCTCGCCCGCAGCCAGTACCGCCTGGCGCTCGGCCGCGTGCTGACGCCCGCGACGGTGCCGGCCGGCTCCCAGGCCGAGGTGCGGCTCACCTTCACCAACGAGGGCCGCACGCCCACGGGCATCCTGCGCCTGGAGGAGCAGCTGCCCTACGCCCTCGGGCCGCGTCCGCGCTTCGTGCTCGACGGCGTCGGCCGCGGCTGGCGCCGCCAGGTGCGCTACCAGGTGCGCTGCGAGCAGCGCGGCCGGTTCACCATCGGCCCGATGCGGGTGCAGGTCGGCGACCCCTTCGGCCTGGTCGCCCTCCAGCGCGAGTTCAGCAGCACCGCCACCCTCCTCGTCACGCCGCGCACCGTCGACCTGCCCCCGGCCATGCTGCCGTCGGCGTGGTCGGGCTCGGGCGAGGAGCGGCCGCGCTCCTTCGCCACCGGGTCCGCCGAGGACGTCACGGTGCGCTCCTACCGCCGCGGCGACGACCTGCGTCGGGTGCACTGGCGCTCCTCGGCCCGCTCCGGCGAGCTCATGGTCCGGCGCGAGGAGCAGCCCTGGCAGGCCCGGGCGACGCTGCTGCTCGACGACCGGGCCGCCGCCCACCGCGGCAGCGGGGCGTCGTCGTCGTGGGAGGCCGCCGTCACGGCCACCGCGTCGATCGGCCTGCACCTGATCCGGCAGGGCTACGCGGTGCACCTGGTCACCGCGACCCAGCCCGCCTCCGCCGAGTCGCCCTGGCACGGGCAGGTCGCCGCGACCGCCGCGACCGCGCTCATCGAGTCCCTCGCCGTCGTCGAGACCCACGAGGCCGGCACCGTCTCCGCCGGCGCCGCCGAGCAGGTCCAGGGCGGCCTGGTCATCGCGGTGCTCGGCGCCGTCGGCGAGCCCGACGTCCCGGCGCTGCGCCGCCTCCAGCAGCGCGGCGGCACCGCCGTCGCGCTGACCCTCGACGTCGACACCTGGGCCGGCGCCCCCGCCGAGCCCCTCGCCGGCGCGCTGCTCGGGGGCCTGGGCTGGCGCTCGGCCCGGTGGGGTGCCGGCGAGCCGCTCGACCGCGCCTGGCTCGGCCTGACCACCTCTCCCCGCCGCGACGCCGCCCCTGCCGGAGGACCACGATGAGACGCGATCCCGCCGCCCTGCCCGGACTCCTCGGCCGCGCACTGCTGGCCGGCCTCACCACCTGGGTCGCGCTGCTGTCGTGGCGCGACTTCGCCGTCGTCTCCTCGGGCTACCTGCGTCCGCTGCTGTGGCTCGCAGTGCTCGTCGCGCTGCTCGGCACGCTCGGCCGCTGGCTGCGGCTCAAGGCCCCGATCGTCCTGCTGGCCCAGGTCGTCGCAGGCTTCCTCGGCGCCAGCCTCGCCATCGTCGGAGGCCTGCCGCTGGGCTCGGACCTCACCCGCCTGCGGATGGCGGTCTCCACCGCCGAGGAGTCCGCCCAGACGTTCGCCTCGCCCCTGGGACGCAGCGTCCCGCCGATCGACCCGCTGCTGATCCTGGCCGGCCTGGCCATCATCGTGCTGGTCGATCTGCTGGCCTGCGGGCTGCGCCGGGCGCCGCTGGCCGGCGCCCCCCTGCTCGCCGCCCTCGCGGTGCCGGTCGGCATCCTCGGCGACCTCGTGCCGTGGTGGACCTTCACGCTCGTCGCCGTCGGGTACGTCGTCCTGCTCTTCACCCACGAGCGCGACTCCGCGGGCCGCTGGGGCCACCGCGTCGACGACTCCGCCCCCGGCAGCGGCGGACGGCGCGCCGCGGTCGGCTCGAGCGCGGTGCTCGTCGGCGCGAGCGCCACCGCCGTCGCGGTGCTGCTCCCTCTCGCCCTGCCCGGCATCGGGCTGCGCGCCTTCGACCTCGGCAGCGGCTCGGGCCCGGGCGGGTCCGGCGTCTCGGTGACCAACCCGATGACCGACCTGCAGCGCGACCTGCGGCGCGGTGCCGACGTCCCGGTGCTGCGGGTGCGCACCGACCAGCCCGACCCCTCCTACCTGCGCATCGCGGTGCTCACGACCTTCAACGGCCAGCGCTGGACCGCGGGCGACCGCTCCATCCCCAGCGACCAGCGGGCCGACGGCTCCGCGGTGCCGCTCACGGGGGTCTCCCCCGACGTGCCCCGCACCGTGCACCGCTGGGACGTCAGCGTCTCCGACCTCGACTCCACCTGGCTGCCCACCCTCGACGACACCACCCGGGCCGACGCGCGCGGCGACTGGCGCTACGACACCGACACCGGCGACTTCATCGCCGCCGACGACGACCTGGACACCCGCGACCTGAGCTACTCCTTCGACGCCGCCGCCCTCGACATCACCGGCCGGGACCTCGAGGAGGCCGGCCCGTCCACCGGCGCGGTGCCGCTCTCCTACACCCGGCTGCCCGACGACCTGCCCCCGATCGTCACGCAGCTCACCGACCAGATCACCGCGGGTCGGGCCACCGACTACGCCGCCGCCGCCGCGCTCCAGGACTTCTTCCAGAACGACTTCACCTACGACCTCAGCCGCGCGCCGGTCGGCAACGGCAACGACGCCCTGGCGGCGTTCCTCGACCCGGGCGGCGACCGACGGGGCTACTGCGAGCAGTTCGCCTCCGCGATGGCCGTGATGGCCCGCGAGGCCGGCATCCCGGCCCGGGTCGCGGTCGGCTTCCTGCGCCCGGAGCAGATCGGCCGCGGCGAGTACGAGTACTCCACCCACGACCTGCACGCCTGGCCCGAGCTCTTCTTCCGCGGCTACGGCTGGGTGCGCTTCGAGCCGACCCCGACCACCCGCACCGACTCCGTGCCCGGCTACAGCCGCGCCGAGACCGCGAACCCGCAGGACGGCGCCAGCCAGGCCCCGTCGGCCGAGCCGTCCACCGCCCCGAGCTCGCAGCCGAGCGCCGCGCCGTCGCGCGACCCGCGCCAGGCCACCCCGGACGTCGGCGACCTCGCCGCGCCTCAGGACGACTCCATCCTCCCGACCGTGCTGAGCGTCCTCGGCGTCCTGGTGCTGCTCGTCGTCCTGGCGCTGCTGCCCGGTGTCGTGCGTCGACGCCGCCGCGTCCGGCGCCTGGCCGGCGACGTCGAGGCCCAGTGGAGCGAGGTGCGCGCCACGGCCCTGGACCTCGCGGCCCCCTGGCCGGCCGACCGCTCCCCCCGCGACACCGCGGACGAGCTCGTCGCGCACCTGCGGCGGGCCGTCAGCCGGATCTCCGACGACGACCGCGACGCCCTCACCTCGCTGGCGCGGGCCGTCGAGGAGCACCGGTACGCCCCGCCCGGACGGGCCCGCAGCGACGAGCGCACGCGCGTCTGGACCGAGCGGGTGCTCGACGCCCTCCACACCGCCGCCCCACCGCGGGCCGCACGTCGGGCGCGCTGGCTGCCGCGCACGCTGCTGGAGCGGAGCACGGCCCCCGCGACCGGCGCGGACGATCGGGAGCTCGTGAGCCGCTGAGCTGCTGAGCTGCTGAGCCGCTGAACGGGGTGAGCCGGCGGTTGACGCCGGCGCGATCTGCGCCGTGGCGACCGACCCGGCAGCACGGCCGGACCTCGTCGAGGCACTGCACCTGGCGAGCCGCGCTGGGCGAAGGGCCCCAGAACGAGAACGGCCCGACCAGAGTCGGGGTCTGGTCGGGCCGTGGAGCGAGGGGCGTCAGAAGCCGCCGGACTCCCGACGACGACGCCACCGCTCCTCGACGCGCTCCATGAAGGAGCCGGAGGAGCGGGACGAGCCGCGCGACGGGCCGCGGCCGGTGCGGCGGGGGCGGCCGGCACGTCCGCCGTCGACGACGGAGAAGCCGCCGCGCGAGGCCGGACGCGGGCCGGCCGGCTCGGCGGAGCCGCCCTGGCGCACGGCGTTGAGGCCAAGGGTGGCCGAGCCGAGCATGATGACGAAGCCGACGACGCCGACGGCCCACAGCTTGGTGGTCACGCCGGCCATCAGGACGGCGATGCCGACCACGAAGACCACACCGGCGAGGATCGCGCGACGCCGAGCCGAGCGCCGGGCGGTGGTGCCGCGCAGCGTCGAGACGAACTTCGGATCCTCCTCGGTGAGGGCACGCTCCATCTGCTCGAGCGCTCGCAGCTCCTCTTCCGAGAGTGGCACGTCAGCCTCCGGGTCGATCGGGTCAGCAGCAGCCACCGGCGACACCGGGGCCCCTCCAGGATAGGCAGGGTCGTCGCGCCACGGTAGGCGGTCCCGGGAATTTGTCCGACGGACGCCGCCCGCGCCGCAGCGCGCGACCCGCGGTCAGGTCGAGCGGCGCCCGAGGGCGTGCAGCTGGGCGGCCAGCGGCAGGTACTCCGGGCGCGTGGACACCGCGCGCTCGAGGTCGAGGAGCGCGGCGCTGGCGCCGGGCTCGAGGTCGAGGAGCGAGCCGGGGACCAGGTCGGCGAAGACCCGCACGCCCTGGACGCCCTGGGGCTCCAGGCCGGCGTCGCGCAGGAGACCCGCGAGCTCCTCGGCGGTGAACCGGCGTCCGCCGCGGGAGACCGGGCCGCCACCGTCGAGCAGCTCGCGGGCCTGCTGGAAGTGGCCGGCCATCGCCCGGGCGATGACGGCGGCGTGGCGCTGGGCGACGAGCAGGCTCAGGACGCCGTCGGGCCGGAGCGCGCCGGCGAGGTCGGCCAGCGCGGAGGCGGCGTCGCCGGCCAGCTCGAGGACGCCGTGGCACAGCAGCAGGTCGACGCTGGCCGGGCGGCCGGCGAGCGTGGCGAGGTCGCCCTGCTCGCTGGCCACCGCGACACCGGCCTCGCGGGCGCGCCGGTCGAGCGCGGCGAGGGCGTCAGGGCTGGGGTCGATGACGGTGACCCGGTGTCCGGCCTCGGCGATGCGGACGGCCAGTCCGCCGGTGCCGCCTCCGATGTCGAGCACGCCGAGCGGGCAGGTGGCGGCTGCGAGCAGCGGCTCGAGCGCGCTCCACACGACGCCGGTGCGCGCGGCCTGGCGGCGCTCGGAGGGACGGTCGCCTGCGGTGGTTCCGGGCATGGCCCCGACCCTACTGTCGCGGACCCGGCGCCGCGCACCCCGGCGGGGCGCTCAGCCCGCGCGCAGCCGGGTGGCGACGCCCTCGCGCGGGGCGGTGGCCCGGGGCGCGAGGCCCAGGGTCTGCTCGACGAGCGCGAGGAACCGCTCGGCGTCGCGCAGGAGGTCGTCGGCCTCGCGAGGGGTGACGGCGCGTCGGGAGCCGGCCGCGGCGGCCGCGCGCTTGGCGGCGCCGGCGGCGAAGAGGCCGGCCCACTCCTCCAGCTCCGGTGCGAGCCGGGCGAGGAGGGTCCAGGCAGTGGTGCGCCCGCGAGAGCGGGCGGCCTGCGGCCGCGCCCGGGCCGCGACGACGGCGGCCGCGGCCTGGAGCGCGGCGACGTGGGCGGTGGCGTAGCGGGCCGGGACGTCGGGCTGCGCGGCGGCCTCGGCCAGCGACGCGGCGGAGCGCGCCAGGTAGGCGTGGGTCTCGGCGGGCAGCAGGGCCGGGTGCGTGAGCACCGGGGCGTCGGTGCCCCGATCGGGGTGGGCGACTGCGTGCATGGCGACCTCTCCTCGACCCCGACCCCCGGGGCGACGCGACGCCGGACGGCGTCTCCCTCGGCGGACCGGGGGTCGAGGTCGGCCCGCCGAGGGTGTCGTCGGCGCCTCGTCCCTCGCAGTGGATTCGAACGCCTGTTCGACATGTTCGAGTGTGCCCCAGCTCGCGAGCCCGGTCAAGGGGTCGCGCACGGGTCGCGCACGGGGTCGCGCGGGCGGGCTCCTGGAGGAAGCCGGGGAGGGCTCAGTCGCGGGCGGCGACGAAGGCGTGCACCGAGGGACGGAACAGCGTCACGAGGATGGCGACGTCGAGGACGAGGGAGGCCCAGAGCAGCACCTCGAACGCCGTGGGCGCGCCGACCCGGATGCCCGCGCCGGTGCAGATGGCGACCACCAGGATCAGCCCGGCCAGCGACCAGCGCGCCCAGGCCAGGCCGATGCGGAACAGCGCGAGCAGCACGCCGACGATGGACGCGACCACGACGGCCAGCACGATCGCCACGGGCACGAACTGCGGGATCGCGATCGGCTGCTCGTCGATGAGGTACTGCAGGCCCTGGCGGGCGACGATCTCGCGGGCCTCGCGATGGCCCTCGGCCCAGTTGCGGATCAGCGCGTCGCGCTGGACGACGGTGAGCAGCACCGTGACCGCGCCGAGGCCCAGGAGCGCCAGCAGCAGGCCCGTCGCGACCTCGACCGACCGCGGACGGGGCCGGCGCGCGAGGGCGCCCGGAGCGTCGGCGGTGCCGGGAGCGGTGGCTCCGGGGGTGCTGGGCATGGGTCCTCCGTACGAACGGCTGCGGGGGGCGACAGCCCAGAGCCTAAGGTCTCCCCCATGAGCGAGGAGCACCCCGGCATCGCGCGCTTCCGCGAGGAGCACCGGGCCCGAGGCGGGCGCGGGCGCATCGTCGTCCTGCCCGACGGCGTCCACACCGCCGCGCTGGCGGCGCAGGCGCTGGGCTGCGCGGTGGGCGCCATTGCCAACAGCCTGCTCTTCGAGGACGACGGGCGTCCGGTGCTGCTGCTGACCTCCGGCGCGCACCGCGTCGACCTCGTCGCCACCGCCGCGCGCCTGGGCGTGCCCGCCCTGCGTCGCGCGAGCGCCGACGCCGTGCGCACCCACACCGGGCAGGTCATCGGCGGCGTCTCCCCCTTCTCCCACCCCGCGCCCCTGCCCACCTGGATCGACCCGACGCTGGCCTCCTACCCCGAGGTGTGGGCCGCGGCCGGGCACCCGGCGGCGGTCTTCTCCACCACCTACGACGAGCTGCGCGCGCTCACCGGCGCCACGCCGGTCGACGTCGGCCCGGCCCAGGACGGCGCCTGAGATGGCGCGGGTCGTCGTCATCGGCGGCGGGCTGGCAGGCATGGCCTCCGCGGCCCGCCTGGCCAAGACCGGGCACCGCGTCACGCTCGTCGAGGCCGACCGCGAGCTCGGCGGCGCGCTCCGCCCGGTGCGCGCGGAGGAGCACGGCGGCCCACCGGGGTTCTCCTGGGACGCCGCGGTCTCGACGGTGCTGCTGCCCGCCGTGCTGCGCGACCTGTTCCGCAAGACCGGCCGACCGCTGGAGCAGGAGCTCGAGCTCGTGCCCGAGCCGGTGCTGCGCGAGCACCGCTTCGAGGACGGCTCGCGCCTGGTGCTCGAGGGCGGCTCCCGCGCCCGCCAGATGGAGGCGATGGAGGGGCTCAAGCCCGGCCTGGGCCAGGGCTGGCAGGACTACGTCGACGCCGGCGGCGACGACTGGGAGGTGCTGCGACGCCACTACTTCGAGGTGCCGTGGACCCCGGACGCGCTGGCGGCCGAGGCCGTCGAGCGGCTCGACTCCCGCGAGACCCTCGAGCGCCGCATCAAGGGCGCCCTGCGCGACAAGCGGGCTCGGCTGCTGGCCGCCTACCCGGCGATGATCGACGGACAGGACCCCCGCACCACGCCCGGGTGGACCGCGCTCACGGCCTATCTGGAGCAGACCTTCGGCGGCTGGCGCTTCGAGGGCGGCCTGCCGACGCTGGCCGCCGGCCTCGGCGCCCGGCTGGCCACCCGCGGCGTCGAGGTGCTCCTCGGCACGCGCGCCGTCGACGTCGTCGTGCGGGAGGGCCGCGCGGTCGCCGTCACGATCGTCACCGCCGACGACCTGCCGCAGGACCTCGACGCCGACCACGTCGTCTGCGCCATCGACCCCCGCCGCCTGCCCGTCCTCGCCGACGCGGCCGCGCGCACCATGCCCGCGCTGCCGCCGGTGATCAGCCACCTCGCCCTGCGCGACGACGAGCCCGACGACCCGCTGCCCGACCTGCCGCCGGAGGTCGTCCTGCACGGGGATCCGCTCCTCGTGGTGCGCACCGGCGGCCGGGCGCCCGAGGGCCACCGCGCCTGGACGATCCTCGGCCGCGGACGCGTGGCCGAGCCGCTGCCGGTCGCGCTCGCCCGGGCCGGCCTCGACGTCCGCTCGCGCATCGTGCACCGCGTCGACCTCAGCCCGCGCGACCTCGTCGAGCAGTGGAACGGCTCGCCCTACGGCGTCCTGTGGCAGGGCCGCACGACCGTGCGCCGCCGCCTCGGGCCGCAGACCCCGGTGCCCGGCGTGCTCGCCGCCGGCGCCCACGCCACCCCGGGCGCGGGCCTGCACGCCGTCGGCCTCTCGGCGGCCCTCGTCTCCCAGGTGATCGGGCCGGCCTGAGAGAGGCTCGGACCGAGCGTCAGACCGTCACGTGCAGGCGCTCGAAGATCTCGAGCGTCGCCCGGGACTGGTTGAGCGTGTAGAAGTGCAGCCCCGGCGCGCCGGCGTCGAGGAGCTCCTCGCAGAGCTCGGCGGCGATCGCGATGCCCTCGGCCCGCATGGCGACGGGATCGCCCTCGTGCCGGGCGATGCGCGCGACGATCTCCGGGGGCACCTCGGTGCCGATCAGCTCGCCCTGACGCCGGATCGCGCTGAGGTTCAGGATCGGCATGATGCCCGGCAGGATCGGCAGGTCGACCCCGCGCGCCGCGACCCGCTCGACGAGCCCGACGTAGTCGGAGGCGCGGAAGAACATCTGGGTGACGGCGAACTCGGCGCCGGCGCGGGCCTTCGCGGCGAGCACGTCGGCGTCCTGGTCGAGCGAGGCCGAGGCGGGGTGCCGCTCGGGGAAGGCGGCGACGCCGATGCGGAAGGTGCCGCGGGCCGCGGCCATCTCGACGAGCTCGACGGCGTAGGAGAGCCCGCCCTCGGTGGGCGTCCACGGCGCCCGGGGGCCGTCGGCGGGGTCGCCGCGCAGCGCCATCACGTGGTGGACGCCCGCCTCCTCGTACTCGTCGAGGATCGCCTCGAGCTCGGTGCGGGTGTGGCCGACGCAGGTGAGGTGCGCCATCGGCACCAGCGAGGTCTCGCGCGCCATCCGGCCGGTGATGCGCACCGTGCTGCCGCGGCTGGAGCCGCCGGCGCCGTAGGTGACCGAGACGAACGTCGGCCGGTAGGGCTCCAGCGCGCGGACCGTGGCCCACAGCCGCTCCTCGCCCGCCTCGTCGCGCGGCGGGAAGAACTCGAAGCTGAAGGAGCGCTCCCCCGCCTGCGCGAGCTCGCGCAGCGAGCGTCCGCGACCGATCGTCATGCCGCGATCCTAGGTTCGCGCGGGTCACCGCCGGGGCGGACGTCCACGGGCGCGGGCCTGCGCCTACGCTCGGTCGACGTGAGCGACTCCCCCGGCACCGGCAGCCACACCCACCCGGCGACGGCCGACGACCCGGTGGGCGCCGAGCCGTTCCGCGCGGCCGTGCAGGAGGCGCTCGACGCGGTCGTCGACGCCCAGGCCGTGCGCCTCGCCCCCCTGGGGCCGGACGCCGAGCGGCTGGTCGCCGAGGTGCGGGCCCTGCTGGCCGGCGGCAAGCGCCTGCGGGCGCTGTTCTGCCGCTGGGGCCACCTCGCGGTGCTGCCCGACCCCGAGCCGGCCCGCGCGCAGGCGCTCGTGCGCGCCGCGGCGTCCCTGGAGCTGCTGCACGCCAGCGCGCTGGTGCACGACGACCTCATGGACGCCTCCGACACCCGGCGCGGACGCCCGTCCACGCACCGCGGGTTCGAGGCCGAGCACCGCACCGCCGGCTGGGGCGGCGACCCCGCCCAGTACGGCGCCGCCGCCGCGATCCTCACCGGCGACCTCCTCCTCGCCTGGGCCGATGAGGCGCTGCGGCGCTGCGGCCTCGCGCCCGACGACGTCGCACCGGCGCTCGAGGTCTTCGACGAGTGCCGCACCGAGGTGATCGCCGGGCAGTTCCTCGACGTCTCGGTGCAGGCACGCGCCCGCGCCGACGTCGACACCGCCATGACGGTGCTGCGCTACAAGTCGGCGAAGTACTCCGTCGAGCGGCCGCTGCACGTGGGCGCCGCGCTCGCCGGCGGTGACGCCGCCGCGCTCGCCGCGCTCAGCGCCTACGGCCTCCCGCTCGGGGAGGCCTTCCAGCTGCGCGACGACGTCCTGGGCGTCTTCGGCGATCCCGCCGTCACCGGCAAGCCCGCCGGCGACGACCTCGTCGAGGGCAAGCGCACCGTGCTGGTGGCCCTCGCGCTCGAGCACGCGCCGGCCGACCGGGCCGCCGACCTCGACGCCGCCCTGGGCGGCCCGCTCACCGAGCAGGACGTGCAGCGGCTGCGGGCCACCATCGAGGACTCCGGCGCCCTGGCCCGCGTCGAGGAGCTCATCGAGCGCCTCACCGCGCAGGCGCTCGACGCGCTCGACGCCGGCGGGTTCCCCGAGCCGGCCCGGGCCGCGCTGCGCGCGCTGGCGCTGGCCGCGACCCGGCGCCAGGTCTGACCCGCCTGCTGGGGATCTACCAGGCCATCGCCTGGGCGCGGCGCTTGACCTCCGAGCCCCGGTTCTCGCGCAGGGCGTCGATCGGGCGCCCCGGCAGGTCGAGGTCGAGGAAGAGCCACGCGATGATCTCGCGGTCGGTGTAGCCACCGTCGTGGAGCATCGTGATGAGGCCGCTGAGGCCCTTGGCCAGCTCGACGTCGTGCACGAACAGCTCGGGCACCAGCTGGCCGCGGCCCGGCGCGGGCACCGCGGCGGCGAGCAGGTGGTCCTGGATCATCGACTTCACGCGCGAGGTCGTGACGCCGATGCGGCGCCCCACCTCGGCCCAGTCGATCCAGTCCTCGACGAGCACCGCGAGGTCGTGGTCGGCGAGCGGGACGTCGGTGCGCCGAGCAGCCTCGGCGGCGGGGGTCGTCGGGGCGTCGGAGGAGGACTCGTGCTCGGCCATGGCGACATCGTCCCATGCGTGTCAGCGCAGGTCGCACGCGTGTCGCCCCGTACGATGACCGGGCCGGACGCCCTTCCCCGTCCGGAGCGCAGGGGGTCGTCGAGATGGAGCAGTCCACGCGGTCAGGTGCCGCCGGTGGCTCCTCCGACCCCTTGGTCGGACGCCTCCTCGACGGCCGGTACCGCATCGGTCGGCGCATCGCCCGCGGCGGCATGGCCGGCGTCTACGAGGCGCTGGACACCCGCCTGGACCGCACCGTCGCCGTCAAGGTCATGCACGCCGGGCTCGGCGACGACGAGCAGTTCGCGGCCCGCTTCGTCCGCGAGGCCCGCGCCGCCGCCCGCCTGAGCCACCCGCACATCGTGGCCGTCTACGACCAGGGCGACGACGACGGCACGGTCTTCCTGGCGATGGAGCTGGTGCCCGGCCACACCCTGCGCGACGTCATCGCCAAGGAGACCCCGATGCCGCCGGCCAAGGCGCTGGCGCTGCTGGAGCCGGTGGTCTCCGCGCTCGCCTCGGCCCACCGGGCCGGCCTCATGCACCGCGACGTCAAGCCGGAGAACGTCCTGATCGCCGACGACGGCCGGATCAAGGTCGCCGACTTCGGCCTGGCGAAGGCGATCAGCGCCGAGACCCAGCACACCGCCACGGGCGTGCTGATCGGCACCGTCTCCTACGTCGCCCCCGAGCTGGTCGTCGACGGCACCGGCGACGCCCGCGCCGACGTCTACGCCGTCGGCGTGATCCTCCACGAGCTGCTCACCGGCCGGAAGCCGCACCAGGGCGAGAGCCCGATCCAGGTGGCCTACAAGCACGTCCACGAGGACGTCCCGGCGCCGTCGCAGCTCGTGCCCGGCCTGCCGGCCTACGTCGACGCGCTGGTCGCCCGCGCCACCGCGCGCGAGGTGAGCCAACGTCCCTCCGACGCCGGCGTGCTGCTGCGCCACCTGCACCGCGTCCAGCAGGCCCTGCGCGAGGGCGTCGACGACCCCGACCTCACCCAGGACCTCACGCCGATCGTCGCGGGCCTGCGCGCGAGCACCGAGGAGATCGTCGGCGTCGAGGAGATCCGCGAGCGGCTCCACGAGCCCGCCGACGTCGAGCACACCACCGTCGCCCCGCTCGAGCCGATGCCCGCCGCGGTCGCACCGCGTCCGACTCCCGCGGGTCCCCCGGGTTCCGCAGCGCCCGCGCACGCCCGGGCCGACCGGCGGCGGCGCCGCGGACCGCTGCTCGTCCTGCTCGCCGTGCTGCTCGCGATCGCGCTGGCCGGCGGGGCCTACTGGTTCGGCTACGGCCGCTACGACTCCATGCCCAGCGTCATCGACCTCACCCGCGCCCAGGCCACCTCGCGCCTGGAGCAGGCCGGCTACGACGTCCGCGTCGGCACCTCGGTCTTCAGCGACGAGGTCGCCGAGGGCCACGTCGTCTCCACCGACCCCGGTCCCGGCGCCCGGGTGCTCGGCGGCGCGACGGTCACCCTCGTGCTGTCCAAGGGCGTCGAGCAGTACCCGGTGCCCGACGTCGTCGGCCAGACCCGTGCGGCGGCCGAGAAGGCGCTCACCGGCACGCGGCTCGAGGTCGGCCTGGTCTCCGGCGCCTACTCCGACACCGTGCCGAAGGGCCAGGTCATCTCCACCGACCCCAAGGCCGGCGTCCAGGTGCGCGCCGGCGGCGCCGTCGCCCTCGTGGTGAGCAAGGGCCTCGAGCCGGTGCGCGTCGGCAACTGGGTGGGCAAGCCCGCCGACCAGGCCCAGCAGGCGCTGGAGGCGCGCGGACTGAAGGTCGATCGCAGCCAGCAGGTCTTCGACGACACGGTGCCCGCCGGATCCGTCGTCTCCCAGGACCCCCGCGGCGGCACGCTGCTCAAGGGCGGCACGGTGACGCTGGTGGTCTCCAAGGGGCCCGAGCTCGTCGAGGTGCCCGGCGGCCTCATCGGCTCCGGCGTCGACGCCGCCACCTCCGCCCTGGAGGCCCAGGGCTTCAAGGTGAAGGTCGAGGAGTCCGGCGCCTACATCGGCCTGCGCTACGTGCTGCGGGCCTCCCCGGGCAGCGGCCAGAAGGTGCCGAAGGGCTCGACGATCACCCTCTTCCTCGTCTGAGCCACCCCGGCTCGTAGGCTTCGCCCGTGCCGAACCCCGCCCTGCTCCGTCCTGTCGGCACCCACGTCCAGGTGGGCAAGGGCCTGGTGCCCGGCGCCCTGGCCGCGGTCGACGAGCTGGGCATCGAGGCCGTGCAGGTCTTCCTCGGCAACCCCCGCGGCTGGGCGACCTCGCCGGGCCGCCCCGACGACGACGCCGGCTTCCGGGCGGGCGTGCGCGAGCGCGGTCTGCGGGCCTTCGTCCACGCGCCGTACCTGGTGAACCTCGGCTCGCCGACGCCGGCCACCTACGAGCGCAGCGTCGCCCTGGTGGCCCACAACCTGCGTCGTGCCGCCGAGATCGGCGCCGAGGGGCTCGTCGTCCACACCGGCTCGTTCGTCGCCCCCGCGGGCAGCGACGAGGAGGCCGCCGAGCGGTTCGCCGCGGCGATGACCCAGGTGCGCGAGGGCCTCCTGCCGATCCTCGAGACCCTCGACGACGACGCCCCCTGGCTGCTCCTCGAGCCCACCGCCGGGCAGGGCCGCTCGCTGTGCGCGGGCGTCGACGACCTGGCGGTCTACCTCGACGCGCTCGACCGCCACCCCCGCGCCGGGGTGTGCCTGGACACCTGCCACGTCTTCGCCGCCGGCGCCCCGCTCGACGAGCCGGGCGGCGTCGACGCCACCCTGCGCCGCCTCGAGGAGGTCGCCGGGGCCGGCCGGCTGCGCCTCGTCCACGCGAACGACTCCAAGGACCCCCGCGGCTCGCTGAAGGACCGCCACGAGCGACTCGGAGAAGGACACGTCGGCGTCGACGCCTTCGCCGCGCTCATGACCCACCCGCTCACCGAGGGCGTGCCGTTCGTGCTGGAGACCCCGGGCTCGCGCGAGCCTGGCAACGCCGACCTCGCCCTCCTGCGACGCCTGCGCGGCGATGCCGACTCCGACGCGGCGCTGGTGGAGGCCTCGTGAGCACCGCCACGGCGCCGGTCTCCCGGCGCATCAGCCTGCTGGCCACCGGCGCCCTCCTGGCGATGACGGCCTGCTGGGGCTCGACGTTCTTCCTCATCAAGGACCTCCTCGAGCGGGTGCCCACGCTCGACTTCCTGGCCGTGCGCTTCGCGATCGCCGCGGTGGTGATGGCTGCGGTCGCGCCGGGGGCGCTGCGTCGCCTGACCCCGGAGTCGCGCAAGCACGCCGTCGTCCTCGGCCTGGTCTACGGCGTCGCGCAGATCCTGCAGACCGCCGGGCTGGCGCACACCCCGGCGTCGGTCTCGGGGTTCATCACCGGCCTCTACGTCGTCAGCACCCCGCTGTTCGCGGCCGTGCTGCTGCGCACCCGCATCACCGGGCTCACCTGGGCGGCCGTCGCGCTCGCCATGGCCGGCCTCGGCGTCCTGACGCTCGACGGGCTGTCGGTGGGCTACGGCGAGGCGATCACCCTCGTCGCCGCGCTGCTCTACGCCCTCCACATCGTCGGCCTCGGCGCGTGGTCGGACCCGCGCCAGGCGCTGGGCATGTCGATCCTGCAGATCGTGGTCATCGCGGTCGTGTGCCTGGTGGCCACGGCCTGGGACGGCATCGTCCTGCCGCCCACCGCGGCCGACTGGGCCTCGGTGCTCTACATGGCGCTGGTGGCCGGGGCGCTGGCGATGCTCGCGCAGACCTGGGCGCAGGCCCATCTGCCGCCGACGCGCTGCGCGATCGTCATGTCGATGGAGCCGGTCTTCGCCGCCGGGTTCGCCGTCGCGCTGGGCGGCGAGAGCGCGACGCTGCGGATGGTGCTCGGCGGGCTCATGGTGCTGACCGCCATGATCGTCGTCGAGCTGCGTCCCGGCGGGGACGACGAGGACGAGCCGCTGGAGGGCGGCGTCCAGCATCTTGCCGTCTGAGACGTCCGTCCCACCCCTCGATCGGCCCGCCTAGGTTCGTCGCAGACGCCGTCCCCCGGGCGTCGGAGAGCGAGCGCAGCCCGATGGTCGTCGTCATGGCCCCCGACGCCACCGACGCCGACATCGCCCGCGTGGTCGAGCGCGTCGAGGGCGTGGGCGGCGAGGCGTTCGTGAGCCGCGGCCTGGTGCGCACCATCATCGGCCTGGTCGGCGACGTCGACTCCTTCCACCACCTCAACCTGCGCACCCTGCCCGGCGTCGCGGACGTGCACCGCATCTCCGACCCCTTCAAGCTCGTCAGCCGCCAGCACCACCCCCACCGCTCGACGGTGCACCTCGGCTGCGAGGCCACGCGCGTCGCCATCGGCCCCGACGGCCTCCTGCTCGGCGGCGGGCTCGGCTCGGCCGGCCAGCACGCGCAGGTGCTCGACGCCGCCCGCATGGCCGCCTCCGCCGGCGCCCGCCTGCTGGTCGGCGGGATCGTGCGCCCCCGCGGCACCACGCGCGTCCTGCCCGCCGGTCGCACCCTGGAGGCGCTCGCCGAGGCCCGGGCGGCCGCCGGGCTCCCGCTGGTCGTGGGCGTGGCCCATGCCGACGACGTCGAGGAGGCCGCGGCCGTCGCCGACGGGCTGCGCGTCGCGGGCCGTCACGCCGGCGACGAGGAGCTGCTCGCCGCCGTCGGCGAGCAGGACGCCCCGGTGCTGCTCGAGCGCCCGGTGGGCGCGACGGTCGAGGAGTGGCTGATGGCCGCCGAGCACATCGCCCAGCACGGCAACCTCGAGATCGTGCTGTGCGAACGCGGCGTCCCGAGCGCCGAGCCCACCGCGCGCACCACCCTCGACATCGCCGCCGTCCCGCTGCTCCAGGCCGCCAGCCATCTGCCGGTCGTCGTCGACGTCTCGCGCGCCGCCGGCCGGCCCGACCTCGTCGTCGCCCTCGCCCGCGCCGCGATCGCCGTGGGCGCCGACGGCGTCCTCGTCGACGTCCACCCGGCGCCGGAGACCGTGCCCGACGACGGCGTCTGGGCGCTGGCCGACACCGGGCTGCGCGACCTGGCCCAGGTGGTCCGGCGACTGCCCTCGGCGGTGGGCCGGGCAGAATCTCCCTCGTGACCACCTGCGCCCGCTGCTCCGCAGCGCTCGGCGTCGGCCGGTTCTGCACCAACTGCGGGCACCGGGTCGGCGCGGAGCTGCCCCCCGAGCCCACCCCCGCCGACCCGACGACGCCGCGTCCGGTCCACGAGGCTCCGCCGCCCGCGCGCTTCCCGCTGTGGGCCGACGCCACCGGCGAGACGCCGGCCGCCCCGACGCGCGCCGCCGCCGAGGAGGACCCGCCCACCGCGACGATCCCCGTCGTGCCGGCGAGCCCCGTGATCGCCTCGACGCGCTCGCCTCGTCCCGGCGGCTCCCAGACCGCGCTCGTGCTGGCCGTCGTGGCGGTGGTCGTCGTCCTGGCGCTGGTGGCCGGCGCGATCCTGCTGGTGCGCAGCGGCGGCTCGGACGAGGCCGCCACCGACCCGACGCCGAGCGACGCCGCCACCCCGCCGTCGCCCGCACCGTCCACACCGAGCGCCTCGAGCTCCCCGAGCCCGAGCGCGTCGAGCTCCCAGGAGCCCACGCGGCTGGCCGACATCGCCGGGATCAGCGCCCCGCAGGCGGGGCCCACGAGCGCCGACGTCGCCACCGGCCAGCCGATCACCTACGTCGCCGAGAACATGCTCGACGGCGATCCCACCACCTGCTGGCGCACGCCCGGGGACGCCGGTGGTCAGGAGATCGTGGTGCGGCTGCCCTCGGCCACCACGCTGGTGGAGGTCGGCCTGATCAACGGCTACGCCAAGACCAGCAAGGCCGACGGCCGCACGTACGACTGGTACCACGGCAACCGGCGGGTGCTCTCGGTGGAGTGGATCTTCGACGACGGCACGCGCCTGACGCAGGACCTGCGCGACACCCGCTCGCTCCAGCGGCTCGACGTCGAGGGCGTCAAGACCACCACCGTGCGGCTGCGGCTGCTCTCGGTGAGCCAGCCGGGCACCGGCCCGGCGGGCAAGGACAACACCGCGATCAGCGAGATCTCGCTGCTGGGCACCGCCCCGCGGGGCTGAGGACTCGAGTCAGACCGCGAACAGCGGACCGAGCACGTCCGCGGCCTGCTGGGCGGCGGCACGGTCGACGCCGAGGTGCGTCACCAGGCGCACCGCGCGCGGGCCGACCGCGGTGACGAGCACGCCCGCCTCGCGGGCCCGGGCCACCAGGCCCGGAGCGTCGTCGTGCGGCACGACGACGATGTTGGTGTCGACGCCGGCCGGATCGAGACCGCACGCCTCGGCGAGCAGCCGCGCGTGCTCGTGGTCCTCGGCCAGCCGCTCGACGTGGTGGTCGAGAGCGTGCAGCCCCGCAGCCGCCAGGATGCCGACCTGACGCATGCCGCCGCCCATCCGCTTGCGCCACACGCGGCTCTCGGCGATGGCGTCGGCGCTGCCGACCACCAGCGAGCCCACGGGCGCGCCGAGGCCCTTGGAGAGGCAGACGGCCATGACGTCGGCGACGGCGCCGTAGGCCTCCAGCGGCGTGCCGGTGGCGACGTGGGCGTTCCAGAGGCGGGCGCCGTCGAGGTGGATCGCGACGCCGACCTCGTCGGCCCAGGCGCGCAGCGCGCGGAGGTCGTCGATCGGGAGCACCGCTCCCCCGGCGAAGTTGTGGGTGCACTCCACGGAGACCGCGGCGGTCGCCACGAAGAACGGACCCATGTCGGGGGCGTGGAGCCCCTGGATCGCGGGGAGGTCGACCTGGCCGCGCGGGTGCGTCCAGGTGCGCATCGTCAGGCCCGTGTAGGCGCCGTGGGCGCCGAGCTCGGCCCGCGCGATGTGGGCCGAGGACTCGCACAGCACCTCGCGTCCGACGCCGACGACGGTGCGCACCGCCAGGACGTTGGCCATCGAGCCGGTGGGCGTGAACAGCGCCGCCTCGTGGCCCAGCAGGCCCGCCACCCGCTCCTCGAGGGCACGGACGGTGGGGTCCTCGCCGAAGACGTCGTCGCCCACCTCGGCGCGCGCCATGGCGGCGCGCATCGCCTCGGTGGGAACGGTCACGGTGTCCGAACGCAGGTCGACAGGGCTCACGGGGCTCACGTGGGCCGAGTCAACCATCGGCTCAGCGCTGGCGAAGCATCTCCGCGACGAGGAAGGCCATCTCGAGGGACTGCACGCGGTTCAGGCGCGGGTCGACGACCGACTCGTAGCGGTGCGCCAGGCCGGCCTCGTCGAGCTCCTCGCCGCCGCCGATGCACTCGGTGACGTCGTCGCCGGTCATCTCCACCAGGATCCCGCCGGGCACGGTTCCCAGGCCGCGGTGGACGTCGAAGAAGCCCTGGACCTCGTCGACGACGTCCTCGAAGCGGCGGGTCTTGTAGCCGGTGCTCGACTCGAAGGTGTTGCCGTGCATGGGGTCGCTGACCCACGCCACGGAGACGCCCTCGGCGGTGACCTTCTCGACCAGCGGCGGGAGGCCGTCGCGGATCTTGCCGGCGCCGAAGCGGGTGATGAAGGTGAGGCGGCCCGGGGTGTTCTCCGGGTTGAGCCGCTCGGCGAGCGCGAGGGCGTCGTCGGCGGTGGCCGTCGGGCCGAGCTTCACCCCGATCGGGTTGCGCAGGTGCCGGAAGTACTCGACGTGCGCGCCGTCGAGCTGCCGGGTGCGCTCGCCGATCCACACGAAGTGGCCCGAGACGTTGTAGGGCTGCTCGGTGCGGGAGTCGATGCGGGTCATCGCGTGCTCGTACTCCATGAGCAGCGCCTCGTGGCTGGAGTAGAAGTCGACGCGGCGCAGCTCCTCGGCGTCGGCGCCGATGGCGCTCATGAACGCCAGCGCCTTGTCGAGCTCGGCGGCGAGGGCCTCGTAGCGCTGACCGGCCGGCGAGGTGCGCACGAAGTCGGTGTTCCAGGTGTGCACCTGGCGCAGGTCGGCGTAGCCGCCGGTGACGAAGGCGCGCACGAGGTTCAGCGTCGCGGCCGAGGCGTTGTAGACGTCGAGGAGGCGCTGGGGGTCGGGGATGCGCGACTCGGGGGTGAAGTCGAAGCCGTTGACGGCGTCGCCCCGGTAGGCCGGCAGCGTCACGCCGTCGCGGGTCTCGGAGTCCGAGGAGCGCGGCTTGGCGTACTGGCCGGCCAGGCGGCCGAGCTTCACCACCGGCACCGAGCCGGCGTAGGTGAGGATGACGGCCATCTGCAGCAGCACCCGCAGCTTGTTGCGGACGTTGTCGGCCGTGACGCCCTCGAAGGTCTCGGCGCAGTCGCCGCCCTGCAGGAGGAACGCCTCGCCCCGGCTGACCGCCGCCATCTTGGCGGTGAGGTCGTCGCACTCGCCCGCGAACACCAGCGGCGGCATCGTGCGCAGCCGGCCGACGGCGGCGTCGACCGCCGCGGCGTCGGGATAGGTCGGCTGCTGCAGGGGCTTGAGGGCGTGCAGATCGGCGAGGGACGGCATGCTCACGCGCAAGAGCCTACGCGGGGAGCGCCCCGAGGCCCGCCTCGCCGTCTCCGCGTGGGACGAGACCCGCAGCCAGCTGCGGCGCGAGGGCCCGACGCGGCGTTTCGTGCGGTGCCCCTAGGGGTAGGCCGGACCCATGACCAGAACCCCCCTCTCGGGTCGCCGTCGCCTCGCCGCGACCGCGATGGCCCTCATGACCGCGACGGGCCTCGGCGTCGTCGCCACGCCCACGGCACAGGCCGACGTCGGCTCCACCCAGCAGATCCGCCTCGTCGGCGACCAGCCGGTCTCCGGCCGGTACAGCGCGACCTTCAAGAACTACTCCGAGGCCCAGTACGGCCACTGCGACTCAGCGGCCTGTCCTTTCCTTGGCTACCGCGTGTCGAAGGGGAAGCTCCAGACCAGGCTCAAGACATACCGGCTCTCCGAGGGCATCAAGGGATACGACTACTACCTGCTCGACGCCGACACGATCGTGACCTCCAAGAGCGGCCTGGGCAACCTCGCGCGAGCTCGCCTCGACGTCACCACCGGCGGCGCCACGATCGTCGACATGACCGAGACGAAGTCGATCTCCGGCCGAACCGGCTCGTGCACGACGATCGGGCTCAGCCTGACCGCCGCCTGGGGCATCGCAGGCGTCGAGGCCAGCGTCGGCAGCGTCAACATCTGCAGCAAGGGCGCGACGATCTCCCGGTCGACGGCTCCGGCCGGCAACACCACCGCCTACGTCGCCGACCGACTGCGCCACATCAACCGCGTCACGATCAACCGCTGGGTCAAGGTGAAGGCCGGCGAGCGGCCCCGCTTCCGTGTCGTCCTCACCTGGCCCACCGACACCTGCACCGAGGTGCGTGGCGACTGGTGCGCGCGCTTCAAGGAAGGCCGCCAGTCGACCAAGTACGCCGTCGCGACCACGGGCTGACCCGTCGTCAGCAGAGTCGAGGGCCCGCCCGCCGAG
>NZ_JBUZJI010000008.1:0-23155 GCF_055282735.1 Nocardioides sp. B129/18 | reverse complement strand
TCGTTCTGGCAGCTGACCACGATGCCGGTGGGCGGGCCCGCTCGCGTCAGTCCTCGAGGTGCTCGATGTCGCGGAAGCCGGTGCGCTGGGCCCGCAGACCGCGGTTCGCGAACCACGTCACGACCCAGAGCACGACGCCGATGACGAGCAGGGATCCGGCGATCTTGTACTGGATCATGTCGGCCTCGAGCCGGGCCCACGGGCCGAGCAGGTAGAGGCACGCCACGGCGCCGAGCACCGGCACCGGGCCGGGCGCCTTGAAGCCGGTGTGCTCGGGATCGCGGCGGCGCAGCACCAGGCAGGCGACGTTGACGATGCTGAAGACCGCGAGCAGCAGGAGCGAGGTGGTGCCGGACAGCGCCGTCACGACGGTGCTCTCCGAGGAGAGCCGCACGTAGGTGATCAGGCCGAGCGCGAGCAGGGTGGTGAAGGCGATGGCGACGTAGGGCGCCTGACGGCGGTGGGACACCCGGCCGAGCGAGCGCGGCAGGACGTCCTGGCGGGCCAGGCCGTAGACCAGGCGGCTGGCCATCAGCATGTTGATGAGCGCGGTGTTCGCGACCGCGAAGACGGTCATGAACGGGAAGAACTTGTCGATCGGCAGGTCCGGCGCGCCGACCTTGACGACGTCGAGCAGGATGCCGGCCTCGCCGTTGGCGGCCGACTCCAGGATGCGGCCCTGCGGGATGACCGCGACGACCGTCATGGCGACGAGCATGTAGATGACCACGGCGATGCCGAGGCCGGTGAGCATCACCCGCGGGAAGATCCGCTCGGGGTCGCGGGTCTCCTCGACCATGTTCACCGAGTCCTCGAAGCCGACCATCGAGAAGAAGGCGATGGCGGTGGCCACCGTGACGGCCATGAACAGGCCCTTGTCGCTGGAGGACTCGAAGACCGTGACGCGCGAGAGGTCGCCCTCGCCGCGGCCCACGACGTAGACGCCGATGCCGATGACGATGGCCAGCGCGGCCATCTCCACCAGCGTCAGCACGACGTTGAACTTCACGCTCTCGCCGACGCCGCGCAGGTTGATCAGCGCCAGCACCACCATGAAGGCCAGCGCGACCAGCAGCGTCGCGGTGCTGCCGGTGGGGATGCCCGGGAGGATCTCGTCGAGGCCGATGAGCAGGTTCGCCGAGAGCAGGCCCGAGGACGTCGAGGCGCTGGTGATGCCCGAGCAGATGACCGTGAAGGCCACGAGGAAGGTGATGAAGTGGATGCCGAACGCCTTGTGGGCGTAGAGCGCGGCGCCGGCCGCCTGCGGATACTTCGTCACCAGCTCGAGGTAGGAGAAGGCGGTGAGGGTGGCCACGACGAACGCGACGAGGAACGGCAGCCACGCGACGCCGCCGACCTGGGTGGCCAGGCGTCCGGTGACGGCGTAGACGCCCGAGCCGAGGATGTCGCCGACGATGAACAGCAGCAGCAGGCCCGGGCCCATGACCCGCTTCAGGCCGGGACCATCGCCTCCGGCGTCCGGGGCTCCCGCGCTGCCATGGGTGTCTGTGCTGGGCGCCGACATGCGGCCTCCTGGTGCTCGTCGCTGATCCGTCGCCGCGGATCGATGAGGGGGGTAACCCACGGGCCCTACCCCGGGTGGCACCCCACCCAAACCCGTGGACTCGCTTCGTGACCGCACCGTAGTGACCGTGCGTCCGGAATGCGACGGGCCCTCCGCGGGGTTCGACCCCACATGAGCGCCTCCGACCTGCCTGCCGACCTGCCTGCCGACCTGCCCGCCACCACCCGCGCCGTCGTCGCCACCGCCTTCGGCGGACCCGAGGTGCTCGAGGTCGTCGACGTGCCCGTCGGCGCCCCCAGCCCGGACGAGGTGCGGGTGCGGGTGCACGCCGCGGGCGTGAACCCCGTGGACGCCAAGGTGCGCTCCGGGATGTTCGGCTCCGATCCCGCCGACCTTCCGCGCCGGCTCGGCTCGGAGGCCGCCGGCGTCGTCACCGCCGTCGGGGAGGGAGCGCCGTTTGCCGTCGGCGACGAGGTCGTGGCCTACCCGATCGGCGGCGCGTACGCCGAGGAGATCGTCGTCGCCTCCTCCTCGGTGGTCGCCAAGCCCGCCGGGCTCCCCTGGGCCGAGGCCGCCGGCCTCCTGCTGGTCGGCGCCACCGCCGAGCACGCGCTCACCGCCACCGCCGTCGCCGAGGGCGACACCGTGCTGATCCACGGCGGCTCGGGCGGCGTCGGCCTGCTTGCCGTCCAGCTGGCCGCCCTGCGCGGTGCCCGCGTGCTCGCCACCGCCAGCCCCGCCCGCCACGACCTGCTCCGCGAGCTCGGCGCCGAGCCGATCGCCTACGGCGACGGCCTCCTCGACCGCGTGCGCGCCGCCGCCCCCGACGGCGTCGACGCCGCCCTCGACCTGGTCGGCACCGCCGAGGCCCTCGAGGTCTCCCTCGCCCTGGTGCCCGTCGCCCGCATCGCCACCATCGCGAACTTCGACACCGCCCCTGCCGCCGGCGTCGCCGTCCTCGGCGGTGGCCCGGGCGCCGATCCCGGCACCGAGGTCCGCGCCGCCGCCCGTCCCGAGCTGCTGCGTCTGGCCGCCGAGGGCCGCCTGCGGGTCGTCATCGACGCCGTCCTGCCGCTCGACGAGGTCGTCGAGGCACACCGCCGCATCGACTCCGGCCACACCACCGGGAAGCTCGTGCTGGAGGTCTGAGCGCCTCCCGCCCGGCGACCGGGCTCGACAGGCTCGACCAGCGAGACCCGTCGGGAATCGAGCCAGCCGGGATCCCGGGCGCACCTCCAGCCCGGGACCGGGTCTGGTCACTGGCTGGGGTGATGGTCAGCGGGACGTCAGGGTGCGGGGGTCTCGACAGGCTCGACCAACGGGAGTTGGACGGTGCCGGTGGGGCCGCGTCGGAAGTGGACGCCGGTGGGGCTGGTCCACAGATGGTGCCCTGGATGCTCGGGGTCGGGGCGATAGCGCCAGCCGGAATGGGTCTTCGAGCGATGGTGATGCCGGCAGAGGCAGGCGAGGTTCCACGACGAGGTCGGGCCGCCGGTGTCGAACGGGTTGATGTGGTCGAGGTCGGCGCGCCGGGCGGGGCGGCGGCAGTGGGGGAAGACGCAGGTGCGGTCGCGGGCGATGACCTGCTCGCGGAGGAGGGGTGCGGCCTCGTAGGACTCGCAGTGCCGTTCGGCCGCCAGGTCGAGCACCGGCCGGATCGTGACCTTCGAGGCGTCCGCGCACCAGCCTTTCACCGCGTCCAGCAGCAACGGGGACCGCGTGGCCTCGAGCGTCGCGATGGGGCCGATCTCGCCGAGGGCGTCGGCGGAGAGGTGGACGTAGAGGACCGTCTCGCGTCGGCGTGTGGGTGCGGGGGTCTCGACAGGCTCGACCACCGACGGGTCTGGGAGGTCGAGGTGCTCCCGCCCGAGCTGTCCAGCAGCCCACGCACGACGTGCGTCGAGGGAGTCGGTCGAGCCGAGCGCGAGGGCCTGGTGGGCCAGCTCCGCAAGAGCGGCATCCAGGTCGATCGCATCTTCGCGGTCCATCCGGCCGTGCACGTCGACGGTGCCGTCGAGACTCGGCTGGTCGACCGCGACGTCGAAGCGCCGGTCGTCACGAGCCAGGCGTTGGCGCAGGGCCGCGAGGTCGGGATCGACCTGCTGCTCGGCGAGGTTGACCGCGTTCTCGATGGCCCGCCGCCCCACCGAGTGCGCATACGCCGCGAGCAGCTGATCCGCCCGCGCGGCCGCCTCGAAGGAGAGCACCATTGTCTGCTCGGTGATCCGCCGGACCTGGGCGACGGTTACCTCGCCCTCGACGAGCCGGGCCCACAGCCGCGGGAGACGCGTGCACGCCTCGAGAGCGTGGCCCACGTAGAACCGCCCGGAGTCCGTGGACATCCCGAGAGCGGCTGCGATCTCGTCGCAGCAGTACTCCGAGACCATCGGCGCACCAGGACCGGCGATCGCCACCTCGCAATGCGTGCCCACCAGGAACGCGGCGTCCATCTCATCGGCGACCGTGTGGGCGATTGCCCAGTCAGCGGCCAGCTGGAAGGCCTCCCGCTCCAGGGCCTCAGCACCCTGCTTGGCCTGCATCGCTGCGCGCAGCAGGTCGCTGTCGCGCAGGAGACGGGGCTTCCGAGTGGCCATGCCTCATTCTACTAGAACACCAGTTCGAAAGGAAGAGAATGTGCACAGGGATTCCGGGCGGGTGCGGGAGTCTCGACAAGCTCGACCACCGAGGCGCCGCTCGCCCACCGGGGCAGCGCACGCCCACCGGGACCATCGAAGCCGGCGCTCGCACACCGGCGGCGGCGCACCGACGCGGCGTCCCGGGGAACCGCCCTCCTAGGTGCGCCTTTCGACGCCAGGCGGACCAGGAAGCCGCCGACGGCCACAACGTCCCACGAACCACCCAGCGCGAGCCCGTTCGGTCACCTCACCCGAAGAACACCTGCGCCTCGGCGTACTCCTCGGGGCTGACCGTCTTCAGCTCCCCCGTGCCCTCGGCGAGCGGGACCCGCTCGATGCGGGTGCCGCGCAGCGCCATCATCGTGCCGAAGGCGCCGTCGGCGACGGCGTCGATGGCGTGGAGGCCGAAGCGGGTGGCCAGCCAGCGGTCGAAGGCGGTGGGGGTGCCACCGCGCTGCACGTGGCCGAGGACGACCGCACGGGCCTCCTTGCCGGTGCGGTGCTCGATCTCGGAGGCGAGGCGGTCGCCGATGCCGCCCAGGCGCACGTGGCCGAAGGCGTCCTTCTCCCCCGAGGTCAGCGTCATGCCGCTGCCGTCGGCGGGGACGGCCCCCTCGGCGACGACGATGATCGGGGCGTATTGGGTCTGGAAGCGGGTCTCGACGCGGGCGCAGACGGCCTCGATGTCGAAGGGCTGCTCGGGGATGAGCACCTCGCTGGCACCGCCGGCGATGCCGGAGTGCAGCGCGATCCAGCCGGCGTGACGACCCATCACCTCGACGACGAGCACCCGGTGGTGGGACTCGGCGGTGGTGTGGAGGCGGTCGATGGCCTCGGTGGCGATGTTGACGGCGGTGTCGAAGCCGAAGGTGAAGTCGGTGCCCGAGAGGTCGTTGTCGATGGTCTTCGGGACGCCCACGACGTCGACGCCGAGCTCGGCGAGGCGGGTGGCGACGCCGAGGGTGTCCTCGCCGCCGATCGCCACCAGCGCGTCGACGCCGTCGGCCGCGAGGTTCTCGCGGATCCGCTCGACGCCGCCATCGACGCCGAAGGGGTTGGTGCGCGAGGAGCCGAGGATGGTGCCGCCGCGCGGCAGGATGCCGCGGCACTGCTCGACGCCGAGCGGCATCGTCAGGCCCTCGAGCGGCCCGCGCCAGCCGTCGCGGTAGCCGACGAGCTCGAACCCGTGCCCCTGGACGCCCTTGCGCACCACGGCGCGGATGACGGCGTTGAGGCCGGGGCAGTCGCCCCCACCGGTGAGGACTCCGACTCGCATGCGGGTGTTCCCTTCGACGCTGGGCTCAAGGCTGGGTCGGGCACGGCGAGGCCGCCGTCCCGGTCACCGCGACGCTACCGGCGGCGCTACGGTTCGACCATGACCTTCTCGATCGTGGCCAGATCAGCGGACGGCGAGTCGTGGGGCGTCGCGGTCGCCTCGAAGTTCCTGGCGGTGGGCTCGGCGGTGCCGGCCGCCGTCGCCGGGGTCGGCGCGCTCGCCACCCAGGCCGACGCCAACGTCTCCTGGAAGGGCCTGGGCCTCTCGCTGCTCGACGAGGGCGCCACCGCGTCGGTGGCCCTCGAGCGGCTCGTCGAGGACGACGAGGGGCGCGACCACCGCCAGCTCGGCATCGTCGACGTCGAGGGCAACGCCGCCACCCACACCGGCCCGTCGTGCCTGAGCTGGGCCGGCGGCGTCACGGGTGCCGGCTACGCCATCCAGGGCAACACCCTGGCCGGCGAGGACGTCGTGCTCGCCATGGAGGCGGCCTTCCTGGAGGCCGACGAGACCCTCCCCCTCTCCGACCGGCTCTTCGCCGCGCTGGCGGCGGGCGACGCCGCGGGCGGCGACTCCCGCGGCCGACAGTCGGCGGCGATCCTGGTGGTGCGCGAGGGCGCCGGCTACGGCGGCCTCGACGACGTCGCGGTCGACCTGCGCGTCGACGACCACGCCGACCCCATCGGCGAGCTCGCCCGGCTCCTGGAGCTCCACGAGCTCTACCTCACCGCGTCCCGCGAGGACGAGAAGGTGGCCGTCACCCCCGAGCTCGAGGCCGAGCTGGAGGCGTTCGCCACCGCCGGCGGCCACCGCGACTTCCATGCCTGGGTCGGCACCGAGAACTACGAGATGCGCGTGGCCCCCGACCTCTCCTGGATCGACGAGCGGATCCTCGCGATCGTCCGCGGCACCCCGGCGTGACCCTCGCCGACTCCCCGGCGCTGCACGTCGAGCTGCGGCTCGACGGCGTCCGCGCCCGGCTCGGCGACGCCACCGCGGAGCAGGACCTCGACGGCTCGGGCGCGCTCGAGCCGCTGTGGCGGGCGGCCGTCGAGGTCGTGCTCGCGGTGCTGCGTGATGCGCCGCAGCCTCCGGAGGCGCTCGAGCTGCGCGGCGCCGTCGGCGTCCTGGCGCTCTGGGACGCCGAGACCCTCGGCGCGGCACGGCCCGCGCTTCCCGGCACCCCCGACGACCTCCTCGAGCGGGCCGGACGGATCGCCGCCGAGGAGCCGCACACCTGGGTGCACGTCACCGAGGGACGCTGCGCCCTCGGCCCGCTGGAGGCCTACCTCGTGGCGCGGCTGACGCGCGGCGCGTGGCACGCGGTGGCCCCGGAGGCGGCCTGGAGCACCGACGTCCTGACGGCCCTGGAGGATCTCGGCGTGCCCGACGACGCCCTCCCCGACGTCGACGCCGCTCCCCCGGCCCGCACCGACCCGCGGCTGCTCGACGGCCTCGCGGTGCCGGTGCTGCTCGGGTCGCCGCTCGCCTGAGTCACCGGCTGAGGCGCGCGACCTCGGCGCGGGCCTCCTCGACCGCGGGCTCGGCCTCGGCGAGGTCCTCGGCGGCGAGGTCGCGCGTCTCCTCGGCCTCGGCGAGAGCATCGTCGGCGGCCTCCGCCCGCGCCTCCTGCTCGGCGAGCCGACGACGCAGCTCCTCCAGCCCGGCCTCGACCTCGAGGGCATGCGCCGAGGCGACCTCGACCTCCTCCGCCGCCCGCTCGTGGGCGGAGGCGGCCCGCCCCCGCGCCTCCTCGGCGTCCGCGAGCGCCTCCCGGGCCGCCTCCCGCTCGCGCTCGCGGGCCGACTCGTCGACGACGACGTGCAGCTCGGGACGCCGCGGCTCGGCCGGGGGCTCGGGGACGGCGGGCGCGGCGAGGTGCCCCAGCGCCCCGGGCACGGCGACGGCCTCGCCGGCCGCGACGGGGTCGACCCCGGTGGCCGACAGCGCGGAGACCAGCAGTCCGCTGCGCACGGCCGCCGCGCAGCCGGGATCCAGGATCGCGGCGGTGAGGGTGGCCTCGACCTGGTCGGCGACGGCGTCGGTGATGCGGACGCCCCGTGACCCGGCGACGGCGCGGGCGCGTCCGGTGACGGCGGCGGTGAGCTGACGCCGCTGACGGGTCAGCGCGCGCAGCTCCTCGCCCGCCAGCCCCTCCTGGGCGACCCGCAGCGCCTGGCCCACCTCCACCACCTGGGCGACCTGGGCGTGCTCGACGCGCACCAGGAGGTTGACCACCCACGCGGCGAGGGTCGGGCGACGCAGGGTGCGGACGGCGTCGGAGAGCTCGCGGGCGTCGCCACGCAGCGCCCTGGCCCGGGCGTCGCGCTCGGCGGTGAACTCCCCCACCGGCAGCGCGTAGAGGCGCTCGGCCTCGGCGAGGAGGTCGTCCTCGAGGCTCACGGCGCCGCGAGCCGCTGCCAGCGACCGCGTCGATGGCCGAGCGGATCGTCGTCGTCGTCCACCTCGACCTCGGCCAGGCGGCAGGTGACCAGCACCGACCAGCCGACCTCGCGCTGCTCGACGAGCTCGACCCCTGCCCAGGCCGGGGTGCGCTCGGGGCGCGGGCCCCACGGGGTGTCGACGAACGGGGCCATCCGGAACGGCCCGCCCGGGGCCGGCGCGGTGCCGGCGAACGCCTCGGCCATCGCCCGGTCGTCCCAGCGCAGCGTGGAGACGACGGCGCGGCCGCCCTCGAGGAGCGCCTCGGCGAGGTCGGAGTCGGGGTCGAGCAGCGCCAGGACGGCCGGCTCCGGACCGGCGGCGATCATCAGCGAGGTGACGGTGAGCCCGGTGCGTCCGGCCGGCAGGGACGGCGCGGAGGCCGTCCACAGCGTGACGGCCCCGCCCAGTCGACCGCGCAGGCGTCGGACGGGGTCGGGCTCGGCGTCCGCGAACGGGTGCCCGGCGTGGATGGTCAGGAGGCGCGCCGCTCGCCGTCGGCCGGGGAGCCCTTGGCGTCCTTGGCGTCCTTGGCCGCCGACTTCGAGAGCTCCTTGGCGCGGCCGGCGTAGAGGTCGACGTACTCCTGCTGGGAGAGCCGCATGATCTCGTACATGATCTCGTCGGTGATCGAGCGCAGGATGTACCGGTCGTTCTCCAGGCCCTCGTAGCGCGAGAAGTCGAGCGGCTCGCCGAACCGGACGATGGGGCGGGTGTGCCGGCCGAACTTCTTGCCCGGGGGCGCGACGACGTCGGTGCCGACGACGGCCACCGGGATCACCGGGATCCCGGTCTCGAGCGCGAGCCGGGCGACGCCGGTCTTGCCGCGGTAGAGGCGGCCGTCGTGGGAGCGGGTGCCCTCGGGGAAGATGCCGAACAGGCCGCCCTCGCCGAGCACCTTCTTGGCCGCCAGCAGCGCGCCGGCGGCGGCGTCGGCGCCGCTGCGGTCGATGGGCACCTGGCCCGACCCGGAGAAGAACGACTTCTGCAGCCAGCCCTTGAGGCCCGGCGCGGTGAAGTACTCGGCCTTCGCGACGAAGGTGACGCGCCGCGGCAGCGTCAGCGGCATGAACAGCCAGTCGGAGTAGGAGAGGTGGTTGCAGGCGAGGATCGCCGGCCCGTCCTCGGGCACGTTCTCCAGGCCGGAGGCCTCGGGCCGGAACACCACGCGCAGCAGCGGACCCAGCGCCACCCACTTGAGGAACCAGTAGAACATCGCCCCGCCATCCCCCTGCTCACCTGCGCCGCTCGTCTGCGCGTCGATCCCGATCGGTCTGCCGTCACCCTAGTGCCACGGCGGACCCCGGAGGACCCCTGGACCACGTCAGGCAGAATCATCTCTCGTGGACCTCCTGCCCGGCGCCGAGCCGCTGTCCCTGCCCGCCCGCCCCGAGCTGACCGGCGGCCGCAGCGTCGGCGTGCTGCTCAGCCACGGGTTCACCGGCCAGCCGTCGTCGATGAAGCCGTGGGGCCACTACCTCGCCGAGCAGGGCTACGCCGTCGAGGTGCCGCGCCTGCCCGGGCACGGCACGACCTGGCAGGACCTCAACACCCGGCGCTGGGCGGACTGGTACGGCGAGCTGTCGGCGCGCTACGCCGACCTGCGGACGCGGTGCGACGCCGTCGTCGTCGCCGGGCTCTCGATGGGCGGCGGACTCGTGCTGCGCCTGGCCGCCGACCACGCCGGACCCGACGGCCCGGCCGGCGTCATCGTCGTCAACCCGGCCGTCGCCACGAAGCGTCTCGACGTCAAGGCGCTGCCGGTGATCAAGCACCTCGTCGGCTCGTTCCCCGGCATCGCCGGCGACATCAAGGCCCCCGGCGTCAGCGAGAACGGCTACGACCGCACGCCGCTCAAGGCCGCCCACTCGATGATGCAGGCCTGGGGGCCGCTGCGCGCCGATCTGCCGCGCATCACCGCGCCCCTGCTCTACCTGCGCTCCACCGTCGACCACGTCGTCGACGAGAGCTCCGAGCCGATCATCCTCGGCGGCGTGTCCTCCACCGACGTCTCCGTCGTGCGGCTCGAGGACAGCTACCACGTCGCCACCCTCGACCACGACGCCGAGCGCATCCACCACGGCTCGGCCGCCTTCATCGCCCGCGTGACCGGCCTGGTCGCGCCCACCGACTCGACCTCGGACTGAGCTGACGCCATGAGCGACCACCCCGGCGACCACACGGGCGACCACCCCGGAGACCCCGGCGACCAGCCCGGGACCCCGCCGTCCGACGACGACGCCTGGCGCTCGATCGTCGAGAACTACGGCGAGCGCCACGCCTTGGAGCCTGACGAGCCCCAGGACGGCCCGGCACGTCCCGACCCCTCGCCCTCGGCGTCCCTCGAGCGGCTCTTCCAGCCGTGGCGGGCCGCGGAGTGGGACGGCGAGCCCGCGGCCGGATCCGCCGACGCCGAGGACGCCGACGACCTCGACGAGGAGTTCGTCCCGCCGCCCCCGCCGCCGCTGCCGCGCCCGACCCCCGACCGCCTGCTCGCCTGGGTCGGCGTGCTCGGCTCCCCGATCGTGCTGCTCACGACGCTGCTCTTCCGCATCTCGGTGCCGCAGCTGCTCGCCTACGGGCTCGTCGGGTGGTTCATCGGCGGGTTCGTCTACCTCGTGGCGCAGATGCCCCGCGAGCCGCACGACCCGTGGGACGACGGCGCGCAGGTCTGATCGCCTGAGCGGGGTCGTCCCTCGCTCGACCCCGCGGTGACCCACCTCACCCCTTCGACGCGTGACGTCCGGGCTCCTCGTGACGACCAACGGTCAACAACGCAGAAGCGCCGACCATCCGGGCCGGCGCGGACTCACGAAGGGAATGCGTCATGAGCTTCATCGACAAGGCCAAGAACGCCGCCGAGGACGCGCTGGGCAAGGCCAAGGAGGTCGTCGGCGACGCCACCGACAACGACAAGCTCAAGGCCGAGGGCAAGGCCGACCAGGCCGAGTCCTCCGTCAAGGGCAAGGTCGAGGACGTCAAGGACGCCTTCAAGAAGTGACCCCGTCCGGGGGACGGCGGGCGACCGTCGTCCCCCGGGGATCCGGGCCCTCCCCCGCGCGGCCTAGGCTGGCGACATGGAGAAGCCCGAGATCGAGTTCCCCGCCTTCGACCCGCCCGCCGACCTGGTCGTCACCGACCTCACCGTCGGCGAGGGCCCGGAGGCCACCGCCGGCCAGACCGTGTCGGTCCACTACGTCGGCGTCGCCCACTCCACCGGTGAGGAGTTCGACGCCTCCTACAACCGCGGCGAGCCGCTGCGGTTCCGCCTCGGCATCGGCCAGGTCATCTCCGGCTGGGACCAGGGCGTCCAGGGCATGAAGGTCGGCGGCCGCCGACAGCTCGTCATCCCGCCGCACCTCGGCTACGGCGACCGTGGCGCCGGTGGCGTCATCAAGCCCGGCGAGACCCTCATCTTCGTCGTCGACCTGCTCGGCGTCTCCTGAGGCCCCAGCCGTCCTGGCGAGAGCCCCGTCCCCGACCGGACGGGGCTCTCGTGCGTCGTGCTCGCCGCGGGTGGCCCGACGCGCCACACTGACGCCATGACGCACTTCGGCGACCACCAGACCTCCATCTACGCCGCGGGGATGTTCCTCGGCGAGACGCCGGCCATCACCACCGACCTCACCCGCCTGGAGACCGCGGCCGCCGAGGTGCTCGACCCCGCCCCGCTCGGCTACATCGTCCCCAGCGCCGGCGGCGGGTCGACGGCCCGCGCCAACGTCGCGGCCTTCGAGCGGTGGCGCATCGTCCCGCGGATGCTGCGCGACCACGCCGTCCGCGACCTCTCCACCACGGTGCTGGGGACGCCGATGAGCGCGCCCGTGCTGCTCGGCCCGGTCGGCGTCCAGACCCTCGCCCATCCGGAGGGCGAGCTGGCCTCCGCCCGCGCCGCCGCCGCCCTCGGCCTGACGTTCGTGCACTCGACCCAGGCCAGCCACTCGATCGAGGAGGTGGCCGGGGCCTCCGGAGAGGGCCAGCGCTGGTACCAGCTGTACTGGCCCAACGACCCCGAGCTGTGCGAGAGCCTGCTGCGCCGCGCGCAGGCCGCCGGCTACACCACCCTCGTCCTCACCGTCGACACGACGCTGCTGGGCTGGCGTCCGCGCGACCTCGACCGCGGCTACCTGCCCTTCCTCGCGGCCGAGGGCATCGCCAACTACACCTCCGACCCCGTCTTCGCCGGCCGCCTGGAGAAGCCCTGGGACGAGGACCGCGGCGCCGCCGGCCTCGGGTTCGCCGCCGTGTTCCCCAACCCCGGGCTGTCGTGGGACCAGCTGCCGTGGCTGCGCGAGCGCTGGTCGGGGCCGATCCTCGTCAAGGGCATCCAGCACGTCGACGACGCACGCCTGGCCCTCGAGCACGGCGTCGAGGGCATCGTGGTGTCCAACCACGGCGGCCGCCAGGTCGACGGCGCCGTCGCCTCGCTCGACTGCCTGCCCGCCATCGCCGAGGCCGTCGGCGATCGGATGACCGTGCTCTTCGACTCCGGCGTCCGCTCGGGCCCCGACGTCCTCAAGGCGCTCGCGCTCGGCGCCGACGCCGTGCTCCTCGGCCGCCCCTACCTCTACGGCCTCGCCCTCGCCGGCCAGGCCGGCGTCGAGCACGTGCTGAGGTGCCTCCTCGGCGAGCTGGACCTGACGATGGCCGGATCCGGCTGGTCGACGCTCGCCGATCTCGGGCGGGAGTGCGTGGTGCGGGCGGGGACCCAGGAGTTCCCCGGCTGACCGGGGAACTTCTCCTTGGTCAGGGGAACTTCGGGCCTCTGACGCCCAACTTCCCCTGACCAATCTCGAGGCCGTCCACAGCCTGGGGACGCCGGACTACCAGGGCAGGTCGTCGAGCGCGCCCTCGTCGGCCACCCGCGCGGACTCCCCGGAGAGGGTGACGACGTCGCCCTTCACGAGCTGACGGCCGCGGCGGACGTCGACCTCGCCGTTCACCGACACCTGGCCGGCGGCGATGACGTCCTTGGCGACGGCGCCGGAGTCGACGAGGTTGGCCAGCTTGAGGAACTGGCCCAGACGGATGGACTCGTCGCTGATGGGGACGTCGAAGGGCTCGGCCACGGCTCCAGTCTCCCAGGCGCTCAGCCGAACAGCACGGCGAGGGCGTGGATGAGCACGCCGACCAGGCCGCCGACGATGGTGCCGTTGATGCGGATGAACTGCAGGTCGCGGCCGACGTGCAGCTCGATGCGGCGAGCGGCCTCGCGGCCGTCCCAGCGCTCGATGGTGCTGGTGATCACCGAGGTGAGCTCGCTGCCGTAGCGGTCGATCGCGAAGACCGCGGCGTCGGCGGCCAGGCCGTCGAGGCGGGCGCGCAGGGCCGGCTCCTCCTCCAGCCGCGTGGCGAAGCGGGCCAGCTCGAGGTGGAGGCGGCGACGGACCTCGCCCTGCTCGTCCTGCAGGGAGGCGACGAGGGCGCGCCGCAGCGCCTCCCACAGCGACACGAACGTCTCGACGACCTGCGGCTGGTCGAGGAGGCGATCCTTGAGCCGTTCGGCGCGGGCCATCGTGGCCTCGTCCTCGCGCAGGTCGCGGGCCAGCTGGGCGAGCATGGAGTCGAGCGCGGCGCGAGCCCGGTGCTGCGGCTGATCGCGGATGTCGGCGACCCAGCGCACCAGCTCGAGGTGCACCCGCTGGGTGACGCGCTCGTTGACGCTGGTCGGCGACCACCAGGGCGCGCGCTCGCCGAGCACCTCGGTGACGGTGTCGGGGTTGTCGACCAGCCAGCCGTGGAGCTCCTCGAGGGCGAGGTCGACCAGCCCGTGGTGCAGGTCGTCGCGCATCGCCTCGGCCAGCAGGTCGCCCAGCAGCGGGGCGATCGGCTCCTCGTGAAAGCGGGGCACGAGGGCGTCCTCGACGAGGCTGCGCACGTGCTCGTCGCGCACCTTGCGCAGGGCCACGGTGGCGACCTCGGCGACCTCGTCGACGACGCGCTGGGCGTGCTCGGGCCCCGACAGCCACCGGCCGACGCGGGCGGAGAGGTCGACGGCCGCCATCCGCTCGCGGATGATCTGCTCCTGAAGGAAGTTCTCGCCGACGAACTCCTCCAGCCCCCGCCCGAGGTCGTCCTTGCGCCGCGGGATCAGCGCCGTGTGCGGGATCGGCAGGCCGAGCGGATGGCGGAACAGCGCGGTGACGGCGAACCAGTCGGCCATCGCGCCCACCATCGACGCCTCCGCGCCGGCGTTGACGAAGCCCCAGAACCCGTCGCGGCCGAGGGTCGCCACGTAGACGACCGCGGCGAAGACCAGCAGGCCGAGGGCCAGGCCGCGCATCTGCCGCAGCTGGCGCAGCCGGACGGCGTCGGCGGCGGCGTCGCCGGAGGTCGCAGGCCCGGCCGGTGCGGCCGGTGCGGTGGCATCGGTGGGCCCCGGGGGCTCGGTGGGCTCGGTCGTGGGATCGGTGGTGGCGGTCATCGTGCTCCGATCATGTCGTACCGGCGCCCACCGGACGCCCACCCGCACGAGGACGTGGTCGCAGATGGGAGACTGCGCGCATGTCCGCGCCCCGCACCGTCATCACCTTCGGCACCTTCGACGTCTTCCACGTCGGGCACCTGCGGGTCATCGAGCGGGCCGCGGCGCTCGGCGAGCGCCTGGTCGTCGGCGTCTCCGCCGATGCCCTCAACCTGCGCAAGAAGGGCCGCGAGCCGGTGTTCAGCGAGTCCGAGCGGCTCGCGATCGTCGCGGCGCTCAAGCCGGTCCACGAGGTCTTCCTCGAGGAGAGCCTGGAGCAGAAGCGCGAGTACATCGAGCGCTTCGCCGCCGACGTCCTGGTCATGGGCGACGACTGGGCCGGCCGCTTCGACGAGTTCAACGACATCTGCGAGGTCGTCTACCTGCCGCGCACGCCGGCGATCTCCACGACCGCCCTCATCGAGAAGATCTCGGGCACCCCCTGACGCCTCCGCGGCCGGTGAGGCAAGGTGTCCCCATGCGTCACCGTCTCTCTCGGGCCCTGCCGCTGGCCGCCTCGGCCGCGCTCGCCCTCGCCCTGTCCCTCGCTCCCGGCACGGCGTCGGTCGCCGCCGACGGCCCGGACGCGGACGCCGCCACCGGGTCGCCCTCGACCGGCGCGGCCGTCGCCGCCCTGGCGCACGTCCGCTCCCTGCTGGCGCCGACCACCGCCCAGCGCTCCGCGCGGCCCTCCGGTCCGGCCGACGCCTCGGGCGACCTCACCCTGGCTCTGCGCGACCTCTCCCTGGTCCGCTCAGCGCTCACCGGCGACCAGCGGCGCGAGGCCGACGCGTTCCTGGCCCGCCCCACCGACGGCCTGGCCGACCCCTACCAGGACGGCTACCTGACGCCGGAGAGCAAGAAGTGCGGTCAGCGCTTCTGCCTCCACTGGGTCACCACCGGCACCGACGCGCCCCCGAACCAGGCCTGGGTCGACCGCACCCTCGCGGAGATGAACAAGGTCTACCGCGCAGAGGTCACCGACCTCGGCTACCGCGCGCCCACCAGCGACCGCACCGCCGCGAACAACGGCGGCGACGGCCGGTTCGACGTCTACCTCAAGGACGTCGGCTCGAAGGGCTACTACGGCTACTGCGCGCCCGAGCAGCAGGTCGGCTCCGGCCGCTCCTACTACGGCTTCTGCGTGCTCGACGACGACTTCGCCCAGAGCCAGTTCGGTGCTCCCCCGGCCAACAGCCTCGCGGTCACCGCCGCGCACGAGTTCTTCCACGCCGTGCAGTTCAACTACGACGCCGCCGAGGACCCGTGGCTGATGGAGTCGACCGCCACCTGGATGGAGGAGCAGGTCGCCGACGCCGTCAACGACAACCGCCAGTACCTCCCGCAGAGCTCCGTGGCCCGGCCCACCGTGCCGCTGGACCGCTTCGACGACGGCACCGGCGTCACCCAGTACGGCAACTGGACCTGGTGGCAGTACCTCAGCGAGCGCCTCGGCCGCAGCATCGTCAAGCGGGTGTGGGTGCAGGCCAGCCAGTACCCCGGCGAGGGCGGCAGGTCGTCGCTGCCCGCCATGCGCTCGGTGCTCGCCTCGGAGGGCACCCTGGCCAAGCGGTTCGCCTCCTACGCGGGGGCGAACACCGAGCCGCAGCACTTCTACTCCGAGGGCTCGGCGTGGCCGAAGGCGCGCATCACCGGCAGCACGTCGGTGGGCTCCTCCACGCGCAGCCGCACCTACTCCACCGCCATCGACCACCTCGCGGCCCACGACTACCGGATCGCCCCGTCCTCCAGCCTGACGAGCAGCCGCTGGGGCCTGCGGGTCAGCATCGCGGGCCCGTCCGCGAGCGCCTCGCCCTACGCCTCGGTCGTGGTGCGCAGCCGCAACGGCGCGATCAGCCAGTACTCGGTGCCGATCCGCAGCGGACGCGGCAGCGTCACCGTGCCGTTCTCGGCCGCCTCGATCCGCTACGCCACCGTCGCCGTCGCCAACGCCTCCACGCGCTACGTGTGCGGCAACGGCCCCGACACCGCCAGCTGCTCGGGCACCCCGGTCGACGACGACCGCGCGTTCCGCCTCACCGTCACCGCCGTGGTGCGCTGACGCTCACCGCGTCTTCACGCACGAGGGCCCCGCACCGCATCCGGTGCGGGGCCCTCGTGCATGCAGGGGTCAGCGGCGCTGGCGGTCGTCGCCGTGCCGACCGTGGCGCTGCTGCTGCCGGTGCTCGTGACGCTGGGCGCGCTGCTCGTGACGCTGCGCACGCTCCTGCTGACGCTGGGCGCGCTGCTCGTGACGCTGCGTGCGCTCGACCCGGCGCTCGTGACGCTGCGGCCGCTCGACCCGGCGCTCGACCCGGCGCTCGACCCGGCGCTCGACCCGGCGCTCAGCCCGGTCCTGGGCCCGCCCCTGGTGGCGCTGGGCCCGCGGGGCCCGGTGCGCGGCGGAGGCCGGGGTGCTGGCGTCGTCAGAGGCGTCAGAGGCGTGCGAGACGGCGGTGCGACGGCTGGTGGAGGTGCCGGAGGTGCCGGGCTTGCCGCCCAGCAGGACGCCGAGGAGGCCGCCGACGACGCCGGTGACGCCCCCGACCGTGCCGGTGAGGACGTCGACGACGGCGTCGCCCGCCTGGCCCACCGCGCCCACGGTGCCGCGGACGGCGCCGGTGACGGGGGTGAGCGCGTGGCCGGTGCGGCCGTCGAGGGTGTCGGTGAGGCCCTGCGCGACAGGATCGGTGATGCTCGAGACCGCGCCGGCGCGGGCCGCGGGCGTGCCCGGGTCGGTCGGCGTGGGCGTCGGGGTGGGCGTGGGCGTCGGGGTCGGCGTGGGCTGCGTCGACGGCGAGCTCGAGGGCGTCGCGGACGGGCTGGGCGAGGACGACGGGCTCTGCGGGGCGCCGGACGCGCCACCGCGGCCGGCGGTGCCGCCCGCGGCACCGGGGTCGGTGACGGTGCGGGCGGTGGCCTCGGGCCGCAGGAAGCTGGAGCGGACGACCTTCTGGGCCGCCGCGGTGACGGGGTTGGGCCCAGTGATCGCCGGGACGACGACCTCCTTGACCACGAGCGTGGCGGCCAGCACTACGACGAAGGCCACCGCGCCGAGGCCGAGGGCACCGTAGCCCAGTCGCACGTCGACGACGGCCCGGTTGCGAGATCGCCACCAGCGCAGGGTCACGGCCTCTCCTCTCAGGTCGATCGGTCGGCGGCCGATCAGGGCCCCGAGCCGCGCCGGACGCGGGTCGTCGGGCGGTGGCCCTGAGTCTAGGGAGCCCTCCTGCCTCGGAGACAGGCTCCGCGCGCCGGACCACCCGGGCAGGCCGGAGGAAATGTCCGATCGGATGACTCCGAGGGTGACCCGACCCGGGTCAGGCGCCCGTCGGGCCCCCGTCGGGCCCCCGTCAGGCCCCGCCGTCGCGTCCGGAGATGCGCGCGAGCATCTCGTTGTACGCCGTCAGCTCGGCCTCGTCGTCGCGGTCGGCCTGCCGGTCGCGACGCCGGGCCTCGCGGGTGTCGGTGCGGTACCACTGCGCGAGCAGGACGAAGAGCACCAGCACCATCGGCACCTCGCCGAGGGCCCAGGTGAGCGAGCCGCCGAGGTTCTGGTCGTCGAGCAGGTTGGTGGCGTAGCCGCGGTCGAGGAGCTCGTAGTACCGCCCGCCGATCACCGTCGAGCTGCCCATGACCGCGATCGCGAAGAAGGCGTGGAACGGCATGACCACCAGGCCGAGTCCGAGCCGGGCGAGGTGGCTGAGGCGGTGCGGGATCGGGGAGTCGCCGACCAGCACCTCGTAGTAGAGGCAGCCGGCCAGCAGGAAGTGCAGCTCCATGAAGCCGTGGCCGAGGTGGCTCTCCATGAGGTGCTCGAACAGGCCGCTGAAGTAGATGCCGTAGAGGCTGACCACGAAGATGCCGGCGGCGACCACGGGGTGGGTGATGATCCGGACGTACGGGCTGCGCAGCACCCCGGCCAGCCACTGCCGCGGCCCGCGGCCGCCGTCCTCGTCGGTGCCGGGCAGGGCCCGCAGCGCGAGGGTGACCGGCGAGCCGAGCACCAGCAGGATCGGCGCCATCATCGAGAGCACCATGTGCGAGGCCATGTGGGCGCTGAACATCACGTGCGAGTAGACGCCGAGGCCGCCGAGGGTGGCGTACGCGACGGCGAGCATGCCGAGCAGCCAGGCGATGGTGCGCAGCGGAGACCAGCGGGCCCCCCGACGTCGCAGGCTGGCGACGCCGACGAGGTAGGCGGTCGTGCCCAGCAGCACCACCAGCAGCCCGACGCCGGAGGCGGTGAACGACGTCAGCAGCCGCATCGCGGTGGGCGCGGGCGGCACCGGACCGCCCAGCAGCGACTCCGCGACGCCGGTGTAGACCTCGCCCTGCGGCGGAGGCGTGCGCGAGAGCGCGACGCCCAGGCCGATGGCCGCCGACATCAGGGCCAGCTCGCCCGCCGTGAGGACGAGGAGCGGCCGCAGGCCCCGGGCGTCCTCGGGCGCTCCCGCCCCGTCACCGGTGGAGCGCAGGTAGGCACCGCGCACCCGCACCGCGAGCAGGCCGATGCCGCCGAGCAGCACCACCTTCACCAGGACGCCGCGGCCGTAGTCGGAGGTGAGCAGCGGGCCGAGTCCGCCGAGGCGGACGAGCGCGTTGATGACGCCCGAGACCGCGACGACGCCGAAGCACCAGGTCGCGACCGAGGAGAAGCGCCGCGCGGCCATCCGGCGGGTGCGCGGGAGGTCGCCGACGTGCCACCACAGGGCGACGACACCGCCCACCCACACCGAGACGGCCAGGACGTGCACGATCAGGCTGATGACGGCCGTGTCGTGGCTGCCGGCGGCCGCCGCGTGCCCGGTGAGGGCCGGCGGGACGGCCGCGGCCAGCGCGCCGGCCAGCAGCCAGCCCGACTCCCGCAGCCGCAGCACCCAGCGCGACGACACGGCGACGACCAGCGCCAGCCCGGCCTGCACGAGCAGCGCCTGGCCCTGGTCGACCTGGCGGGCGAAGCCGTAGACGTCGCGCAGGTCGAAGCGGCTCAGCGGCACCGCGAACTGGTCGGACCAGGTCAGCACGAGCGCGGCGAGGGCCGCGACCGCCCAGCCCAGCGCCAGCGGCCGGACGGCGCGCACGGCCCGCAGACCGCGTCCGCGCAGGTCCTGGCCGCTCTCGGCGGTGACGGTCAGCAGCGGCACCAGCAGCGCCCCGGTGACCAGCACGCCGAGCGCGAGCGCGGCGCCGGTGGCCAGGGGCAGCGCCCACGAGGTGAGGCGCCCGGGGTCCGGCAGGCCTGCTGGCACGGGCACGTAGCCGCCGCCCCCGAGCCGCAGCATGAGGACGAGGGCGAGGAGTCCGGCCGCGGTGACCACGGCGGCCAGCCGGCTCCGGATGGACCGGACCGTGCGGACGTCAGGTGCGCTCACGCCTGGGTGCCCCCACGATCGGATCCGGCATCGGGACGGCGCCGCGAGAGCGCCCACAGTCCGCCGGCGACGACGACCAGGGCCACCGGGACGCCGACCAGCAGGGCCGCCGAGGAGCCGCCGGAGTCGCCGTCGCTCGGGGTGGCCGCAGCCGTGGAAGGAGCGGCATCGGAGGGCGCGGCATCGGAGGGCGCGGCGTCGGAGGGCGCGGCGTCGGGGCTGGCCATCGCCGTCGCCGACCCCGTGGTGCTCGCCGAGGGCGTGAGGGTCTCCGGCGCGGAGGCGCCGTCGGCGACGCTGAAGGACAGCTGGCCGGTGACGGGGTGGCCGTCGGCGGAGACCGCGCGGTAGGCCATCGTGTACGTCCCCGCGGGCAGGCCCGCGGCGAGGCGCTGGCTGACCACGGCGCCGTCGATGGTCGGCTTGCCCGAGGTGACGCTCGCGCCGTCGGGGCCGGTGACGACGACGTAGGCGGGGGCCGCCATGTCCTCGGAGAAGGTGAAGTCGACGCGTCCGGGCGCCGCGGTGAGGCGGGCGCCGTCGGAGGGGTCGGAGGACACCAGCGCGGCGTGGGCCGAGGCCGGGGAGGCCAGGGCGACGCCGAGCGCCATCGGCAGGCCGAACAGCGTCAGGAGCAGGACCGGCAGGAGGCGCCGGCGGGAGCGGTCGCGGCTCACAGCAGCGTGCTCCAGTAGTCCCAGAACCGCACGAGGATCGCGATGCCGAACCCGAGATACCAGAGCACCACGATGAGGAATCGGACGTCGAAGAGCACCGCGGCGACGTCGCTGTCGGGACGCAGCTCGCGCACCGTCAGCGTCCAGGTCCACACCGAGAGCAGCAGGGTGACGGCCCACACGACCATGCACCAGGGGCACAGCGCGCCGATCTCGTAAAGCGACTGGTAGGCCAGCCAGTGCACGAAGACGACGCCGGCCAGCGCGCCGCCGGCCAGGCCGATCTGCATCCACCGCGGCGGGTGCACCCCGCTGGCGTACAGGACGCCCATCGTCACCACGATGCTGAAGCCGATCAGGCCGAGCATCGGGTTGGGGAACCCGAAGACCGACGCCTGGTCGGTGACCATCACCGAGCCGCACGAGAGCACGGGGTTGATGTCGCAGGAGGGCCGGAAGTCCGGGTTCTGCAGGATCTTGACCTTGTCGACCATCAGCGTGAACGCGGCCGCGAGGCCGATCCCGCCGAGCACGATCAGGGCGATGCCGTAGGCGCGCCACGAGGGCAGCGGACGCCCGGAGGCGTCGAGGCGGTCGTCGTCGGGCAGGTCGGGGTCCTCCGGCCGCGAGGTCGTCAGGGTCTGGCTCATCGGGTCCACTGTGACACTCCCCCCGCTCACTTCGCCAAGGCGGCGTCGACGGCGGCCTTGACGGCGGCCGGCGCCGGGTTGGAGAGCGGCTTCCCGTCGAGGTAGATCGTCGGCGTGCCGGTGCCGCCGCCGTCGAAGAAGTCCTGGGTGGTCGCGGCCGTCCAGTCCTCGTAGCGACGGTCCTGGATGCAGGAGGAGACGTCCTTCGCGCCCGCCTTCTCGGCCAGGCTGATCAGGGTGGAGTCGGGCAGGCCGTCGCCGCCCTCGGGCGGCTGCTGGTCGAAGAGCGAGCGGTGGAAGGCCAGCCAGACCTCGCTGCCCGAGGGCATCACGCACGCCGAGGCGTTCAGCGCCCGGGTGGAGTACTGGGTGCTCGACTGCCGGTCGAGGAAGGCGACGCCGCGGTACTCGACACGGACGTCCTGGGACTGCGCGTACTGCGCGAGGAGCTCACGGCCCCCGGACTCCTCGAACTGTCGGCAGATCGGGCACTGGAAGTCCTCGACGACCTGCAGGGTGACCTTCGGCTTCGCCGAGGAGGAGGCCGCGGCGCCCACGGCGAAGGAGCCGTCGGCGGAGACCTGCGCGGGAGCGGAGACGTCGGAGGCGGTGGGCTTGTCGTCGCCGCTGCGCAGCGCCAGCACCGTGACGCCGACGGCGATCAGCACGACGACGAGGCCGATCGCCGACTGCACCAGCAGGCGGCGCCGCAGCTGCGCACGACGCTGCACCTTCAGGGCCGCGGCGGCGTTCTCGCGACGCTGTCGAGCGGCATCGGCGCGCCTGCCCTCGTCGTCGGGCAGCGGCGGGAGGTTCGGGGAGTTCTTGGCCATCGAGGGCTCCTGGTCCTGATCGGTGGTGCTGGGTCAAGTGTGTCGCGCCGGTGGTCGTGCGCGTGGTGGTGCGGTGGTCGTGCGGTGGTCGTGCGGGTGGTCGTGCGGGAACCGGGTGGTCGGGGTCGCGGAGCCGCGCTCAGGCGAGGAGGGCGGCGCCCACCACCTCCCCCTCGGCGGCCCCGGGCGGCACGAGGTAGACCCCCGAGCCGATGGCGCTGATCCACTGGTTGAGGCGATCCTGGGCGGCCAGCCGCCGCTGGACGGGGACGAACTGCCGCGCGACGTCGGCGCAGAACGCGACGAACACCAGGCCGGCGTCCTCCCCCGTCGGCCGCGAGGCGTCCGGGACGACGTAGTTGTAGGGCCTGCGCAGGAACCGCTCGCGCGGATCGCTGCTGTGGGCGCGCGCGACGTGACTGGCCGGATCGATCACCGGCAGGCCCAGGTCGTCGACGGCCTCGAGGTCGAGCGGATCGTCCTCGTGCTCGCCGGTCAGGGGCGCCCCGGTGGCGAGTCGACGGCCGATCACCGCCTCGCGACCGACGCGGTCGACGGCGTCCCAGGTGTCGAGGAGGGTGCGGATGCGCCGCACCACCATCGTGGTGGCGCCCTCGAGCCCGGCCCGTCGCGACCACAGCAGCGAGGCGAAGTCCGCGTCGGTCTCCTGCGGGTTGCCGGTGCCGTCGACCTGCCCCATGACGTTGCGCATCGACGCCCCCGCGGCGTCCATGCCGGCCCCGCGCCGGAAGCCGTCCTGGATCCAGCGCACGCGGGTGAACGCGGCGGCGTCCTTGAGCAGCATCCGACGGGCGTGGGCCAGCGTGATCGGGTCGTCGCAGCACAGCTGGACGGCGAGGTCGCTCTGGCCCCACTCCGGACGGAGACGGTCGGTGCGGAAGGCCGGCAGCGGCGCCAGCGCGTCGGGCCTCCCGAGCAGGTCGCTCATCACCGCGGGACCCAGGCCCAGGGTGACCGTCAGCCGGGCCGGGCGGGCGGCGAGCTCGGGCTCGGAGTCGGCCAGCGCCGGCAGGCCGACGCTCAGGCGACGGGCGTCGTCGCTGAGCAGCCCGAGCAGGCGTCCGAGGCCGGCGCGGTCGACGCCGCGGCGCAGGTCCAGCCCCAGCAGGGACAGGTGGGCCTGCGGCGGGGTCGTGACGCCGGCCTGGTGGGGGCCGTGGAACGGCACGAGCGCCGCTCCCGGCTCGGGTCCGAGGGGCGTCGCGCCGGTCGAGGTGCGCGGCGGCGCCTGGGCCGGGCCCGTGGAGCCCGTGCCCG